>JANMAO010000185.1:0-13997 GCA_031359875.1 Lysobacter sp.
CGCGACTGATCCACAAACGAATGACCGCCAAGCACGACGCCATCCACGGGGATGCGACCGCCCGGGTTGACCAGAACTGCGTCGCCCACTGCAAGCGTATCCGCACCGACTTCAGAGACAGCCCCAGCGCGGCGAACCGAAACCGAACGTGGCAGGAAGTCCAGAAGATCCCGAATGGCGCGGCGACCGCGCGATACTGTCAGCCCTTCGAGTACTTCCGCCACCAGCACGAACAACGTGATCACCAGCGCGGTAAAGAACTGCGAGATGGCGGCGGCCGCGACAATGGCGATCGTCATCGACAGTTCCATTGTCATGCGCTTGGCGATGAGGTTCTTGAGCGCCTCGGTGAAAATCGGCCAGCCGCCAATCAGCACGCCTGCCACGCCGATCACGCTCACGCGCGTCCACGGTTCCCACAGATGGAACCACACCGCTGCTGCAGCGAGTGCCACTAACAGGATGCGGACCGCCTCAGGCCATTCAAACGCATGCGCATGCGCATGATCATGTTCGTCATGGTCATGATTGTGGTCATGGTCGTGATCTTCATGCGCAGCAGGCACGGTCGTGTGGGCCATGGCGGCGTCCGCCAGGTCGGCTGAAATCTTTTTGTCGTGGTGCACGGACATAACGGGATTCCTTCGAGCTATTTTAGATAAGTGCGTATGACGTCGATGAGTTCGTCGGCACCTTGCTTGCGTTCGGCATTCGTCTTAATCGCTGGATTGGCAACATGCATCTGGATGTGGTCCTCAATCACCTCCGCCATCAGGCCATTGATGGCGCCTCGGACGGCTGCAATCAGCTGCAAAACCTCCGAGCAGCCTTGTTCGCCTTCGATTGCGCGTTCGACAGCCTCGACCTGACCGCGCAGCCGGCGGACGCGAGCAAGCAATTTTGTTTTTTCGCGGACGGTGTGTCCCATGAGAGCCTTCCGTATACGGTATGGGGGTATAGTATCATTTTTAACCGGACACAGCTGAGAGAAAATATCCATGGCCGATCAGGCGTTACACAAGTCACGGCACATTGGCTGGCTCCGGGCGGCTGTGCTTGGCGCGAACGACGGCACCATTTCCGTTGCTAGCTTGGTCGTTGGGGTGGCCGCTTCGGGTGCGTCGCCACACAGCATTCTGCTCACTGGCATCGCCGGGCTTGTCGGTGGCACGGTGTCCATGGCGGCCGGCGAATATGTTTCGGTCCAATCGCAGGCCGATACCGAGAACGCCGACATCGCCCTTGAGAAGTGCTCGCTCGAACGTCATCCAGAGCGTGAGTTGGCAGAACTGACCTCGATCTATGTGAGCCGTGGCCTTGACGCGACGATGGCGCGTCAGGTGGCCGAAAAGCTCATGTCAACCGATGCGCTTGGCGCACATGCCCGCGATGAGTTGGGAATTACGGAGACGTTGCGCGCTCGCCCCATTCAAGCGGCAACCGCCTCGGCATTGTCGTTCGCCGCCGGTGCGATGATCCCAGTGGGAACAGCGCTGCTTGCACCGACCGCTTCATTTGTGGCATGGACAATCGCGATCGCGATGATCAGTTTGATCGTCCTCGGTGCGACTGCAGCACATGTTGGCGGGGCGTCGCGGCTCAAAGGCGCCATGCGAGTTGCATTTTGGGGAGCGCTTGCCATGGGGCTGACGGTGGTGGTGGGCAGGCTGTTCGGCGCGATGGCGTAGCGGTTGCATCGAGAGCATGAAGACGGCGATTAACCGCTTGATTCGGGCTCAGTGGCCGAATCGATACATCGATGTTTGATTTCTCTCGTCGGCTATTTCGAGGATGAGCTACGGCCATCCCCTTTTTATCTTCCTAGGGCCGGGGTGGGGCGGGGAAGCTGGGGTGCTGTTGAGTGCGGCTGTGCGGCACTGTGGGGCAGTTAGGGCCGCGAGTACCGCGTGGCCGCGGCAAGGGTAGCTGTGACCAGCATGCGGAGCGCTACAACGGCTACAGCGGCAGTCCGCGATCACCCCAGCTATTAAAGCTCGTCGCCGCAATCGTTCGAGAGCAGCCCAACAGCTTGATCAAGTGAGCATCGTGTACTGCACTTTATCTGGCTTGGTGTTCTTTGCTTACGGTCGGCTTACCGCGCGCTGCTTCGCCAGCGATTCTAGTTGTGGCGAAGCGAGGGCAATCTTTGCTTACGGTCACCGCATTGGTGGCATCGCAAACAACCTGAATTTCAACACATGCTATTGTTTTTATTGGCGGAAGCGGTGGGATTCGAACCCACGAACGGCTACCCGTTGCTGGTTTTCAAGACCAGTGCCTTCAACCACTCGGCCACGCTTCCGTTGGCAATTCTGCAGCAAATTTCAAGACCGCTGCCTTAAACCACTCGGCCACCTCTCCAGGGGAGGGCCATTCTAGCCGACGGGCCACGCATGTCAGCTTGCGGGATGGGTGCCAGCCGACTAGGCTCGGCGCGGGGAATATGAACGGAGGTGACAAGGATGACAATCCGCGTTTTCGTGGTCGATGACCATGCATTGGTACGCGCAGGGATGCGCATGATTCTGGCTGGTGAAACCGATATCGAGGTGGTCGGCGAGGCGGACTGCGGGGAGGATGCGTTGCCGCAGATCCGCAAGCTCAAACCCGATGTCGTGCTATGCGACCTGCACTTGCCCGGCGTCAGCGGGCTGGAGGTCACCGAGCGCATCCTCAAGGGTGACCACGGCACCCGCGTGATCGTGGTGTCGGTGCTGGAGGATGGTCCGATGCCTAAACGCCTGCTTGAGATTGGCGCGTCGGGCTATGTGGGCAAGGGTGGCGACGCCAGCGAATTGCTGCGCGCGGTACGTGAGGTCGCACGCGGCAAGCGTTACCTCGCCAACAGCGTTGCGCAGAATCTTGCGCTGTACGGCATCGGTGGTGAGGGATCGCCGTTCGATGCCTTGTCGTCGCGCGAACTGGAAGTGGCGATGTTGCTGACGCAAGGCTTGCGGCAGGAGGAGATCGCAAAACGCCTGAGCCTGAGCGCGAAGACCGTCAACACCCACAAGACGCGGCTGTTCGAGAAGCTCGGTATTCGCGACAGCATCGCACTGGCGCGGTTGGCCGGCCAATACGGCGTGGCAAATCCTGCGCGCGCATTGGAGCAGTGAAGCTGTTGTCTTGATGTTCCCGGGTGGGCCGTGGCCTGCCCGGGAACTGTTTCATTGAACGCAGCCGAGCGTGTCGATCAAGCGCTGCGTTTGCTTTCCCCGTGCGCAGTATCGGGCTCGTCCTCATCATGCCGTGCGATCGCATTGGCGGCGGCTTCGGCCGGATCGGCGACCATCTGGGGTGTCGTGCTGACGGCATCGAACAACCCCGGAGGCGATTGCGAAGCCTCCTCGACAAGGATCATTTCCGGGGCGCCGACCACGGCGGTCTCGGCGACTTCCATCACGGCAGGCTCGAGCGCGAAGGACGCATCGGCTTCGATCTGCGGTTCGATCGCCGGGGCGAGTGCAACGGCGGGTAGGGCGCTTTCAATCGAACTGATCTCTGCAGCAACCTGAGCTGGTGGGGCAACAGGCTCGATCGTCGGCGACCACGTCATCGGCTCGACATCGGCGTCGTTGTCGTTCGGGACAGCCGCATGGGTTGTGTTGGTCACTGGTTCACTGGTGATAACCGGTGCGCGTTCGATGGCCACATTCACCGCGGCCGGCTCTTCGTCATCGAAGTCGAACTCCGGCTGCGAGCGATGCGCGGCGGCGATGTCGCCCGGCATTTCGTCGTGATCCTGCGCTCCACCTTCCGCAGTGGCACCACCTTCGGCACCACCACGACGACGGCGACGGCCACCACGGCGGCCGCGACGACGACGGCTGCTGCCGTCGCCGGGGTCCTGGCTGTCCTCGGCATCAGCCACCGGAGCGTTGCCCTTGACGATGATTTCATTGCCGTCGAGCTGGGTGGCATCCGGCAATCCGGCGACGGCGGCAAGCGCGGGACTCATGGGTTCCACCACATCGGTGGCGATGACCTTGATTTCAGTCGTAGCTGGCTCGTTGCGTGGCGGGCGTGGCGTCCGGGGCTGCGTCGGCTGGCGGTTATCGTCCACCTGCTTGGGCTGCTGCTGCCTGGGTTCGCCCTGCCTCGGGTCGGCCGGTTTCTGCTGCGGCTGCTTCTGCTGTTTTTGCTGCGGCTCGTTGCGCGGCCTGGCGTCCACAGGTTTGTTGTCCTGCGGCTTCGGTTGCTGCGCGTTTGCTGGCGGACGGTTGCCGCGCGGCTCGTCACGGCGTTGTTCGTCGCGACGCTGGCCATCACGGGCGGGCTTGCCGCGTCCATCGCGACGCTGCGTATTTCGATCGTTCCTGCCACGACCGTCCTGCGCGCGCGCCGCCGGGGCTGGCTGCGTGGCCGGTGTTGTTTGCGTGCCGCGGAAGAAGCGCAGGACCCGTTCGACCATGCCGATCGAATGCGTCGGCGCAACCGCAGCGGGCGTCATCACTGGCGCGCTGGCAGCCATCGGTGCATCTTCGCGCGATTCGCGGATCGGTGCCGGCTGTGTCGGCTTGACGTTGGTCACTGCTGGCGCGACTGGCACGTTGAGGTTGGCCTTGGTCAGCGCGATCGTGGCCACCTTGCGAGGCGTGCCGCGCTGGTAACTCGGCCGCGAGGATTCTTCGCCGAGTTCGTTTTCGCGGACGCGGGTGACTTCGTAGTGCGGCGTTTCGAGCTGGTCGTCGGCGACGATCACGATCGGTGCATCGTGGCGCTGCTCTATCTCGTTCAGCGCACGGCGCTTCTCGTTGAGCAGGTAATTGCCGATTTCGACCGGGACCTGCACCAGTACCTGGCCGGTGTTCTCCTTCATCGCGTGCTCTTCAGCCACGCGCAGGATCGACAGCGACAGCGACTCGATGCTGCGCATGCGACCGTGGCCTTCGCAACGCGGGCAGATCAGCTGGCTCGACTCGCCCAGGGACGGACGCAGGCGCTGGCGTGACATTTCCATCAGGCCGAACTTGGAGATGCGGCCGAGCTGGACACGCGCACGATCGAACTTGAGCGCGTTTTGCAGCTTGTTCTCGACGTCGCGCTGGTGCTTGCTCGACGACATGTCGATGAAGTCGATCACCACCAGCCCACCGAGATCACGCAGACGCATCTGCCGCGCTACTTCCTCCGCGGCTTCCAGGTTCGTGTTGAACGCGGTCTCCTCGATGTCGCCGCCCTTGGTGGCGCGTGCCGAGTTGACGTCGATCGCGGTCAGCGCTTCGGTCTGGTCGATCACCAGCGCACCGCCGGAGGGCAGGCGCACGTTGCGCTCGTAGGCGCCTTCGATCTGGGATTCGATCTGGAAGCGGTTGAACAGCGGGGTGTCGTCGGTGTAGTGCTTGAGCTTGCGCAGGTTGTGCGGCATTACCTGCTGGACGAACTCATGCGCCTCTTCGTACATCTCCGGTGTGTCGACCAGGATCTCGCCAACGTCGGCGCGCATGTAGTCGCGCAGGGCGCGGATGATCAGCCGCGATTCCTGGTAGATCAGGAACGGTGCCGGCTTGGTCAGCGCGGCTTCCGCTATCGCCTTCCACACGCTGAGCAGGTAATCCAGGTCCCACTGCAACTCTTCGGCATCGCGACCGACACCGGCGGTGCGGATGATCACGCCCATGTCGTCGGGAATGGCGAGGTGGTCCATCGCTTCCTTCAGCGCCGCGCGGTCATCGCCTTCGATCCTGCGCGAGACGCCGCCCGCGGTGGGCGAATTCGGCATCAGCACCATGTAGCGGCCGGCCAGCGAGATGAACGTGGTCAGGGCAGCGCCCTTGGTGCCGCGCTCGTCCTTGTCGATCTGCACGACCACTTCCTGGCCCTCGCGCAGCAACTCGCGGATCGTCGCCTTGTTCGGGTCGACGCCGGCCTGGAAGTAATCGCGGGAGATTTCCTTCATCGGCAGGAAGCCATGGCGCTCGCCACCGTATTCGACGAAGGCGGCTTCCAGCGAAGGCTCAAGCCGTGTGATCCGGCCCTTGTAGATGTTGGATTTTTTCTGTTCTTTCGACGGTTGCTCGATGTCGATGTCGTACAGCGTCTGGCCATCGACGATCGCGACGCGCAGTTCTTCTGCCTGCGTCGCATTGATCAGCATGCGTTTCATGTTGCGTTCCTCGCGCGCTTTCGCTCGCGACGACGCCTGGGCGTTTCGCCTCTGGATACCGCAAGCAGCACGGCCGCGGACCGAATCCTTTCACAGGTGGCAAGCCACGCTGCGCGCGCCGGTGCTGCTTCAAGTGTTCCAGCGCTTCGACACCACGGCGGGCCGCGGGAGCGCTTGTCTCGTTTCAGTGTTGCGGGGCCGGTGTCGCGCCTGCTCGAGAGCGGGGGCTCAAAAGCGGGACGCCACGCACGGGTCATGTTCAGCGCCGATGTCTGACGCATCGGGCGATCGTCGGGCTTGCCGAACAGCCGCTAACATGGCCGCCCCGGGGGCGGTGGTCGCGCACTGTCAGAATCGCTCGGGAGCCTGGCTTCTGGCCGGCTTGTTGTTTTCCCGATGCCGAGGCGTCGGGAGGCAACTCCCTGCGAAATCAAACCCTTATCTCGCCCGCCGAGTGTAACAGATCAGGCCCCGCATGACCCATTCAGACACCCCGGACACCCCGACCGCCGGTTTTCAGGCGCCGCCAGCGGAACGAAAAGACGCGCGTACCGTGACGATCGCCGAGGATCGCGACGGCCAGCGCATCGACAACTTCCTGCTGGGCTACCTGAAGGGCGCGCCGCGCAGCCTGGTCTACAAGCTGCTGCGATCCGGGCAGGTTCGGGTCAACGGCGGCCGGGTCAAGGCCGAGCGCAGGCTCGAGGCAGGCGATCAGGTGCGGATCCCACCGGTCCGTCTCGAGGAACCCAGCGACAAGGGGACCCCGGCCAAGGGCCTGCTCGAGGCGGTGGAAGCGAGCATCGTGTTCGAGGATGCCCGGTTGCTCGCGATCAACAAGCCCGCGGGCGTCGCCAGCCATGGTGGCAGCGGTATTTCCTTCGGCGCGATCGAAACCCTGCGCGCATTGCGGCCGAAAGAGTCGCTGGAGCTGGTGCACCGACTCGACCGCGACACCTCTGGCCTGCTGCTGATCGCAAGGAAACGCTCGGCGCTGACCGAGCTGCAGGCCCTGATGCGCGACGATGGCGGCATCGCCAAACGTTACCTGGCGCTCCTGGTCGGACGCATGCCGGATGGGGTGATGTCGGTCGATGCGCCGTTGCACGTCGGCCTGCGCCAGGGCGGCGAGCGCCATGTGCAGGTCGTGACACATTCCAATACCGGTGCCGGCAAGGCGTCGCTCAGCCATTTCAAGGTTTTGGAGCGGCGCGGCGGGCATTCGTATTGCGAAGTACGGATCGAGACCGGGCGCACCCATCAGATCCGCGTGCATGCCCAGCACATTGGCCATCCGGTTGCCGGGGACGACAAATACGGCGACGAAGCCGTCAACAAGCGCCTGCGCGAGCAGTTGGGACTGAAGCGGATGTTCCTGCATGCCTCGTCGTTGGAATTCGCACTGGATGGCGGCAAGGCGCCGTATCTGTTGAATGCGCCGCTGGCTTCGGAGCTGGTGGACGTGCTGGATCGATTGGCCTGACTACTCGACCAGGGTGTCGGCTTTCGCCGCGCAGATGAAGTCGTTCTCGCTCAAGCCGCCGACATCGTGGGTCGAGTAGCGCGCCACGCAGCGATCGTAATGCACGATGAGGTCGGGATGGTGGTCTTCGCGATTGGCCATGAACGCGAGCGCGTTGACGAACGCGATCGTCCGGTAGTAGTCCTTGAAGGGAAACGTCCTGGTCAAGGCATGGCCGCTTTCGACCAGCTCCCAGCCGGGCACGTCAGGCAGCAGTTCGCGGACGCGGGCTTCGCTGAGCCGGTGTTCGTGGCCCTTGCGCGGTATGCAGTGGGCCTGGGCGAGCGGGATCAGGTCGTTCATGGCGAGGCTCCTGGGGGTGCGGCCTATGGATCTGAGCGCGGATGAATGCAACCACATCGGCGGGTGCAGTCGCCGCAGGCGGGGCGAACGGGCGCGCGCAGGTCGCTAGAATAGCCGCATGATCCAGATATCCGAATCTGCACAGCGTCATTTTCAGAAGCTGATCGAGCGCGAGGACCTGCCCGGCATGGGCGTACGCCTGACCGCGATGCAGCCAGGCACACCCACGGGCGACGTCCGCCTGGAGTTCGCCGAACCGGGCGACCTGCGCGGTGACGAGTGGGCGATCGATTGCGAGGGCTTCACCCTGTGGGTCGACGCCGCCAGCGTCCCGTACCTGGACAGTGCCGATATCGACTACACCCAGCAGGCCACCGGCGGGCAGTTGCAGATCCGAGCGCCAAAAATCAAGGGTCAGGCGCCGGCGGAGTCGGCATCACTGGTCGAGCGCGTGCGCTGGATCGTCGAGCACGAGATCAACCCGCAGCTGGCGCAGCATCGCGGCCATGTCGCGGTGCAGGAAGTGACCTCCGACGGGGTGGTGGTGTTGGCGTTTGGCGGCGGCTGCCACGGCTGCGGGATGGCCGACGTGACCTTGAAGCAGGGCATCGAGAAGACGCTGCTGACCAAGGTGCCGGGCGTGACCGCGGTCCGCGACGCGACCGACCACGACACCGGGCAGGCACCGTACATGCCGCGCGACGCGGCGTAAGCGGCTGCGTCCCGGCGCCCCGAACGGATGTTTTCTGCGGCAGACCTGATTGACGTCGTGATGGGCCGCGGGAAGGCGCGATTCTGGTTTCGCGCTGCGGAGCCGACGCCGCCGGGAGAATTTCCGCCTGCCTGGAAAGCCTGGTTCGCGATGATGGGCGAACGGATTGGGGCCGTCACTGGCGCCACTGCCGAGGCAATCGTCGCCATCTTCCTGCAGCGCGAGCTCGCCATGCCGCCGCGGCGCGTCGGCGAGCTGAATCGCTGGCAATCCTTCGCCACGCTGTGGCGCCAGCAATGGCAGCCGCCCGAGCAGGAGGAGCGGCGGATACGGCTGCTCGCCATCGCGATCACCTTCGTCGTACATGTGTTGCTGTTGGTGATCCTGCTTTGGTTGGCGTACGTGCGTTTCATCGGGGCACCCGCGCCGCAGGGCGAAGAAGTCGTGCAGGTTGAATACGTCGGGCAGGGCACGCCGGAGTTGCAAGGTGGCGGTCCACCTGCGGGCGAAACCAGCACACCCGCCACAGCGGCCAGCGCCGTGGCCAGCGCCGTGGCCCGGCCGGTGACGCGCCCTTCACCGACGCCTCCGCGGTCGCAGGCAGCGCAGTCGAGCCCACCAGCGCCGGCGACCCCGTCCGAGCCGCCGCAGCCCCCTTCGCCGACGCCTGCGGGCGCGCAGCCCCTGCAGGTCACCGAGAAGCCGGTGCCGGATACCACCTTTGTGCTGCCGTCACCGACGCCATTGCGTGTCGAAGTACCGCAGGCGCAGGTGACCGTGCCCAAGCTGCAGGTACCGACGCGTGATGTCGAATTGGTCGAAACACCGCCACCGGTGCAGGCGATCAAGCCTCAGCTACCGAGCGCAGTCAGCACGGCGCCACAGCCCAAACTCCAACCCAAGCCGCAACCAATCCCGGTCGAGATCGCCACGCCGCTACCCAAAGTGCAGCCACGCGAGGTTGCGATCCGCCCGGTGGCAGCGCCGGTATTGCAGACGAACGCGCCGGCCGTGCAGTTGCACGAAGCACCGACATCGACATCTGCGCCGGCCGCCAACCCGGCGACCGTGGCGACCACGCCTGCAACGCCCGCCGCAGGCAATACGTCCGCCGGCGCCGCAGCGAAGTCGGGCGGGCCACCGGCCACCAGCAGCGGCGCGCAGCCGACAGCGACTGCGTCGGGCAGCGGGCCGGCGTCGACGCCGAAACCCGGGGCGTGGCCAACACCGCAGCGCGGCGACGACTGGGGCGCGTCCACCCGTAACCGGCCTGGCGGCAATACCGGAAAGCAGCCGGGCCTGCTCAATGCTGACGGCAGCCCGCGCCTGGCAGCCGGAACGGCAGCCGCCGGCGGCGGTTTTCCACCCGGCAGCGATCATTGGACCCGCGACAAGCTCGACCGCGCGGGCACCTGGCTGAAGCGCCCGCCCAACGACTACACGCCGACGCGTTTCGATCAGTACTGGCTGCCCTCCGGCACCCTGCTGGAGGAATGGGTGCGGCGTGGCATCCGCGAGATGGCCATCCCGATCCCGGGCACCTCGAAGAAGATCAGCTGCACCATCTCGGTCCTGCAGCTGGGTGGCGCCTGCGGCATCACCGACCCCAACCTCAACGATCAGGAAGCCACGGCGCGTCCGCCACCGGATATCCCGTTCAAGCCGGAGTTGCAGGAGGACCAGGAGAGCTTGCGCAAGCCCGGCAATCCATAGAGGCGCTCCATAAACAAACGGCCCGCAATGCGGGCCGTTTGACGATGCGCAGATGGCGTTCCGGCCTTACTCGAGACCGTGCATGTCCCGCAACTGCGTCGGCTGCGAACCGAAATAAGCAGCGGCGTCGGCGATCTGCTGGTCGGTCAGTTTCTTCGCCTGGCTTGCCATCAGGTCAGTGGTCGGGCTGCCGCTACGGTCGCCATCGCGGTACATCTGCAACGCGTGCGCGATGTAGTCGTGGTACTGGCCGCCGAGCTTGGGATAGGTGGGGTCGATCGGCGCATTGCCGGCGGCGCCGTGGCAATCGACGCACGCCTGGCCGGTTTCTGCATTCTTGGTGGTGGCGAGCTTCTGGCCGGCATCGCCATGGCCGGGTGGCAAGCCCGCCGACGAAGTGGAATGGCCTTCGGCGCGGTCGGCGGAGGAGTGCCCGGCCGGGGTTTCACCGGAAGGCGTGCAGCCTGCGAGAGCGAAGCCGGCGACGAGCAGGATGAGCAGGGGCGCAGCGAGCGGACGCATGTCCGGGCGGGATGTCTTCGTCATGGTGGGGGCTTTGCTCATGGAGTCCTGCTCACTTCAGGCCGGAGATGAAGGCGGCGATGTCGGCGATGTCCTGCGCCGAAAAGCTTTCGGCCTGCGCCTGCATCGTCGGATGCTTGCGCTTGCCCTGCTGGTATTCGGTCAGGGCATTGACCAGGTATTGCGGCGCCTGCCCGCCGATCTTCGGCACGTGGTAGTTCGGGTAGGCGTTGCGGTAGCCAGTGACGCCGTGGCAACCCTGGCAGGTGTAGGTGAGTTGCTGGCCGCGGGTCGCGTCGCCGATGAGCTTGGCTGGCGTCGCGGCGGCGGCGGCAGCAGGAGCGGAGGCTGCTGGCGTGGCAGGTACCGGCGTCGGCGCGGGCGCTTGCGCCAGCGCATTGCCGGCGGCGAGGGTCAGGCAGGAGGCGAGCAACAACGGTCGGATCATGGGTTTGTCCGCAGTCGATAGACGAGGGGCGACGGATGAGACTTCGACATCGCAACCATGCGATGAGCAAGCGGCGCAGTATAGCGACGTCGCCCACGCAACCCAATCGCAGGTCGCACCGAGCCAACAAGAGTGGCGTGCCGGATCGCACCATGACCTATGGCGGATTGTTGGTGTAACAGGGGTGATATACCTTGATACAACACCAGACAACAGGTTTCCGATCATGCGTCCTACCCGCTGTATCCCCCGTGCTGAACGAAGGCGCGTATCCGCCCTTTTGTTGATGGCTATGCTGGTTTCGGTGGTGCTGGGCCTTGGTGCCTGCAAGAAAGACGGAGAAGGGGACGCGCAAGCCAAGGATGCGGCCAGCAAGGGTCCGGAGGCGGTTCCGGTAGAGGTCGCGGCAGCCTCGCGCCGGCCGATCGCGGCCAGTTACAGCGGCACCGCGCCTCTGGAAGCGCGTGGCGAATCGCAGGTGATCGCCAAGACCTCGGGCGTGGCCCTGAGCGTCATGGCCGAGGAAGGCCAGCAGGTGCGTGCGGGCCAGGTGCTTGTGCGTCTGGATTCGGCACGCGCAGCGTTGCAGGCCGCGCAGAGCGCTTCGCAGATGCGCAAGCTGGAGGCCAGCTATGCACGCTCGCGGCAGCTGGCCGAGCAGAAGCTGATCAGCGCCAACGACATCGACACGATCAAGTTCGACCTGGAGAACGCGCGCGCCGCCAACCGCCTCGCCAACCTGGAGTTGTCGTACGCGAACGTCACCGCGCCGATCTCCGGCGTGATCGCACAGCGTTCGATCAAGCCCGGCAACTTCGTGCAGATCAACACGCCGATCTTCCGCATCGTGGATATCTCGCGGCTCGAGGCCACGCTCAACGTGCCCGAGCGCGAACTGGAAACCCTCAAGGCCGGCCTGCCGGTCACCCTGCAGGTCGACGCGCTGTCCGGCAAGAATTTCACGGGCCACGTCGATCGTGTCTCGCCCGTGGTGGATGCCGGTAGCGGCACGTTTCGCGTGATCTGCGCGTTCGATGGTGGCGGCCTGCTGCAACCAGGAATGTTCGGCCGCATGCAGATCGATTACGACAAGCGCGCCGATGCGCTCGTGGTGCCGCGCGTGGCGCTGCTTGACGACGAAGGCGATCCGGCGGTGTTCGCCGTGCGTGCCGGCAAGGCCGTGCGCGTGCCGATCAAGCTGGGCTACCTCGATGGTGCCTGGGCCGAGGTCCGCAGCGGTCTCAAGCAGGGCGACCAGGTCGTCATTGCCGGCAAGACCGCGTTGCGCGACGGCAGCGTGGTGCAGGTGCTTGGTGCACCGGGCGTCAAGGTCCGGGTGGCCAGCGCGACACCTTCCCCGACGACCAAAAAGTAAGCGCAGGACGCAGCCGTGACCCAACCCTCGAACACGCCGTCCTTCAACCTCGTCGAATTCGCCACCCGCCGCCGCGTGACGGTGGCGATGATGACGGTCACCCTGGTGCTGTTCGGCTTCATTGCCCTGAACCACCTCAAGGTCAATCTGCTGCCCGACCTCAGCTATCCCACGCTGACCGTGCGCACCGAATACACGGGTGCGGCGCCGACCGAAATCGAGACGCTCATCAGCCAACCGGTGGAGGAGGCCGTCGGCGTGGTCAAGGGCCTGCGCAAACTCAAATCGGTTTCGCGCACAGGGCAGAGCGACGTCGTGCTCGAGTTTGCCTGGGGCACCAACATGGACCAGGCCAGCCTGGACGTGCGCGACAAGATGGAGACCGTGCAGCTTCCGCTGGAAGCCAAAGTGCCTGTGTTGCTGCGCTTCAACCCGTCGACCCAGCCGATCCTGCGGCTTGCGTTGACCGCCAAACAGGATGGCGATTCCCTGCGCGCGCTCACCGCGTTGCGCCGCTATGCCGATGATGACCTGAAGAAGAAGCTCGAACCCGTCGCGGGCGTCGCCGCAGTGAAGGTTGGCGGTGGCCTGGAGGACGAAATCCAGGTCGACATCGATCAGCAGAAACTCGCCCAGCTGAGTTTGCCGGTCGACACCGTGATCGCGCGGCTCAAGGCGGAGAACATCAATATCTCCGGCGGGCGACTGGAGGAAGGCTCGCAGCGTTATCTCGTGCGTACCGTGAACCAGTTCGCCAGCGTGGCGGAGATCGGCAAGATGCTGGTCACCACGCAAAGCGCAGGTGGTGGTGCAGCGGCGAGCGCGGCCGAACAGATGGCACGCGTGGCTGCGGCCAGCGGCGATGCCAGCTCGATGGCAGCGGCCGCTTCGGTGCAGAGCGCCTCATCGGCGCAAGGCAGCGTGGCCAACGGCATGCCGGTGCGCCTGAAGGACATCGCGGAGGTCCGCCAAGGCCACAAGGAACGCGAAGCCATCATCCGGCTCGCGGGCAGGGAAGCGGTCGAACTGGCGATCTACAAGGAAGGTGATGCGAACACCGTCGCCACTGCCGACGCGATCCAGAAACGATTGACGGAGATCAAGGACCAGATCCCGCCCGACATCGAGCTGACGACCATCGACGACCAGTCGCAGTTCATCCGCAATGCGATCAGGGACGTGAAGTGGGACGCAGTAATCGGCGGCTTCTTCGCGATCCTGATCATCTTCCTGTTCCTGCGCGATGGCTGGAGCACGTTCGTGGTCGGGCTGTCGCTGCCGGTCTCGATCATCGCG
>JANMAO010000016.1:0-3720 GCA_031359875.1 Lysobacter sp.
AGCCAGGTGCGCGCCATCGTCGGCGACATGTCGTTGCTGGTCCCCGGCGTCGGTGCGCAGGGCGGCGATGTCGAAGCCGTCATCCGCCATGGCAAGACGGCCGACGGCACCGGGCTGATCGTCAGCTCCTCGCGCGCGATCCTGTATGCATCGGGTGGCGAGGATTTCGCGGCGGCAGCAGGCAATGCAGCGAAGGCGCTACGCGACGAGATCAACCGCTACCGGTGACCCGCTCTTCGTAGGAGCGACGTAAGTCGCGAAGCTCTTGCGGCGCAACACGAAAATCAAAGCTCGCGACTTACGTCGCTCCTACGAAAGACACTATCGTCGCAAGATCGCCCGCAACGCCGCGAACGGGAACCGTCCCCAGATCATCGCGAACACGGCCGCTTGCGTCGGCCAGCTGCGCTGCTTCGCCTCGAACTTGCGGAACCAGCGCCATAGCCCGCGATGCTTGTGCCATTCGACGAACAGCGGACGCGATCGCGACGACACCCCGCGGATGTGCAGCACGCGCACGTCATTGGCCACGGCGACGACAGCGCCGGCATCACGTACCCGCCGACACAGGTCGAGATCTTCGGCATGCAGTCGGTAGCGCACGTCGAAACCGTCGATCCGCGCGAACAGGATCCGCGGCAGCAGCATCAGCGCGCCCGAGACCGCATCGACCTGCTGCAGCGAACGCCTGATGTCGACCGGCACTTCGAGCCGGGCCGCGGCGGGCGCGTGCCACATCACGCCGAGCATCCGTTTGAAGTCGGGGTCACGGCGGCGTGCGGCCGGATCGCGCGTGCCGTCCTCGCCCACCAGGTCCGCGCCGATCAATGCGTTGCCATCGAGCTGGCGTGCATGCGTGCGCAGGTGCGACAGCGAATCGGGCTCGACCAGGCAATCGGGATTGACGAATGCCAGCCAGGTAATCGCGCTTGCAGCGGCGCCGTCGAACGCGATCACGCCCTGGTTGCAGGCGACCGCGAAACCGGGATTGTCGGGGTTGGCGACGAAGCGCACGCGCGCATCGCTGGCAGCGTGGCGCTGCACGATCGCCAGGGTGCCGTCATCGGAAGCGTTGTCGATCACGCGGATGGCGGCGACGCCGGCCGCGGCGCGCAGCCGCAACAGGCAGTCGTCGACGGTCTCGACGCTGCGGTGGGTGACCACGACCACGCCGATGTCGGCGGCGGCATTCACGCAATGGCGCTCATGCGAAAAGCTCTCGTTGCGGCATGGCGGGCTCGACCTGCGCGTATGCCTGGGCGAGCTGGGCACGCATGGCATGCAACGGATCGTTCATCAGGAACTGGGCGAGCCGCGCATGCCATCCGGGCCAGCGCGCCGCGAGTACATCGAAATCGCCGTCGGCCGGCATGCCTTCGCCGCCGCGTGCGACGAACGTGGTCTCGCACAGCGCATTGCGCCAACCCAGGCCCGACAGTCGCAGCGACAGGTCGACCAGCGCCGCGTACCAGGAACCGTAGCTGGCGGTATCGAGTCCGCCGGCGCGCCGGCGCGCGCTGCCGCGCAGGGCCACGCAATGCGCGATCGCCGCAGGGAGTTCCGGATGCAGCGGCGGCAGTGCGGCACAGGCGCGCGCGAGGCGTTCGGCATCGTCGGGCAAGGGCGCAATCTCGCCGCATCGTGGCCACGCCGCGGTTTCGCCGGCGTTGCACCACGGCGTCGCGGTGGCGATCGCGGCATCGCGCGCGAAGCACGCGCTCAGTTGCGACAACCAGCCCGGCACCGGGATCGCGTCAGGCGCGAGCACCACCACGTCGCTGCCGGCGCAGGCTGCGAGAATCTGGTCGACGTGCATGACCTCGCCAATGCTGCGCTGGCGGCGACTGTATTCGGCGGCCAGTGGCGTGCGGGCGAGCCAGTGTTCGATGATCGCGGCGCCACGCGGCCCGGCCTGGGCATCGTCGGCCAGCCAAACCCGGGTGCTATGAGGCGTGCCCGCATCGAGGGCTGCGAGACAGGCGTCGAGCGCATCGTCATCGACGCCTATCGGTAGCAACACGACAGGCAGCAACACGACAGGCAGGTCAACGCTGCGACTGCCATCGGACACGCCGCGTGCGGTCACCGGTGCTTCGGCGTCCTGCTGAGCGGCTGCATCGCGCGGAAACGACGGCTGTATTCGTCAGTGAGCTCGCGGGCTTCCTGCGGGTTGCGGATGATCGTCGGGGTCAACAGCACGATCACCTCGCTGCGGGTGGTGCCGGACCCCTGCGTACCGAACAGTGAGCCGATGATCGGAATGCGGCTCAAGCCCGGGACACCCGATGCGCCACGGGTGACGCCGTCCTGGATCAGGCCGGCGAGCATCACCGTTTCCCCGCTCTGGATCGCGGCTTCGGTCTTCAGGCGGCGGGTGTTGATGCGGACATTGCCGTTGATGTCGGGAACGCTGCCGGGCGTGCTGACTTCCTGCACGATGTCGAGGAACACCATGCCGTCCTTGGTCACCCGTGGACGGACCTTGAGGATGGTGCCGGTATCGAGGTATTGGACCTGACTGAAAGTACCGGTGCCGGTGCCGGTGCCGCCGGGATTGAAGGTGACCGAAGCGATCGGAATGCGGCTGCCGACATTGAACGTCGCCTCGGCGTTGTTGCGCACGACCACCGAGGGTGTCTGCAGCAGCTGCACGTCGGTGACCTGATCCAGCGCGGTGATCACGGCGGCTGCGTTGCGCCCGAGGAACGTCCAGCCCAGGCCGGGATTGGCAACGCCGGCGGGGCGGATGCTGCCGGCCAGGCTGCCCAGACTCCTGCGGGCGACGGCAGGCAAGCCGGCCCCGCCCCCAAGGACCGGATTGGTGACGGCATTGTCGAAGTACCAGTTGACACCGTACCTCAGGTCGCCGGTCAGGTTGACCTCCGCCACCTGCGCTTCGATATGCACCTGCAGCGGCATGACGTCGATGCGTTCGATCACTTCCTTGATCGAGCGCCAGGCGGTGCCGGTGGTGCGCACCAGCAGGGTGTTGGTCTCGTCGACCGCGGATACGCCGACCTTTTCGCCACCGACTTCAAGCGTGACGGCGCCGTTGCCCTGGCCGGAGGAATTGAGCGACAGCGAACCACTGCCCAGCCCCCCCCCACTGTTGCCACCGCTGCTGTCGCCACCGACTCCCGCGGAACTGGTGCCGCTGGCGTTGTCGACGCCGCCGTCCTTGATCTCGGTCGGGTTGGTGCCCGGCATCATCGAGGGCGCACCGCCGCCATTGCCGGAGTTGCCGCTGCTGCGGCCGCCGAACGCCTCGGCGAGGCGGTCGGCCAGGTCCTTGGCCTTGATGTATTTCAGTTCATACGAAAACAGCTGCACGCCGGCGCCGGCGCTGTCGACGCGCTCGAGCCACTGCTGGATGTCATCCAGGTAAGCCGGCTGCGAGGTGATCACCATGACTGCATTGGCGCCTTCGAGCGGCAGGAAGCGGAACATGCCCGCAACGGGAGACTTGCTCTGCTCGCCGAAGACTTTTTCCAGGTCGGCGACGACCTTGGTCGCCTTGCCCGATTGCAACGGAAACACGCCGACCGACATGCTCGACATCCAGTCGACGTCGAAGATCTCGACCGTGCGCAGGTAGTTCTCGAGTTCGGCGCGGGTGCCACCCAGCGTGATCAGGTTGCGGCCGTTGTCGACGTTGACGATGGCGTTGGGCCGCGCGTATGGCTTGAGGATCTTTTCCATCTCCGTCGCGGAGATGTAGCG
>JANMAO010000020.1:0-2907 GCA_031359875.1 Lysobacter sp.
GGCTACATCAAGGTCGGCCAGCAGGCGACCACGCTCAGCGGCGGCGAGGCCCAGCGCGTCAAGCTCAGCAAGGAATTGTCGCGCCGGGCGACCGGGCAGACGCTGTATATTTTGGACGAGCCGACCACCGGCCTGCACTTCGAAGACGTCCGCAAACTCCTCGAAGTGCTCCACGCCCTGGTCGAACAAGGCAACACGGTCGTCGTCATCGAACACAACCTCGACGTCATCAAGACGGCCGATTGGGTGCTCGACCTGGGGCCGGGCGGCGGGGTCAACGGCGGGGAAATTGTCGCGGAAGGCACGCCGGAGGTGGTGGCGGGGAGTGCGGGGAGTTTTACGGGGCAGTACTTGTGTCCGTTGCTGGAGCGCGCGAACGTGAAGCCTGTGATTGTCGAAGCCACGCCCAAGAAGCCGACGCGCTCACGGAAGGCCACAGTCGACGAGGACGAACCGGATTTGATTGCGGCGAAGTAGAAGTCTCTAAATCACCCTGAAATGCATCATTGCTTGCCGTGAGTCGTTCCGTAATCGACCTGCTTCGGAACGAGGATACCGGGGGAGATTTTAAGGTAGTCGTCGTACTTCTTATCGTACCGACGCATTAGAACCTGGTCACGTACAAAGACAAAGGCGAAAGCGCCGAAGGCAAGCACCTTTCCAATATCCACTCGTGCGCTTGGCTCAAGGCTTGGAAGGACTGATTTCGCAAGAAAGTACAGCATTACGAGCCCAGCAATCGCCAACGCATAGTGCCTTTGTACCTGAAGGTGCGTCAAAAACGATCCCTTCTTACGGTGTGCAGCAAAATATGGGTGAATTAGGTCAACGTCACTAGGTGTCAAAAACACGCGTTCGATATTGGTGATCATCACGAGGTTACGGTTGTACCAAAAATTGCTGTCGTGAAGGTGCTCCACAACCCACGAGATTACGAACAGGGTCAAAATCACTGCGTAGGCGGTCGGGACTCCCTGCTTTTCCGCTATGACCAAACCGGCGATGGCTGCACCCACAACTCCTACCATTTGCCACACGACAACGATGTGACGGTTAATGTCGCCCATCAGTTGCTCGTACATGACGATCAGAAAGTCAGCTCTATGGCCATAATCGGTGCCCTCAGACACCGAATGCGCCGCAGGCAACCTAACTGTCCTGGCCCTCGCCATTATTCGCCTCCCAAAGACTCGCAATGTTCCGCAACGACTCATTCAAACAGTTTTCGTATCCACCTTTTGGATGGGGGCGGAACGCAGTGCCATTAAAGTAATCACCAAATTTCGCATCCAATGTAAATCGGTTCCCGTCCAGACTTCTCACTTGCATTTGGTCGGCCAAAGCCCTTTGCACGTCAGGTCGACCGCCAAGCAAATGCACGTCACCGGCGAATTTTGATGCTGGGATTTCCGTTCCTCCGTAGCGTGTGGGAATGCTGTATCCCAAACGGAACGTTTCGGGAACGCCTAATCTCGGTTGTGCGGCCAATTGCGTGTCTTTCGGAACTACTATCACCGTTTCTGCAAACTGATTTAACTGGTGAGCCTCGATCAAAATTGACGCTAAGTCCTTTGCGTCGGTGACGTCCCGAGCCACGGTAAGTTTCGGTCGAATTTTTCGAGTAGCGGCCAAGTGCTGTTCGAAGTTGTAATTCTTCCAATCAATATCGATAAAATACACTTCGGTGAGATGCTTTACATCGCGGAGATTTGTGTATCGCGCGCCCGCCTTCCAGCCATGCGGAATAGCTCGATCAATTACGTATCGGCTATGTGAAATGATCCTAACTGGCCTTGGCATCAATGCCTGGATGGCAGCTAACCACTCTTGTCACAAGTAGCATCACGGTGACAGGATTACGGATCATGGTGACAGCACACTAATCCCCGCGCGCGCCTCGCTACTTCATCTCCATCACCACCGGCCCGGACACCGGGTCAGTATCGCCATCCAGCGTGTCGCGAAACGTGTCGCGCGTGGCGATCAGCGCCTAAGGCTTCGATTTAGGCGGGAAGATTCTTCTTAACTCCTGCATCTCTGCGGGGTTGTCTGTGCGAGCTACTGGATCCCAAGCCACCGGCTCACCCTCTCGATCTGTATACTTGGTCAATTGCCACGTTTTTCCTGTCGCAGTGTCGAGCAACATTGTGTCCGACTGGATATGTGGACTGTGAACGATAACGTAGCGACCAGAGCCGCCGACCGGCCCGGCCTGCGCCCACGCTTGCGTCGTCAACGAAAGTGCGAGCACGGCGACGACTGATTTTCGCATAACCTTGTTCCCCTAGTTGCGACTCCCTCAGAGCACGGCCGCAGTGGCAGACTAGCCATGCCGTTCAATTTGCAAAGAGGACCTCGAATTACGGTGACAGTGCACTATTTTCCTGCGACCTCCCCAGCACTCCTCCTACCTCCGATCTGGCGCAACCCTCCGCGCAGGCGTATATTCCCACGCGCTAACTTGCCTTCGCTCACAGGAGGACGCCATGCGCCCGATCATCAGAAACACGATATGCGCCCTCGCCGCGGCGGCGGTGGCCGCTCCCGCTTGGGCCGCGTCGTCCAACTATTATCTGAGGCTCGATGACATCAAGGGAGGGGTGGCCGCCAAGGCCAGCGGCGGCAAGCAACTCGAGATCCTGTCCTGGTCATGGGGCGCGACCACGGCCCGCGGCTGGAACGGGACGATCAAGCCTGTCCTGAGCAACGTCGAAGGAGGCGCGGCCAGCGCCGGGAAGTACGGTGCGGTGGGCGGCATGCACCGCGATGACGGCGTCGCCTCGCCCCGCGATACTGCCTCTGGCCAGCCGACCGGCAAGCGCCAGCACGGCTGGGTGACCGTCTCCAAACCGCTCGATCGCGGCGCCGTCCGGGTCAAGGTCAAATTCCCGTGGCTCGACTGCCGGG
>JANMAO010000069.1:0-2312 GCA_031359875.1 Lysobacter sp.
TTCATCCGCAATGCGATCAGGGACGTGAAGTGGGACGCAGTAATCGGCGGCTTCTTCGCGATCCTGATCATCTTCCTGTTCCTGCGCGATGGCTGGAGCACGTTCGTGGTCGGGCTGTCGCTGCCGGTCTCGATCATCGCGACGTTCTTTTTCATGGATCGCTTCGGCTTGAGCCTTAACGTCATGTCGCTGAGCGGCCTGGCGCTGGCAACCGGCCTGGTGGTCGACGATTCGATCGTCGTGCTGGAGTCGATCGCCAAGGCACGCGAACGCGGACTGGGCATCCTCGACGCAGCAATTGCCGGCACGCGCGAAGTCAGCATGGCCGTGATGGCGTCTACCCTCACCACCATCGCGGTGTTCCTGCCGCTGGTGTTCGTCGAAGGCATCGCCGGTCAGTTGTTTCGCGACCAGGCGCTGACGGTCGCGCTCGCGATCGGTATTTCGCTGGTCGTGGCGATGACATTGATCCCGATGCTGAGTGCATTGAAGGGCCGGCCACCGATGGCGTTCCCGGAGGAAGCACCGCATCCGCGGTGGAAACCGACGTCGCGACTGCAAAAGCCAATCGCGGCCGTCGAGCATGGCCTCGGTGCTGGCGCGCGCGGAGGATTCTTCGGCATCAGCTGGCTGGTCGTGCGCGTTTGGCGCGGGATTGTCGCGGTGGTCGGGCCGGTGATGCGCAAGGCCAGCGACCTGGCGATGGCGCCCTACGGACGCGCCGAACGCGGTTACCTGAAACTGCTGCCGGCCGCACTGGACAAGCGCTGGCTGGTGCTGGGCGCTGCTGCCACTGCGTTTGCGCTGACCATGCTGGTGGTGCCGCTGCTGGGCACCGACCTGATCCCGCAACTCGCCCAGGATCGCTTCGACATGACGGTGAAGTTGCCACCGGGCACGCCATTGAGCGACACCGATGCGCTGGTGCGCGAACTGCAGCACAAGCATGGCAAGGACGAAGGGATCCGCGTGCTGTACGGCGTCAGTGGCAGCGGCACCCGGCTGGACGCCAACCCGACCGAGAGTGGCGAGAACATCGGCAAGCTGAATGTCGTGATGGCCGACGGTGGCAGCAAGCAGGTGGAAGCACGGGAGACCGAACGCCTGCGCCAGACCATGAAGGTACATCCGAATGCGCAGGTCGATTTCAGTCGGCCCGAATTGTTCAGTTTCTCCACGCCGCTGGAAATCGAGATCAGTGGACAGGACCTGGATGCCATCGAGCGGGCCGGTCGCCAGATGGCGGCAATGCTGCGCAGGAACACGCACTACGCCGACGTCAAGTCGACAGTGGAGCAGGGCTTCCCGGAGATCCAGATCCGCTTCGACCAGGCGCGCGCGGGTGCGCTTGGTATGACCACGCGGCAGATCGCAGACGTGGTGGTCAACAAGGTGCGCGGCGAAGTCGCCACCCGCTACAGTTTTCGTGATCGCAAGATCGACGTGCTGGTGCGTGCGCAACTCTCCGATCGCGCCTCGGTCGACAGCATCCGTCACCTGATCGTCAATCCGGGCAACAGCAGGCCGGTGACGCTGGATTCGGTGGCGGAAGTGATCTCCACCACTGGCCCGAGCGAAATCCATCGCGCCGACCAAGTGCGGGTCGCGGTCGTGTCGGCGAACCTGCACAACATCGATCTGGGTGCTGCCGTGCAGGAAGTCCGCGACATGGTCGCCGCCCAACCGATCGGTGCCGATATCGGCATGCACATCGGTGGCCAAGGCGAGGAACTGGCCGATTCAGTGAAGTCGCTGCTTTTCGCCTTCGGCCTGGCGATCTTCCTGGTCTACCTGGTGATGGCTTCGCAGTTCGAATCGCTGCTGCACCCGTTCGTCATCCTGTTCACCATTCCGTTGGCTCTCGTCGGCGCGGTGCTGGCATTGTTGCTGACGCGTTCGACGGTCTCGGCGGTGGTGTTCATCGGTTTGATCCTGCTGGTCGGCCTGGTGGTGAAGAACGCGATCCTCCTGATCGACAAGGTCAACCAGCTCCGCGAACAGGGGATTGCCAAACGCGAGGCACTGATCGAAGGCGCCCGCTCGCGCCTGCGGCCGATCACCATGACTACGCTGTGCACGCTGTTCGGTTTCCTGCCGCTGGCGATTGCATGGGGCGAGGGTGCGGAAGTGCGCTCGCCGATGGCCACTACCGTGATCGGCGGCCTGCTGGTATCGACGCTGCTGACGCTGGTGGTGATCCCGGTGGTGTACGACCTGCTCGATCGCCGCGCGGACGAGTACTACCGCGAACGCGGACGCCGGGCGAACCGCGACAACGCGGCCGTCGTCGCCGGCATCCGTGGCGAGCAGGC
>JANMAO010000092.1:0-8023 GCA_031359875.1 Lysobacter sp.
TTCATCAGGCCACTGTTGGCCACCACCAAGGCGCCGTCGCAGATGCTGACGATGGTGCCGCCCTTGGCGCCTTGCGCGGCGATCCACGCCAGCAGCACCGGATCATCGCGTTTCACCACCGCCGGCACGATCACGTAATCAGCGCCTTGCGGAAAACGCGCATCGAACCCGGCAATCGTGGCTTGCGGCTGCACCTGCAACGCCGGCCGCATCTTGAGCAATCCGGGTCGCGTGGCGACAGTGAAGGTGTCGGCGACACCCGACTGCGCCAGCACGCCGTAGGGAATCACGAAGTCGGTCAGCTCGGTACCGCTGTTCTCGCCGATCACGGCGATCACGGGGCGGCTGCGTCCGAAGCGCGCGCGCCAGGGCGCGATGCGCTCAGCCTGCGGATCGCGCGTCGTGGTGACCGATGGCTCGCCAGCGCGGGCCGTCGACGAGACACCAAACAGTCCAGCCACCGCAACGATTGCGGTCAGGGCCAGGGAGGAGCGAGGGGAGATGTGCATGACGGCGTCCCTTCGAGTGGCAAATGCCAACGCAGCCATTCTCGAAGTGGACACCGATGGCGTAAATGACAGAAGCCAGTCATTTCCTGCCATGTACCGCCGAACAGACAAGCAGCGCTGCGGGGCATTCGCAGGATGGGTTGAGCGCAGCGATATGCATCATCCACCTCCACCGAGGCCGGGGTTCCCACACCGGCTTCGCAACCAGATGGCGACCGGCCGCCGCCAGTGGCGGTGACTGCCCCAACCAGGCGCCCGTTGCGAATACGCCCCGGGCGCGCCTGCCTACTTGCGCGCGCTGATGATGAAGCTGCCGAACGACACGCCGAGCGTGTGGCCGGTGCCCTTGCCGGTCAGTGCCAACGAGATCGAACCCTTGGTGACGACCTGCGCCTTGGACGCACCACCACCATTTCCGGCATTGGCCTCGGCGGTGGCGTAGCCGCCGATGAGGTCATGGATGTCGGGGACGGGCGAGAACTTGCCGACGCCGTCCTTGATGTCGGAATGGCCGAAGGTCAAGCCGCCGCCCTTGGATTCGATGCTCACCGACAACCGCTGGCCATTGCTGCAGGTGATTTCGCCGGTGCCGGTCGAATGCTTGTAGAAGGCGCCGCCGCCGGACATGTCGTAATGCATCGTGCAGGTGGTTTCGGCGGCATGCACAACTGCAAGCGAGGACGCCAGCAGCAACGCGGCGCCGGCAAGGATCGATATGCGCATGGGGAGCTCCGTTTTGGGGCGCCGAGCCTAGCACGCGCGCCCTGAAGCAACGCGGTCTGATTCGCAGCGCGACTGCGCTGCGAATCGCGATGCTCAAACCCGCTCGTCGCGCTGGGTGGACAGCTGCTCCTGGATATCCTCCAGCCCCTGTCCGCGGGTCTCGATCCCGCTGCGCCACAGCATCACGCCGGAGATCGCCATCGGCACCGCGATCAGCAGCGCCGACAGCATGAAGTTGCCGAGAAAGCCGAGCACGCCGAGCCCGGCGCCGAGGATGCCGCCGAACTTGGATGCGGCCGCGATCACGCCCGAGCCGGTGCCGCGCAGGTGCACCGGATAGATCTCCGCCGCATACGGGATCAGCATCGCGATGACGCCGCTGACGCTGACCAGCAACGCCGCGGTCGCGGCAACCGTGACCGTCGCCGAACGCAGCCCCGCCAGTCCCATCGCAAAGAACGCCAGCAAGGCCAGCGTCGTCAACGCAATGAACAACACCAGCGACTTGAAGCTCGACCAGCGGTGGTACAGCCAGATCACGACACCAATCCCCGGCAACGCGATGATTGCCGAGCGCGCTAGCAGCGCGCTGGCGCCCGCCGCATTGACGCCCATGTGCACCAGGTTCACCGGCAGCCATAGCACGAAACCGAAGTTCACCAGTCCCCACGCCAGCCCGCACATCACGAGCCCCCAGGTAATGCGCGCATGGCGGCCGCGCAGTAACTGGCGCATGCCGACGACGGGATGCTGCTCGTCGATCACCAGTGCGCCCGGATGCTGGTCGTCGTCGGGTTCGATCGCATCTGATGCCGTCGCGCCGGCGAACTTGCGCAGCACACCGCGTGCCTCGTCCTCCAGGCCGGCATTGGAAAGAAAACGCGGCGATTCCGGGATGTAGCGATTGAGGAACAGGATGACCGCGCCCGTCGGCAGGCCCAGCAGCCACAGCACGCGCCAACTGAACATCGGCTCCAGCACCGTGGCGGCACCTGCGGCGAGCAGATAGCCCGCCGACGTACCAATTCCGCCGAGCGCCACCAGCAGCCAGCCGCGATGTGCCGCGGGAATGGTTTCCGCCATCAGCGTGAACGTGATCGGCAGCAGCCCGCCGGCCGATGCGCCCATCAAGAAGCACATCACCAGGTTCCAGCCGAATGCCGGCATCGCCCCGCAGATTGCAGTGCCCATGAACATCAGCGCCGACAGCAGGATCGCGGCGCGCCGACCGAACGTGTCCGCCATGCGCCCCCACACGATCGAGCCGACCGTGGTGCCGATCAACGCCACCAGTGCCAGCAGGCTCGCGGTCGGTTTGCTGATCTGGTATTCGGCGCTCATGCCCGGCACCACGAAGCCGAGCGTGGCCGGCTTCATCACGTCGATCGCCAGCGCCACCACCAGCACCGCTACCAACTTCCAGTGTTCGCCATTGAGCGGCACGCCATCGGCGATGTGGAAGCTTCTGTAACCGCTGGGCAGATGCTGGCGATCCCCATGCAGCGTCTGCCGCATCTGTTCCAGCCGTGGCATCAGGCCGAAAGTGGCCAGCAGCAAACCAAGCGGGATCAGCGCCATCCCGCTCAGCATCATGTTGTCCATCGGCATGCCGACCATCTGCCAGTGAGTCATCCGGCCCATCGCGAACATCGGCATGTGCGCCAGCACGCCCGCCACTACGGCGGCGCAGCCGAGCCAGAACGCGATCGGATGATGAAATGACAGCCCGTTGGATTTCATGCGTGCGGAGTGCCGGCTGCGTGCGTAGGAGCGAAGGATACGCGGCCCCGGCGGTTGCGCAGGGCGCGGCGCTTGGCCGTGCGCCGGTCCGCATCGCGTTGCCATTGATTCAAGTCGCCCCCGCGGCTCAAGGAGTGCCTGTGATGAAATGCCCCGTGCCCAGCGTGCTGGCGCTCGCCGTTTGTGTCGTCCTCATCGGCTGCCAGCGCAGCGAGACTCCAGCCCCCGCGACCGCTCCGTCGCCACCGGCAACCGTCGAGACCCCGGCGCCGCCCGCTCCCGCGCCTGCCGCGACCCCGGCGCCCGTGGTCGACCTGGGACAGGTCGCGCAACGCGTCGTCACCCAGAGTGCCGGCGTCAAGGAAGGCGACACGGTGCTGATCAACGGGCGCCCCGGCGACGCCGAGCTGCTGGAAGATATCGCCGTCGAGGTGCGCAAGGCCGGCGGCTTCCCGATGGTTCAATACAGCAGTGACCGGCTGGCCAAGCGCCTGTTCTTCGACGTGCCGCCCAAGTACGACACCCAGACCGACGCGCTGACGATGCGTCTGGCCAACGTGATCAACGTGGTCATCAACGTCGCCAACCAGACCAGCGAAGACCTGATGGCGGGCGCCGACCCGGCCCGGCTGGCGGCGCAAGCCAAGGCCGGCGAGGGGATCGGCACGGCCTTCATGAAGGCCGGCGTGCGCACCGTGGAGCTCGGCAACAATCTGTATCCCACCCCTTGGCGCGCCCAGCGTTATGGCTTGGCCGAAGACGCGCTTGCCAAGACCTTCTGGGACGGAGTCAACGTCGACTACGCGCAGTTGCAGACGCGCGGTGAGCAGGTCAAGACCGCGCTGGCCGCCGGCAAGGAACTGCACATCACCAACCCCAACGGCACCGACCTCAAGCTGCAGATGAGCGGGCGTCCGGTACTGGTCAGCGACGGCATCATCTCCGCTGACGATGTGAAGCAGGGTGGTGGCGCCTTGTC
The DNA here is from genome assembly GCA_031359875.1 of Lysobacter sp. Taxonomy (GTDB): domain Bacteria; phylum Pseudomonadota; class Gammaproteobacteria; order Xanthomonadales; family Xanthomonadaceae; genus Cognatiluteimonas. The sequence continues at coordinate 3,952 of JANMAO010000092.1, forward strand.
GGTTTACCTGCCCGCCGGCGAGGTCTACACCACGCCGGTGGCGGGCACCGCCGAGGGCAAGGTGGTGCACAGCCGCAGTTACTTCCAGGGCAAGGAAATCGACGACCTGACGATGACCTTCGCGGCCGGCAAGCTCACCGCACTGAGCGGCACTGGCCCGGGCTACGCCGGCTTCAAGGCGGAATACGACGCCGTGGTCGACCCGCGCAAGGACGAGTTCGGCTTCGTCGACCTCGGCATCAATCCGGAGGTCAAGCTGCCGGTCGGCAGCAAGGTCGGCACCTGGGTGCCGGCGGGTTCGGTCACGGTCGGCAGCGGCGCCAACATCTGGGCCGGCGGCAACAACACCGTAGCGTATGCCACCACCGTCTTCCTGCCGGGCAGCACCGTGACGCTGGATGGCAAGACCATCGTCGACCACGGGGCGCTGAAGCTCTGAGCGACGGCGCTCTCTCTCCCGCGATGCGGGGCGAGGGTTTGTTTTCCTTCGCCCTGCGCAGCGGGGAGAAGAGCCTGCCCTGAGCTTGCGAAGGGTGCCCGCACGGCGGATAGGGGGCGCTCTTGCTTTTCGCGCCATAGCCGCACCCCGATGACTGGCTGCTCGCTACACTCGCCCGGTCCACTCGACCGGGAAGTCGCATGAAGCACCGCATTGCCACGCTGTCCGCCGCGCTGTTTGTCATCGCTGCCGTGAGCGCCTTCGCCGCGCACGCAAAATCGCCCGCGACCGCCACGACGGCGCTGCAACCCAGTGCGCTCGACGGCATGAACTGGCGCCTGATCGGACCGCATCGCGCCGGCTGGGGCACGGCGGTGGCAGGCGTTCCCGACCAGCCCGACACGTTTTACTTCGGCGCGGCCGGCGGCGGCGTGTGGAAGACGCTTGACGCCGGCCGTACCTGGCAATCGATATTCGATCAGGGCCCGCCGTCGATTGGCGCCATCGCGGTGTCGGCGTCGAACCCGCGCGTGATCTACGTCGGCACCGGGCAGATTTCGACGCGCTATGACGTCGCTTCCGGCGAAGGCGTGTTCAAGTCGACCGATGCCGGCAACACCTGGACGCCGGTCGGCTTGAAGGACACCAGACACATCGGCGCGATCTGGATCGATCCGAAGGATCCCGAACACGTCCTGGTCAGCGCGCTCGGTCATGTCTTCGGGCCCAACGACGAGCGCGGTGTGTTCGCCACCCGCGACGGCGGCAAGACCTGGACCAGAACCCTGTTCGTGAGCGCGAATACCGGCGCGGTCGACATCGCCGTCGATCCGCAGGATGCCAACGTCGTGTTCGCCTCGACATGGCAGGTGCGCTACCACCCGTGGATGAGCTACTTCACGCCGGATGTCGGCCCGGAAAGCGGCATCTACAAATCGGTCGATGGCGGCCAGCACTGGACGCGATTATCCGGCGGCGGGTTTCCCGGCGGCAGCCTCGGTCGTATCGGCCTGGCGGCAACGCACACCGCCCAAGGCACGCGTTTGTACGCAGTGGTCGATACCGAGAAAGACGGTGGCCTGTATCGCTCCGACGATGCCGGCGTGCACTGGCAGCACGTCAATGACGACGGTGAACTGGTCAACAGTTATTTCTCGCGGCTGACGGTGATGCCGAACGATCCCGACACCGTGTTCGCGATGGGCCGATCGATCCATCGCTGCGACAAGGGCGGCACCCATTGCGACATCATCAAGGGCGCGCCCGGCGGCGACGATTACCACGACCTGTGGATCAATCCGAAAACGCCGCAACGCATGATCACCGGCTCCGACCAGGGCACCGTCGTCAGCGTCGATGGCGGCGCCAGCTGGAGCAGCTGGTACAACCAGCCGACCGGGCAGCTCTACCACCTCGCCGCCGATAACCAATCCCCGTACTGGATCTACGCCGGGCAGCAGGACAACGGCACCGTCGCCATCGCCAGCCGCACTGACTACGGCGCGATCACCTCGCGCGACTGGCATCCGGTCGGCGCCGATGAGCGCGATTACGACCTCCCCGATCCGCGCGATCCGAACATCGTCTACGGTTCCGGCCTGGGTGGCCGCCTGTCGAAATGGAACGCAAGGAACGGCGAGTCGCAGAACATTTCGCCATGGCCGGTCTCGACCTACGGCGCGCGCCCGATCACCGCGAAATACCGCTACACCTGGATCACGCCGATCGCGGTCTCGAGCGTCGCCCCGTATCCGCTGTACCAGGGCGCGCAGGTGTTGTTCCGCTCGCTCGACCAGGGCGCGACGTGGACGGTGATCAGTCCCGATGTCGCCCCGCGCGACACCCAGGCAACCACGGCGCGCAGCGATTGCGACAAGGACCTCACGTCGACCGCAGACGCGCGTGCCTGCGGCTATGGCGTGATTTTCAGCATCGGCCTGTCGCCGAACGACAACGACAACATCTGGCTCGGCAGCGACGACGGCCACGTCCACATGACCCGCGATGCCGGTGCGCATTGGAACGACGTGACCCCGGCCGGCCTGCCGGCGTACGCCAAGATCAGCACCGTCGATGTGTCGGCGCTCGATGCCGGCACCGCCTACATCGCGGTCGACAACCATCGCGGCGACGACTTGCGGCCGCTGGCCTGGCGCACCCACGACTACGGCAGGACCTGGACGGCGATCGCGAACGGGTTGCCCGACGGTCATTTCGTCGGCGCGCTGCGTGCCGACACCAAAAAGCGCGGCCTGCTGTACGCCGGCACCGATCGCGGCGTGTGGGTCTCGTTCGACGACGGCGACCACTGGCAGTCGCTGCAGCGCAACCTGCCCAGCGCCACCGTCACCGACCTGCTGGTGCATGGCGATGATCTGATCGTCGCCACGCAGGGCCGCTCGATCTGGCTGCTCGATCAGTTGGCGCCATTGCGTCAACTCGATGGAGCGGTGACGCGCGCGCCGGTGCATCTGTTCACGCCGGCCGCGACCGTGCGCCTGCGCGGCAACCAGAACCGCGACACGCCGCTGCCGCGAGAGGAGCCTAGTGGTCGCAATCCGCCCGACGGCGCGCTGATCGACTACTGGCTGGCGAGCGATGCCAAAGGCCCGGTGACGTTGCGCATCCTCGATGCAAGTGGCGCCGAGGTGCAGCACTTCTCCAGCGCCCAGGTCGAGCCGAAGTTACCGGCTGAACGCTACTTCGAGGAGCGCTGGCTCGGCACGCCGCCGCGTCTGTCGACGCGCGCCGGCGCACACCGCTTCGCCTGGAACCTGCGCGCGCCGCGGCCGCCGTCCGACAGCTACGGCTACAGCATCGCCGCAGTCGATCAGGACGCGACCGCGTTGCTGCCGCAAGGCATGCTCGTTGCTCCCGGGCGCTACACGCTGGTGCTCAACGCGAACGGCCACGAGTCGCGCGCGCCGCTGGAAGTCATCGCCGATCCGCGTGTGCCGGTTGATGCGGCCGCGCTGGCGCAGGCCAATGCATTGTCCGCGGACGTCACCAAGGCGTTGCGGGACGAAGTCATCGCCAATGCCGAGTTGCAGGCCGTGCACAAGCAGCTCAAGGCGCTGGACGCGAAGACGGCAGGCAAGCCAGTGGTGCTCGCTGCGATCAAGGCGTTCAACACCCAGCTGGCACCGCTCACCGACGGCGACGGCGAACTCGCGCCGCTCAAGATCGCCGCGATCGGCGAACAGCTGACGGCGCTGCAGGCCGACCTCGAAGCCGCCGACGCCGCGCCGACCGCACCGCAGCGCGCGGTGTACGCCGACTACGTCGCGCGCTTGCAGCGTGCATTGCCGCAATGGACGCAGCTCAAGGCGCGAGCGTTGCCGCCGCTCAACGCCGCATTGCGTGCCGGCGGCTTGCCCGCGATCACGATCCCGACCGGCGCGCAGCTGCGCGTCACCGATCCGGGCGTGTCGCGCGACCTGCCGTGACGCATTCGCAACCAATGTCGATGCCGTAGCAATACAGCGTTGGGGGCGGGGGGGGTAGTGCGCGCGGTTGTATTGGGTTGGTTTTGGGTTGTTATTGCTTTCCCCATTGCTTTTTAACACGGTTGTTTTGGGTACGGGTTTGTGTGTTTGCGCGTTGCGCCCGTTTTTACCCGGGCCCAACGCTGTA
>JANMAO010000099.1:0-8323 GCA_031359875.1 Lysobacter sp.
CCGCCGCTGGGCCAGCCAGGCAAAGTAACGCAACGCCGCTGAGGGCAAAAACTAAGTTTCGCATCATCACCTCCGAGATTTTTTACCTTCCCTGATAGCGCCCGCAGGGCTGAACAGTTGCTGAGCCATGAATGCAGCATAGGTTAAGTGCGGACGGGAGTTGGCGCCCACTGGTTATTCACAGTTCGATCGGGTGCATGCGGTCAGATTTTGGACTGGCGTGCAAAAAAGATCCGTTGGGGGTGATCAGCGTCCAAGGGACCTCGCATTTCGATGAAGCGGTCATTACTAAGGGTGCGGGGGGCGGAATTTGATCATTCAGAGTTTTCATTCACGTGGATTGGCAGAATGCCGAACTCTAACCCATTATGTCCGGAAGTCGCGCAGCGGCCTTACCCAGCAGCAGATGTTAAAAGTTGCTTTCACTTTCGTCTCTACGACACGCTTGTTATGTTCATTTTCCCTTGACGACGCCATCCGTTCGACGTCCGCGCGTAGTGAGTTACAAAGGTTGCCCCACATAAGCCTGTGCAGGAGTATCCCATTTCGACGGTTGCGGTTTGCAAATGTCGGCACCAAGGTGGACTCATCCAACGGTGCCCTCGTCAATCGAGCCACCTCCCGTCCATGCAAGCGTAGCCAGCGCCGCTGCCGAGGCAAGGACGGTGAGCGGCAGCCATTTATTCCGTATGACCGTTGCACCTGCGATCAGCAAGGCAATGATCCGCACTTTCCAGGCTGTTCCGATGGCGCTGCCAGTCAAGACTGCATCAATGGCGGGCCAGTCTATCGATCGGGTGGGAAGGCTGCGATTGTAGAACTCAGGAGCACGAGCCAGCAAGCAGACAGGACAAGTCCCATGCCTGCCGTGGCCGCCAACCAGCCTCGAAGGGCGAGCGAGTTTCCACGCTTGCCCGCCCGCAAGGCGTGTATACCGAATGCCACCAAGCCGAATAATGTGCCGATACTCAGGTAAACGCCGAGCCGCACGGCCACGAGTGCTCAATCCGTCATGGGTTCTACTTCACCGTAAAGGCGTAACGGCCGGCGACTTTATGGGTGTCTGCTGAAACAACATGCCAGTCGACGATATATCGCCCGGAAGCGAGCTTTGCCTGTGGCTTGATGACAAGCGTCTTGCCGTCCTTGGCAACCGAGGCCGTGCTGAGCACCTTCATTGCGGCCATGCCGGGCATAGCTGCCATCGTCACGCCCCCTTTTGAGAACGCTGGCACAAGCTCTTCACTGAAACGAAGGTCGACGTGAGTGGGAGTTGCAACCATGGAGTTTGCTACTGGGCTGGCAGCAACCAGATTCGGGTGAGCAACCGCGGTTCCGTTGATAGCGAGGAGGGCAGCCACTGTTAGAATTGACTTAATTGACATATGACACTTTCATCCTTGGAACTCTGGTGCCTAGAATAGCGGCGCATCGCGTAATCCCTCGAAAACATTTGAGGGATTTTGCTGGCATGCGCGTATTCCTAAGGAGTGGGGTAGGGAAATAGATGATGACTGAGCTCGATACATTACTGATGCGGCTTGCATCGGCACCTGTTCCGGCCGCTCTTGCCTCGATGGACGCACGTGTTTTTTCGGGCGTGACGGCGACCCGCACGCGACGGATGGCACGCGGGGTTGGCTTTGCGACGGTGGGAGCCGCCTTGGTAATGGGGGTCGCCAGCGTGGCCATGCCAGTGCGCGAGGCGGATCCATCGACGCTTGCGTCGCTGGGTTCGATCCCTCCGCTTTCCCCGGCAGCGCTGCTTGGCGTTACGCAGTGAGGGCCAAAGCTGGCCGTAGCCGCACGTGGTGGGCTTTTGGTGTCATCGCGTGCTTTTTGGCAGCGATTGGAGGCGTTTTCGTAGGACGGCATCTCTTTCCTGCCCCGGCAGCGCCGGGTGCGGAGCTTCACGACGTCTTGCACCATAAATTGTCGCTTGATACCGGGCAGCAAGCACGACTGCAGATGTTGGAGCAAAAGTTCTCGATCCAGCGGCGCGCACTCGAGCTTGAATTAAGGGCTGACAATGCCCGTTTGGCTCAGGCGATGCAGGTCGAGCACGGCAATGGACCGCAAGTAACGGCCGCGGTTGATCGCGGCCATGCTGTCTTGGGCGAATTGCAGAAGGCGACGCTCGCCCACATTTTTTCGATGCGCCAGTTGCTCCGCGCCGAGCAGACAGCGCCGTTTGACAAGGCCGTCGTGAAGGCGTTGACCGACGACGGCCATTAAGCCACGACTATGAGCCTTGACTGGACAGCGTTGAGCGACGGCGAGCTCGCGACACTCAGCATCGCCGGGCGCCAGGCGGCATTTGGCGAGATTATGGCCCGCTATCGTCAGCCGATCTTCCGCCTGATCCGCATGTCGATTGGTGATGAGGACGAAGCATTCGACCTAAGCCAGGAGGCGTTCATTGCGGCGCACCAAGCACTTGCACGGTTCGATCCCGAACGCTCGATGCGAGCTTGGCTCTCTGCCATTGCAATAAACAAATGCCGCGATTGGGCACGCAAGCGAACAGTCCGACGGTTCCTTACGTTTGGCGTTGGCCTTGGCGGCGAAGCCGATCTTGTTCCCGACGGCAAGGCGGCGATCGATGATGCCGCTTCGGATCGGCAAGAGCTTGACCGTGTGGCGAACGCCATCACCGCGCTTAAGCCGGATTTGCGAGAGCCCCTTATTCTTCGGACGATTGAGGGCTTAAGCCAAGCAGATACAGCCGCTGTCTTGGGTATCAGCGAGAAAGCGGTCGAAACGCGACTTCATCGGGCGCGTGTTAAGCTTGAGCGGATTACCAAGCGAATTCCGACCGATTAAGTTGAGGGGAAACGGGCCGGCGCGCGTATTACTTGTGTGTCTCGTCAATCTCCGCCTCTCTCAGTGTTTCCGCCAACGCGCTTTGGATTGCCGGTTGGCGTGTCATCACGAGCACTTTCATTCAATGCAGACTTTGAGGACCTATCATGTTTGAGTCACTGACGCTCGAGCGGCGGAATTTCCTCCGTGCGGCAGGCTTTGTTGGAGCAGGTGCCGCACTTACGAAAGTCATGCCGGCCTGGGCGCAGCCAGTCTCGGGAGGGATCGCCAGTTCACTTCCGACAGTGAGTGGCAACGACATCGCCTTGTCGATCGGCAACGTCGCGGTTCGCGTGGATGGCAAGGTCAGCAAGGCGATCGGGATCAATGGCACCGTCCCGGGCCCGCTGATCCGGCTGAAGCAGGGTCAGCAGGTTCGCTTGCGGGTGACGAACATGCTTCCCCACGATAGCTCCATTCATTGGCACGGGCTTCTTGTTCCGTTTACCATGGACGGTGTTCCCGGCGTGAGTTTCCCCGGAATCGCACCTGGCGCGACGTTCGACTATTCCTTTCCAGTAAAGCAGGCCGGGACCTACTGGTATCACAGCCATTCGGGTTACCAGGAGCAGGACGGGCTATACGGCCCGATCGTCATCGACCCTGCCGGACCCGACCCCGTCGCGTTCGACCGCGAGCATGTCATTGTCCTGTCCGATCATAGTCCGATGCTCGGCGCGACAATCTTTCACAAGCTGAAGCAGATGGGCGGCGGCTATTTCAACATGCAGCGTCAGACCCTTTCCGGTTTGCTCGCCGGCCGCGATCAGACGGAGAAAGAGCGACTCGATTGGGCCAAGATGCGGATGGACCCGGCCGATATCGCCGACGTCACCGGATCGACCTACACTTTTACCGTCAACGGTCACGGCCCGTTCGATAACTGGACGGGACTGTTCACGCCGGGCGAGCGGGTGCGGCTGCGGATCATCAACGCCGCCGCGCAGACCAATTTCAATGTCCGCATTCCCGATCTCCCGATGACCGTCGTCGCCGCTGACGGGCAAAACGTGCGGCCGGTCAACGTCGACGAGTTTCAGATCGGGGTCGCCGAGACCTTCGACGTGATCGTCACGCCGGGCGATCGCGCCTACAGTTTTGTTAGTGAATCAATCGACCGTTCGGGGCTCGGCAGGGCAACGCTTGCGCCCCGGGCTGGAATGAGCGCACCGGTTCCGCCCATCCGTCCGCGCCCTCTCACCACCATGACGGATATGGGCATGAGCGACATGAGTGGTATGGCCGGAATGGACATGAAAAGTCCGGTTCTGAAGCGCGGTATCGATCCTTCCGCCGAGCAGAATGCGTCGCGCTTGCTCGCGAAGCTGACCGGCTGGCGTGAACCGACCGACCACGGCTCGATGGCTGCAAGTGCAGCAGTGGCGTCAATGGCTGGCATGTCCGGCGGATCAATGGCCGGTATGTCTGGCGGATCGACGTCTGGCTTGGCTGGAATGGCGCCGAGCTCGGGCGCAGTGGCTTCGGGCGGCGCGGGAGCAATGCCAGGAATGGCGATGCCTGCGGATAGCTCGACGAAGGGCTCCCAGGACATGTCAATGAGCATGAATATGCGTGACGGCAAGAATGCGCCCGGCGTCAAAATGGGTCCCGGGGTGCAAACCATCTCGCCTTCGCCTTCGGATCGCAGTGGAGAAGCTCCTCAAGGCCTCGACGGACTCGATCACCGCGTGCTCGTCTATCGGGATCTAGTTGCACTGGAACGCAATCCCGATGTCCGGGCGCCGTCGCGATCACTCGACATTCACCTGACCGGCAACATGGAACGCTATATGTGGTCGTTCGACGGGGTGAAGATCAGCGATCCCGCCCAACCTGTTCCGTTCCGACTTGGCGAACGAGTTCGGGTTACCCTCGTCAACGATACGATGATGCCTCACCCAATCCATCTGCACGGCCATTTCTTTGAGTTAGTGACGGGTCACGGATCCTCGGCGTCGCGAAAGCATACCGTCAACGTGCCTCCGGGAGGGAAAGTCAGCTTTGACCTGACGGCCGATGCCCCAGGGGATTGGGCATTCCATTGCCACAACCTGTTCCACATGACAGCCGGCATGATGAGGGTCGTGACCGTTCGTCCGGATGCGGGGGCCGCAGCGTGAACAACATAAACTTATCTCTGCTTGCCGCTGGAGTCGGGATCGTTCTCGCGGCTCCAGCGAACGCCCAGATGAACATGAATATGCCGGGGATGAGCATGCCCGGCATGAAGATGCCGGCGGCGAAGAAGCCGTCGACTGCCAAATCTGGGTCAAAGAAACTCGTTTTCAAAAAGGCGGCGAAAACGTCTGAGCGAACGATGCCAAAGCGAGCGCGCGCTCGTTCGGCTTTGGATCATTCAAAGCAGCCTTCTAGCGTTCACGACATGTCGGCGATGCCAGGAATGGCCATGCCTGCGGGCGATGATATGAGAAACATGCCGGGAATGGCGACGCCCCCTGGGCAGGACATGAAAGACATGCCGGGGATGGCGATGCCTTCCGGCCAGGACACGAAGGGCATGGCGGGAATGGCGATGCCACCTGTCCAGGACATGAAGGATATGCCGGGCATGGCGTCTCCCGAAGCCGATGCTAGCGGCACGAACCTTCCTGCCGGCAACGCCCCGCCGCCCCCGGTCCCGACTGATCATGCAGCAGACCAGGCTTACGGGGCTGCCGCTATGGCAATGGGCCTCCATCATCTTCAGGAGTTCCACGGGGGCCAGAAGATGGCGCAGTTGCTCGTGAATATCGCCGAGTATCAATTCACTCGTGGGCGCAATGGCTACCAGTGGGTTGGACAAGGCTGGTATGGCGGTGACCTGAACCGGTTATGGTTCAAGAGCCAAGGTGACGGCAAAGTTCGCCGTGGGGTTGATCGGGCTGAAGTCCAGGGTCTCTTCAGCCATGCCATTGGGCCCTACTTCAACCTCCAGGGGGGCGTTCGATATGACTTCAAGCCCAATCCCTCCCGAACCTACGCTACCGTCGGGATTGAGGGGCTCGCGCCGAGCTTCTTCGACATTGAGGCTGCCATGTTCCTTTCGAACAAGGGCGAACTGATGGGTCGGGTCGAGGGAACGATCGACCAGCGCATCACTCAAAGACTGATCCTGCAGCCACGAGTGGAGATAAATGTTGCCGCTCAAAACAGCCGATCGATTGGCGTAGGGTCGGGTCTTTCGAACGTCGAGGCGGGGCTGCGCTTACGCTATGATATCCGCCGCGAATTCGCCCCGTATCTTGGGGTCCAGTATAAGCGGTCCTTCGGCACCACTGGGCGATATCTTCGCGAGGCTGGCGAAAGTCGCGCTGGGTGGAGTTTTGTCACCGGGATCCGGACATGGTTTTGATGGCGAGATGCCGTCGCGATAAGGTGGCTAGAGTTGGCTTGTCTAAAACGCTCATGCTGGTGGTCCTCGCGTGCGGAGCGAGTGCTGTTTCGGCGGGAACCCCAGATCGCGACGCCGCAGCGGTTCGCTTGGTATTGCACAATTACGAAGCAGCGGTTGAGCGACTGGATCCTCGCGGCACGGAGGTCCTTTTCGCGCCCGATTCCGAAATCTTTGAAAGCGGGGGATCGGAAGGCAACTACGCCAACTATCTTGCGCATCATCTCACGCCTGAACTTCGTGAGTTTAAGTCGTTTAAATTCAGCGACTACAAAATTATAGTCAGGTTTGAGGGACCGGTCGCGCTTGCATCCGAAACCTACAAATATCGCATTGAAACGAAAAAGGGCGAGGTCGCCGAACGCTTCGGCGTCGCAACGAGCGTGTTGCGCAAGGCGCGAGGCGGTTGGCAAATCCTCAGCATGCACAGCTCGGCTCACCGACCGAAGGCTCCTTGATGAGCACCAACGATAGCCTGACATAATTAACGCGTCGGCCGAGTTCCTATCGGCGGAAGGAAGCAAAAAATGGAAAAGGGGAAGTTTCTTGATCTGCATCGGCACCTGCCGAGTGCGGCGTTTGTCGCAATCGTTGCGCTGCTTATAGCCGCTTTCGCCGGCATTTTCATCTTTGCCGGCGTCTACAACATCGGCGCCGACGCCCCTCACTATCGTCCGGTTTACATGGCGCTTGAGCAGTTGCGTGATCGGGCGATCAAGCATCATGCCAGTAGTATTGTTGTGCCAGCAGATTTGAACAGCCCCGCGCGCATTGCCACTGGCGCCGGGCTCTACACCGAGATGTGCACTGGTTGTCATCTCGGACCTGGTCTTGAGAAGACCGAGATGAGTCAGGGGCTTTATCCGCAGGCTCCCGAACTTGCTAAAGTTCAGGATCGCTCGGCCGCCGAGCAATTCTGGACGATCAAGCACGGCATCAAGTTGAGCGCCATGCCCGCTTGGGGAAAGACCCATGACGATCAGCTCATTTGGGACATGGTCGCCATCGTCCGTGCGCTGCCCAAAATGACGCCTGAGCAATACAAAGCAACGATCGCCAGCGCTCCTGCTGATCATGATGCGATGATGAAGGACATGCCCGGAATGAAGTCGATGAAAGGCATGAAGCCGATTAGTGAGATGCGACCTGACGCGGCTCCTGCGGACCCGGCGAAGGGCGCAACCGCACCCGACGGGCACGCCCACGCGCACTAACTACTTTTGACTGGGTGTTGTCGTGGAGAATGACATGAAACAGGGAATGATGGACGGAAAAATGAAGCCTGGCATGAGTATGGGAGGTATGTCGACGGAGGCCGCTTCCTACCGCCTGTTCGGTTGGAATATGCTGCTCAGTCTCGTCATCATGTATTTTGTAATGTTCACGATGATCTACAGCTTGGGGGAATTCTACAACAATCTGAACATGTTTTACATGGCATTGATGATGGCGGCGCCAATGGGTGCTCTCATGCTGTTGATGATGAGGTCGATGTTCACGAACCGAAGCCTTAATGGCATACTTTACGCGCTATTCGCCGCGATCTTCGTGCTGGCCTATATCGGGGTGCGTTCTCAAGCACTCGTCGGCGATAACCAGTTCCTCCGTTCCATGATTCCGCATCACTCTGGCGCGATCCTGATGTGCGAGCAGGCATCTCTTAAAGACCCTGAGATCAAGTCATTATGCGGGAGTATCATCATCTCGCAGAAGCAAGAAATCGATCAGATGAAGCAACTGTTGCGCCCGCGCTGAAAATTACGGTCGGCTGACTCCGGATCTGTCTCTATGAAGGAGAGTAATTTTATCCGCTGAACCTCACGACATCAGCACCACATCCCAACGAAATCGCCTTAGTCCCGAGGATCCGCTTTCTTCGTTGGCCATTACGAGGGCCGGATTCAGATGGCGCGCGGTCATCGTCGAAAGCAAAGGGTCGGTTGCATTCAGCGGTTCGCTAGAAAAATACATTTGCGTGGCAAGCCTGAACTCCTGGCTATGAATCTCAAAATGAACGTGCGGGGTGCGTATACCGATAGACGCGGGATAAGAGCCGGGTTTTACCGTCAC
>JANMAO010000097.1:0-2761 GCA_031359875.1 Lysobacter sp.
CGCCGGCGTGAAGGAAGTGCGCGCCTGGACGATCCATGTCGGCGACACCGCCCCGCAGGCGGCCGGCGTGATCCACACCGACTTCGAGCGCGGCTTCATCCGCGCGCAGACGATCGCGTTCGCCGACTTCATCGGCTACAAGGGCGAGCAGGGCGCGAAGGACGCTGGCAAGATGCGCGCCGAAGGCAAGGAATACGTGGTGAAGGATGGCGACGTGCTGAACTTTTTGTTCAACGTCTGAGATCGGGCTCCAGACCGTGGCCCCCGTGGATTCGAGACATGCAGTCTCAAGGAACAAACAATGGCGCTGATCGAAGGTTTTCGGGTTCAGAACTACCGAGCGCTGCGGGACGTCACCTTGGGCAAACTGTCGAACCAGCAGTCTGGCGAGCCGCTGACACCGTTTACCGTTGTGATCGGAAAGAACGGCGTTGGCAAGAGCACACTCTTCGATGCGTTTGGGTTTGTCGCGGACTGCCTCTCGCACGATGTGGAGTCTGCCTGCGACATGAAGCAGCGCGGTGGTTTCGAGCGCTTGCGTTCGTTGGGTACGAGCGAGCCCATTCGGTTTGAAATCTACTACCGCGAAGCCAAGGGCGAACGCCCGATGACCTACGAACTGGCGATTGCACTGGATGAGTCTGGTCGACCCTTCGTCAAGTCGGAACTGCTCACGCAACGGCGCAAGGGACAGAAGCACGGACGCCCCTTTCCGTTCCTGCGCCTCGACCATGGCAAAGGTTTGGTCTGGGCCGGCGAAGAGGCTGTCGAGACCGAGGGTGGGCGCGAGGACAACGCTAAGGAGTCGGTCGAGCTCACAGACCTGCGGCAACTGGGCATCGCCACATTGGGGACGCTAAAGGAACACCCTCGCATCAAGCAGTTCAGGGATTTCCTGAAGGGTTGGTATTTGTCGTACTTCTATCCCGACGCCGCCCGCAGTTTGCCCTCCGCCGGTCCCCAGAAACACCTGAACAGTCACGGCGACAACATCGGCAATGTGGTTCAGTTCATGGAACGTGAGCACAAGGATCGTTTCAAGTTGATCCTGGATCGCATCGCGGCCAAGATCCCGGGAATCAAGAGCATCGACACCAAGCCGACACTCGACAATCGCCTTGTGTTGCGATTCAACGATGGCGCATTCAGCGACCCGTTCTACGCGCAGCAGATGTCCGATGGCACGCTGAAGGTTTTTGCCTACATGCTCTTGATGGAGGACCCGGACCCACCGCCGTTCATTTGCATCGAAGAGCCCGAGAACGGCCTGTATCACAAGCTGCTGGAAGCCCTGGCCCAGGAGTTCAGGGCGCATGCCACCGGCAAGAAAAATGCACCGCAGATTTTCGTGACCACCCACCAGCCGTACTTCGTCGATGCTTTGACCGCCACTGAAGTCTGGATCCTTGAGAAGGGCGCGGACGGCTTTTCCACGGTTCACCGGGTGTCTGATCTGGAGATTGTCCGAAATTTGGTTGACGAAGGTCTGCCCCTTGGCGGTCTGTGGTACAGCGACTACCTGGACGCGAGGTGACCATGCACATCGAGGTGCTGGTCGAGGACAGTTCGGGGCACAGACTGCTGGACATCTTGCTGCCGCAAGTGCTGGGGCAGTACGGGCAGCCCCACACCTGGCGTGTGATTTCCTACAAGGGCATTGGCCGCATTCCCAAGGGGCTGAACGCCAAGGCCGATCCGGCTAAACGCATCCTGCTGGATCGATTGCGGCAAGTCCTGCCAGGGCTGGGCCGAACACCTGGCATTGATGCCGTGGTCGTCGTGCTGGACGTTGACAAGCGCGATTGCAAGGCCTTCTTGAAGGAGCTCTTGGCGCTTGCTGAAATCTGCAACCCGCAACCCAAGACGATGTTTCGCCTGGCCATCGAAGAGATGGAGGCCTGGTACTTGGGTGACGAGGTGGCGCTGCTTGGCGCATACCCGCGCGCCAAGCGACACGTCCTCCGTGGCTATGTGCAAGACAGTGCCTGCGATACCTGGGAGTTGCTGGCAGATGCGCTGCATCCCGGCGGATCGGCAGCCATCAAGAAGGCCGGCTGGCCGCTGTCTGGCCAGATAAAGCATGAATGGGCCGAGAAGATCGGGCCGCGGATGACGACAGATCAAAACGCTTCACCAAGTTTCGGCAAGTTCCGCGATGGATTGCGTCGTTTGGTCGCGTAGGCGGGCGCACAAGCAATCGGCCCATGGGCAGCGCGGATCTGGATGCGGCACTGATGGACAAGGACAGCGAAAGCAGCAGGCTGCGCGCTGAGAATGCGCGGCTCGTTGCCCTGCTGGCCGCTCATGGCATCGCCTGGCGTGCGCCTGAATCTGCCCCAGCAGTACCAACCTCTGCAGCGCTGAGCACCGACGAGAAGGTCGCACTGTTCCGCCGCCTGTTCCGAGGCCGCACGGACGTGGTCCCAATCCGCTGGGAAAGCAAGATTGGCAAGACCGGCTACTCGCCGGCCTGCGCCAATGAGTGGCGCGCCGGTGTCTGCGAGAAGCCGCGCATCAAGTGCTCCGACTGTGGCCATCGGCTCCTGGTCCCACTGACCGACCAGACCCTCTACGATCATCTTGCCGGACGTCACACCGTCGGCGTGTATCCGCTGCTGAGCGATGACACATGCCACTTCCTGGCGGTGGACTTCGACGACGCCGATTGGCGCGACGACGCGCGGGCCTTCGCGCAGTCCTGCCGCGAACTGGGCGTGCCCGTTGCGCTGGAAATCTCGCGTTCGGGAAATGGCGCCCATGC
>JANMAO010000112.1:0-44824 GCA_031359875.1 Lysobacter sp.
CTGCTGCTTGCACCATTGATGCGCTGGTTTGGAAAGCTGCGCTATCCGAAGCTGTTCCTGGTGATCGCCGGTCTGTTCCTGGTGGATCTTGCGATCCCGAATTTCGTGCCATGGGATGACATCCTCCTTGGCTTGGGAACCTTGCTGCTTGCGCGCTGGAAAGATCGCGGCAAAGCCGTGCCGATCGAACCCGATGCCGCTGGTCGATAGCCATTGCCATCTGGATGCGGCCGAATTCGACCACGATCGCGCGGCAGTGATCGAGCGTGCGCGCGCCGCCGGCGTGACGCGCCAGATCGTGCCCGCTGTCGATGCCGCAGGCTGGCCTAAGCTGCGCAATGTCTGCGCCGATGATCCCGGCCTGTTCCCCGCCTACGGCCTGCATCCGGTTTACCTGGAATCTCATCGCCCGGAACATCTGGATGACCTGCGCAACTGGATCGAACGTGAACACCCGGTCGCGATTGGCGAATGCGGACTGGATTTCAATCTCGAAGAACTGGACATCCCGACCCAGCAGCGGTATTTCGCCGGCCAGCTGGCCCTTGCCGGCGAGTACAGCCGGCCGCTGATCGTGCATGCGCGCCGGGCGCTCGATGCCGTCATCGCGGCCATCAAGCGTGCTGGACACGTACGGGGCGTGGTGCACAGTTTTTCCGGCAGCGTCGAGCAGGCGCGGCAGTTGTGGCAGCTGGATTTCCTGGTCGGGCTCGGCGGGCCGGTAACCTTTGAACGCGCCAACCGGCTGCGCAAGCTTGTGGCGACCATGCCGATCGAATACCTGCTGCTCGAAACCGACGCGCCCGACCAGCCCGATGCACAGCACCGCGGCCAGCGCAACGAACCAGCGCGCATCGTCAATGTGCTGCAAGCGATTGCGGAGTTGCGTGGACAGGATCCCATCGAAATCGCGGCTGCAACGACTGCCAACGCGGATCGCTTATTCGGGTTTTAAAGCGCTGACGCGACACTACATCCGCAAGCGAATCCTGAGGCGCGCGGCGGCGCGTTGAGGATCCGTTACGCACGAGGGTCCCCGCGGCGCGGCTTGAGCAGGATGTCCAGCGTCTTGCCGACTGCCGCGAACGCGAACGCGCCGGTGACATGCGTCGCCGCACCCAGGCCCGCGCCACAGTCGAGTTTGAGCGCGGCATCGGCACCGAGCTTCGGGCGCAGGCCGCACACGGTGCCGTCGGCCTGCGGGTACTTCACGTTTTCCAGCGAATATACCGCCGGCACCCCGAAGTAGCGCGCGGCGCTCTTCGGGAAGTTGAATTCGCCGCGCAGCTTCCTGCGGATCAGCGACAGCATCGCATCGTGTTCGGTGCGCGAAAGATCACGCACGCGCACCTGGGTTGCATCGGTGCGACCGCCCGCGGAACCAACCGTGATGATCGGCTGCTTGCGCCGCCGGCACCAGGCAATCGCCTCGACCTTGGCGCGGAAGCTGTCGCAGGCATCGATTACCACGTCGTAGTTTCGATTGAGCAGATCGTCGAGATTGGCCGGCGTCAGGAAGAAGGCCACCGGTTCTGCCGCCATTGCAGGATTGATCGCCAGGCAACGCTCGGCCATGGCTTCGGCCTTGCCGCGGCCGTACTGGCCGGCGACGGCTGGCAGTTGCCGGTTGGTGTTGGATACGCACAGGTCGTCGGCATCGATCAATGCGAGATGGCCGATTCCGGTGCGCGCCAACGCTTCCGCGGCCCAGGATCCGACTCCGCCCAGCCCCACCACGGCAACGCGACTGCCACGGAAACGCGATAGCGCGCCGCGCCCGTAAAGGCGGTCGATCCCGGCGAAGCGTTCGGTCCAGATGCGGTCCATGCGTGCAGTCTAGCGACCAGGGGCTGCTCCAGGATGCGGACGAAACGTGCTCGGCGGGCGTGATATCGTCGCCACGGACCCGCAAAAGGAGTGCGCCGATGACGAGCAATGCGCCGCGTTACCTGTTCCTGTTCTTGATTGGACTGGCAGTCGGCATCGTCGGAGCGGTGATGGCGATGCGCGCGATCGATGCACGCCAGGATCATTTCCCGGCCAGCATCATGCAGGTACAGAATTGGCACATGGGGCAACTGAAGGCGAATACCGAACAAAACCGGTGCGCAGCCACCGACACCCTGCCCCACCTGCAGGCATTGCGCACGATGGCCAATGACATCGAGCCCGCGTTCGGCGAACTGCGCGACGATGCACGTTTCACCAAGCACGCCAGCAAGCTTCGGGCGACGCTCGACAATGCCCTCGGAAGTCCGCCGCTGAACTGCGCTGGTGTCGGCACCACGCTCGCCAGCATCGGTGAAGACTGCAAGGCGTGCCATCAGGATTTCCGTAACTGAGCGATTACTGCAGATCGTTGTTGCCGGCAGAGTTGCGGATGTGAACGCTTGCTGACCCCTTCGCCATGAATCCGTGCGTTTGACCGGCTATTCACGAAGCTGCTTCTAAGGTTGCCAACGGCTAGGGAGCAAGTGCTCCTGCCTCCCATGGCTCACAGGAGATTTGCATGAATATTCGTTTGATCGGCGCCACCGCACTGCTTGCTTCGCTGGCTGCGGCCGGCTGCGCCACTACCAGCCCGGGTTATAGCTCGGGTCCGGGTTATGGCAACGCGCCGCCGGTATCCAACAACACGGCCTGCTATGACTGCGGCACCGTGACACGCATCGAAATGATTGCCGGCGCGT
The DNA here is from genome assembly GCA_031359875.1 of Lysobacter sp. Lineage (GTDB taxonomy): Bacteria > Pseudomonadota > Gammaproteobacteria > Xanthomonadales > Xanthomonadaceae > Cognatiluteimonas. Next base: position 2,691 of record JANMAO010000112.1, read on the forward strand.
CCAATAACATGCCCAACGCCACTGGCGCCGTACTCGGCGGGATCGTCGGGGCCGTGGCTGGTCACGAGATTTCAAGCAAGACTGGCGGCAGCAAGGGCAACCAGAACATAGCGACCGTGGGTGGCGCAGTCGCCGGAGCAGTTGCGGGCAACGCGATCCAGAATCACGCGCAGGCACAAGGCGCGTACAACGTTTACGTTCGCCTGAACGATGGTCGCACCACGGTCGTCACCCAAGGTGACCTGGGCGGGATCCGCGAAGGTTCCTATGTACGTGTCACCAACGGCCGCGCTTACCTGCGCTGAGCCGTTTGCTGATCGTCCAGAAAGAAGCAAAAAGCCCGCGCAAGCGGGCTTTTTGCTGATCGCACGACAGTCAGGATGAAGTGCCGCCGGCCGATAAGGAGATGCAAGAATGCACTCCAGCCACATTCCCCATGCGCGATACCAATCGATGAGGTGTTGATGTCGGCAACATCGCTGTATTACGTCATCGCCGGCTTGCTGATCCTGGTCGGCCTGGCCGGCATCGTGCTGCCAGCGCTTCCGGGGCTACCGCTGGTTTTTGCGGGAATGCTGCTGGCCGCATGGGCAGGGGGCTTCGCGCAGATCGGAATCGCCACGCTGGTTGCGTTGGGCTTGCTGACGCTGCTGTCGATGGCGGTGGATTTCTGGGCAGCCGCCGTCGGCGCCAAGCGCGTCGGCGCAAGCCGCATGGCGCTGGCCGGTGCGCTGCTGGGGACCGGCGTCGGAATTTTCCTGGGCCCAGTGGGATTGTTCGTTGGCCCGTTCATGGGTGCACTGGTGGGGGAACTGCTGCACGGACGATCACTAGGTGGCGCGCAGATCGGTCAAGCCACCAGAGTCGGAATCGGCGCATGGCTGGGTATTGTCCTGGGCATCGCGCTGAAGCTGATGCTGGCATTTGCGATGCTCGGCCTGTTCGCCTGGGCCTGGTTCCACTGATTTTCACGGTTCACTGAAGCGCCTGTCTCCAGACTTCGTGTGTTTTGAATGCACCCCCACGGCAGAACGTCGCAATCCGGAGTCGCCTGTGCCCTTGAAGTGGAGCCGCAAACGCATGATCTGGACCATTGTCATCACCGCAATCGTGACGATCCTTGTCGTCGTGTTGGCGATGAATTTCGCCACGCCGGAAAAAAAGCTAGATCGCAAGATCGAACATCGCTACAGCGTCTCAGATCCGCAATTCAAGCGTGAGATGGGTGTATTGCTCGGCCCCGCCATCCTGCCCGGCAATCGCGTCACCGACCTTGAGAATGGCGAGCAGATCTTCCCCGCGATGCTGGAGGCGATCCACTCGGCGAAGAAAACCGTCACCTTCGAGACTTACATCTACTGGTCGGGCGAAATCGGCAAGAAATTCGCCGAGGCCTTTGAGGAGCGCGCACGCAACGGGGTCAAGGTCAACGTCACCATCGACTGGGCCGGCAGCTCAAGCATGGACGCCGACCTGCTCAAACAGATGAAGGACGCGGGCGTGCACGTCGAACGCTATCGTCCGCTCCATTGGTACAACCTGGGCCGGCTCAACAACCGCACCCACCGCAAGCTGCTGGTGGTCGACGGCCGGATCGGCTTTACAGGCGGCGTCGGTATTGGCGATCCCTGGCAGGGTCACGCCCAGGATCCCGATCACTGGCGCGACATCCATTTCCGCATCGAAGGGCCCGTTGTGGCCCAGATCCAGTCGGTATTCAACGACAACTGGATCAAGACCAGCGGCGAAGTACTCACTGGTGCGGACTATTTCCCGCCACTGCAGCCGGTCGGCTCGATGGATGCGCATATGTTCCTCAGCTCCCCTGCGGGCGGGGCGGAGAGCATGCACCTGATGTACCTGCTCATGCTTGCTGCCGCCGAGCATTCGATCGATTTGTCCGCCGCGTATTTCATCCCCGATGAACTGATTACCAAAGCCCTGGTCGCAGCCCGCCACCGGGGGGCCAAGGTCCGCATCCTGATGCCCGGCAAGAACACGGATTCCGACGCAGCACGGGTCGCATCCAAAGCCACTTGGGGTCCGTTGCTGCTGTCTGGCGTGGAAATGTACGAGTACGAGCCGACGATGTTCCATAACAAGATGTTGATCATCGATCACCAGGTGGTCTCGGTGGGTTCGACCAATTTCGACCTGCGCTCGTTCCAGCTCAACGACGAGGCCAGCCTCAACGTGTATGACGCGGGCTTCGCGGCGCACATGACCGAAGTCTTCGATCAAGACATGAAGACTACCGAGCGATACACCTACGACAAGTGGAAGAATCGTTCGTGGAAGGAGAAGTTCGTGGAGAAGTTCCTCCTGCCGATCAAATCGCAGCTGTAGACTGGTCGAAGTCAATCACCACGGGCTTTTCGATGCAGGAGCGGTTGCTGGCCGATTTCGAGACACAGCTTCAATCCGGCGGCACGCTATCCGAGCGCTTCCACTCAGCGCTTGACCAGGCCACTGGAAAACTAATCCATCTGCTCGCCGCAGCCCCCCTGTTGCTCGTGGCGCTGGTGATCGTGTTGCTGGCAATCTGGATTGGCCGCTTCGTGGGCCGGCGCGCCGGGACGTTCCGTTTGCGCAGCCAAAACCCCTACATGGCCGGCTTGTTGCAACGCGCGCTGCAGAGCCTGATCGTGCTCGCCGGCGTGCTGGTCGCGCTCGACCTGCTCGGTGCGAGTTCACTGCTCGGTGCAGTGCTTGGCTCTGCCGGCGTGGTCGGCCTGGTGCTCGGATTTGCGTTCAAGGACATCGCTGAGAATTACGTGGCCGGCGTGTTGCTAAGCCTGCGACGGCCTTTCGCGCCCGGCGATCATGTCGTGATCGAAAACCGGGAAGGCAAGGTCGTGGCGCTGACAGCGCGCGCAACCATCCTGATCACGCTCGATGGAAGCCACCTGCAGTTGCCCAATGCGCTGGTCTTCAAGGCAGTGGTGCTCAACTACAGCCGCAATCCGAAACGGCGCTTCGACTTCATCACCACGGTCAGCAGCGGCGCTTCCTGGCATCGTGCGCTCGAACTTGGCGTCGCCACCATCGCCAACCTCCATGGTGTCCTCGACGATCCCGCTCCCGCGGGCCAGATCCACGAACTGAGTGGCGACGGCGCCAGCCTCCGTTTTTTCGGCTGGATCGACCAGCGCAAGAACGACGTTCCCAAGACCCGTAGCGAGGCCATGCGACTGGTGCGTCGCGCGCTACGCGAGGCGAACATCACGCCGCCGGAACCGGTGCAACGCGTGCAGCTCCTACGCGAACCAGCAGCGGATGCTTACGGCGCACAGCGAGAGAGCGCCACGCAGCGGGATGTGTCGGTGGATCGCGATGTCGACACCCAGGTCGATGCCGCGCGCGATGCTCAGGGCGGAAAGGATCTGCTGACGACGGACGCCGGAGAACCGACCGGGACCTAGGTGCTGGTACGCCAGCAAACGTTCGACCTCGCGGTGGGGTTCGACCAGTGCGCCGCACTCGTCATGCCTCCACCACCATCGGAATCCGCCCGATCCGCGCCTTCCATTCGCGCGGGCCGGTGTCGTGTACCGATTCCCCGGTGGAATCGACCGCGACGGTCACCGGCATGTCCTGCACCGTGAATTCGTAGATCGCCTCCATGCCGAGGTCAGCGAAGCCGACCACGCGCGCCGCCTTGATCGCCTTCGACACCAGATACGCCGCACCGCCGACTGCCATCAGGTAGGCGGACTTGTGCTTGCGGATCGCCTCGATGGCGACCGGCCCGCGCTCGGCCTTGCCGACCATGCCGAGCAAGCCGGTTTCACTGAGCACCTGTTCGGTGAACTTGTCCATGCGCGTGGCCGTAGTCGGGCCGGCGGGGCCGACGACCTCGTCGCGCACCGGGTCGACCGGGCCGACGTAATAGATGAAGCGGCCGCGCAGGTCGATCGGCAGTGGCTCGCCGCGATCCAGCATCCCGACCATGCGCTTGTGCGCGGCATCGCGACCGGTCAGGAGCTTGCCGTTGAGCAGCAACACCTCGCCCGGCTTCCAGCTCGCGACTTCCTGCGCCGTGATGTTGTCGAGGTCGACGCGCCGGCCTTTCGACGCGTCGTAAGTGAGCTGCGGCCAGTCGGCCAGCGACGGAGGATCCAGCATCACCGGGCCGCTGCCATCGAGAGTGAAGTGCGCATGCCGCGTCGCGGCGCAATTCGGAATCAACGCCACGGGCAAATTCGCCGCATGCGTCGGATAGTCCTTGACCTTGACGTCGAGCACCGTGGTCAGGCCGCCCAGGCCTTGCGCGCCGATGCCAAGCGCATTGACCTTGTCGTACAGTTCCAGCCGCAGCTCCTCGGCACGATTCGACGCTCCGCGCGCCTGCAACTCGGTGATGTCGATCGGCTCCATCAACGCCTCTTTCGCCAGTAGCATTGCCTTCTCCGCGGTGCCACCGATTCCGATGCCGAGCATGCCCGGCGGGCACCAACCAGCGCCCATCGTGGGTACCGTTTTCAGCACCCATTCGACGACCGAATCGGACGGGTTGAGCATCGCGAATTTCGACTTCGCCTCCGAACCGCCGCCTTTCGCCGCGACGATTACATCGACTGTATTGCCCGGTACGACCTTGACGTTGACCACGCCTGGCGTGTTGTCCTTCGTGTTGATGCGCTTGCCAGCCGGATCGGCCAGCACGCTCGCACGCAGCTTGTTGTCGGGATGGTTGTACGCGCGGCGCACGCCTTCGTGGACCATGTCCTCCACGCCCATGCTTGCATCGTCCCAGCGCACGTCCATGCCGATCGTCAGGAATACGGTGACGATGCCAGTGTCCTGGCAGATCGGCCGATGGCCTTCGGCGCACATGCGCGAGTTGATCAGTATCTGCGCGATCGCGTCCTTCGCCGCCGGCGACTGCTCACGTTCGTAGGCGGCCGCGAGACTCTTGATGTAGTCGACGGGATGGTAGTAGCTGATGTACTGCAGCGCGTCGGCGATTGACTGGATCAGGTCTTCCTGGCGGATCGAGACTGGATTGCGGGCAACAACGGCGGCGGGGTCGGGTTTGGTCAGGATCACGGCAGGCGACGGGCAAGGCGAAGGGCGCGATTTTAGCGCGGTCCCCGCTCGCATCGTCCCTGCCCGCTTCTTGTCGTCTCGATAACGTCGTCGCGCCTAGCTTTGACGGCGTCGGTACGCCAACGGTGCCTGCGGGAGAAAGGCCATGAGACACCGCCATGAAGACCAACATGGAGACCGGCAACGGCATCCGGGCGAGCGACACCTCCACCCGCATGACGCGGCCCGACGCGACGAGGACGCGCTTGACGACGGGTTGCCGGCGGTGCTGAATCGCAAGTGGGGAGCCATCCACGATCACGAGTCCGGCCGGCATGCGCAGGAGCCTGATCCGCTGCATAAGACAGTGAGGGAGGATTCCAATTGGCCTGGCGAATGAATCCGATGCGTATTGCGGCCGGCTCGCTGGCAATGATCTTCGCGTCGGCGCTGCCGGCATGCCGGGCGCAGCCTGCCGATCCGAATTCGACAACCTCGCGCGACGGCGCTGTGCGAATCAAGGAAATCGCGCGTGGCCTGGAACATCCATGGTCGGTCGCGCTGCTGCCAGACGGCGGGTTTCTCGTTACCGAGCGCCCCGGACGATTGCGCCGGATCACGACAAAAGGGACGCTCTCGCCACCACTATCCGGAGTACCGCACGTGTGGGCACAGGGACAGGGCGGCCTGCTCGACGTCGTGCGGGCGCCCGACTTCGCGCGCAGCCAACGCATCTACTTGAGCTACGCCGAGCCCGGTGACAACGACAGCGCCGGCACCTCGGTTGCCTCGGCCACACTGGGCGACAACGCGTTGCGCGATGTACGCCTGATCTACCGGCAACAACCCAAACTGGTCGGGCCGAATCACTTCGGTTCGCGCATCGCGTTCGATGGCAAAGGGCATGTCTTCATCACCCAGGGGGAGCGCTTCGACCGCATGCGTGCGCAACAGCTCGACATGCTGCAAGGCAAGCTGGTGCGGCTGAACCTGGATGGCGGCGTGCCCGCCGACAATCCCTTCGTCGGCCACAAGAATGCGCGCCCGGAAATATGGAGTTACGGCCATCGCAACATGCAAGGACTCGCGATAGACCCGCGAACGGGCAAGCTGTGGGAAAGCGAGCATGGTCCACGTGGTGGCGATGAAATCAATCTGCCCCAGCCGGGAAAGAACTACGGCTGGCCGATCATCACCAATGGCATGGATTACTCGACCAATCGTCCGTATCCGGAGACCCTCGGTACCAGCGCGCCCGGCATGGAATCGCCATATCGCATGTGGAAAAAATCACCAGGATTGAGCGGCATGGCGTTCTACACAGGGCATCCCCACTCTGCCTGGAACAACAGTCTTTTTCTTGGCGCGCTGGCCGACCGCAACCTGATCCGGCTGAGTCTCGACGGCGACCGCATCGTGGGCGAGGAACGCCTGCTGGGTGATCTTGGCGCACGTATCCGCGATGTACGCGTCGGTGACGATGGCAGCGTCTATGTGCTCACCGATGACGACGATGGCAAGCTGCTGCAGTTGCAACCACCGCCGGCTCATTGATTTTTAGTCTCGCCTCCGATCCCGTAGTGCCGAGCTCTGCTCGGCTGCTCTTTCGGGAATCAGAGAGCATCGGGAAATCCGGGGAAAGCAGCCGAGCAGAGCTCGGCTCTACAGGAGCGTCTAGAACAACGGAGCGTCTAGAACAACACTTTCTGGCCGCCATCGTCTGGCGGATACCGCAACACGCCATCGATCATCCTCGCCGCCGGGTTCAACGGATGCGGCTGCGCCCTTCCCAGCGCCATCAGGTGCAAGACCTGCCATTCGCGTGCCACGAAATCATCAGCGATCAGGCGACGATGGCAACGCCACCAGACCGCTTCGGCACACATCACGGCGCAGCGCCTGTCGTTGGCAGACTGCATCAACCGCCCGCGCGCAAGTTCGAATTCCGGCGTCGCCATGTAGTCGGCATAACCGCGGAACGCAACCACGCGCCACGCGCCGTTTGGCGAGCCCGGCTGGGGGCTGCGGCGCCCGCCCAATTCCGGCATCGGCAGATATTCGATGCCAGCGGACCGCAATGCAGGCGTCATCGCCATCGGCGAATACTGCGGATTGCGTCGGGACCCGGCGAAACGTCGTACATCGACCAGGCATTCGATCGTGACTTCCTGCAGCATTGCGACAAAGGTCTCCCACTCGCGCGTCGAATGGCCGATCGTCCAGAGCATTCCCGCCTGTGGTTCCATCTCTTCATCCTGCCGCGACGATCATGAAGCCGTCTTGACGACGCAGAGGCTAGGCTGCGCCATCGCCATACGGCCCACTGAATTGTTGCCATGACCGAATCTCCCACCGGCCTCACCCGCACTGCGCAGATCCTGCATTTCCTGTTCAAATACCGCGCCGCAGGAGTGTTCACGGGCTTGGACCTCGACGCTGCGACGCTCGGCGCCGATGCTCCGGACACCGAAGGCAAGCCGGAGGAGTTCGTCAACGATCTCGAAGCGCTCGGCCCGACGTTCATCAAGATCGGCCAGGCGCTGTCGACGCGTCCGGACATGGTGCCGGCGGCGTATCTCGCGGCATTGGAACGGATGCAGGACGACGTGGCGCCGGTGCCGTCCGGCGCGATCCGCACAATCGTCGAGGACGAACTCGGCGTGCGCATCAGCAAGGCCTTTGCCACGTTCGACGAAACCCCACTGGGTAGCGCTTCGCTGGCGCAGGTACATCGGGCGACGCTGCGCGATGGGCGACCGGTTGCGGTCAAGGTGCAACGACCCGGTGTCGCGGATGTGGTCCGCGACGACCTCGATGCACTGGCGCGCCTGGCCGGACATGCCGACCGCATGACCGACATCGGCCGTCGCATGCGCTTCGCCGACTGGGTGCATGAATTCCGCAAAGCGCTGCTGGGCGAACTCGACTATCGCGCCGAAGCCGAGAACCTCGAGCGTTTCGGCCAGCACTTCGAACACTATCCGGAGTTGTACGTGCCGCAGCCGGTATGGGACATGACCCGCACGCGCGTGCTGACCATGGAACTGGTCAGCGGCACCAAGGTCACCGAATTGTCCGGCGTGCGCCGCACCGAGCAGAAGCTGGACACGCTCGCTTCGGCACTGATGCGCGGTTATCTCGATCAGGTGTTCGTGCACGGCGAGATCCACGCCGATCCACACCCTGGCAACCTGCTGGTGAGTGACGACGGTCGTCTCGCTTTGTTCGACCTGGGCATGGTGGCGCACGTGCCCCCAAAACAGCGCGAACGCCTGCTGAAACTGCTATTTGCGGCGGTCGACGGCCGTGGCGAGGAAGTCGCCAGCGAAGCGATCGCGATGGGCACGCGGCTGGAGGATTTCGACGAGGAGCGCTTCCTGCGTGAAGTCGGGCAGATGGTCGCCCGCTATGCCGCGCATTCGGGTTCGCAGTCGCTGTCCGAAGGCCGGATGATGCTGGAACTGGTGCGCCTGTCCACCGCGTGCGGCCTGCGTACGCCGCCGGAAATGAGCCTGCTCGGCAAGACCCTGCTCAACCTGGAACTGGTCGCTGCCGCGCTCGACCCGGATCTCGACGTCAAACAGGTAGTCGAGCGTCATCTCGAGCACGTCATGCGTGAGCGCCTGAAGAAGTCGTTGTCGCCCTCCAATATCGCCAGCGAACTGATCGAGGTACAGGCGCTGCTGCGTGAATCGCCGCGCAAGGTATCCGACATCCTCTCGTTGCTGGCCGAGAACAAGTTGCAGGTGCACATGACCGGGCTGGAGGAGTCGCACTTGATGGAAAGCCTGCAGAAGATCGGCAACCGCATCAGCGCCGGTGTCATCACCGCCGCGTTGATCCTGGCCTCGGCGATGATGATGATGCGGGTCGATACCGCAAGCCGGCTGTTCGGATATCCGGCGATCGCATTGGTGCTGTTCGTGATTGGTGCGGCCCTGGGCATCACCATCGTGCTCAACGCGCTGATCGGTGATCGCAAGGCAAAGCCGCATGAGGATCGCGGCCCGCGCTGATCCTCGCCGGTCAATGGCCGGCTGCACGCATGTGCGAAGTGCGGCCTGGTGAAGGTCATCGGTTGCGGTGGGGGCCTTGCCCGCTTGGACTCGGTCGTGACGATGCATTGGCGGTCGGTGCCGGGACGGCACCTCGATTCGCAGCCCCTGCGACAGGCCGGTAGCTGAATACGCAAACCGCTCATTTGACGGGTGTCTTGCGTTCGCAAAGGTACTAATATCAATACCATGTCAGACCTCACCGACCGCCAGCAAGCCATCCTCGACTTCGTCCGCCAGCGCATCACCAGCGATGGCATGCCGCCAACCTGGGCCGAAATCGCCCACGCATTCGGCTTCCGCCAGACCCGGGCCGCGCAGAAACACCTGCAGGCGCTGGAGGCCAAGGGCTATCTGACATTGCTCCCAGGCAAGGCGCGCGGCATACAGCTGGCCGGGGCCGGAAGTGCCCGACCTTCCCGGCGTAGCGACCAGTTGCGACTGCCGATCCTGGGTCGCGTCGCTGCGGGCGCACCGATCGGTGCCGACGCCCCACTCGAACCCCAGGCCGAACGCCATCTGCTGCTCGATCGCCTGTTGTTCTCGACCTCGCCGGACTACCTGTTGCGCGTGCAGGGCGATTCAATGCGCGACGACGGCATCCTCGATGGCGATCTCGTCGCGGTGCATCGGACTGCACAGGCACGCGACGGACAAACCGTGGTTGCGCGGCTCGACGAAGAGATCACCATCAAGCGTCTGCACATCACTTCCGACCGCATCCGATTGTTGCCGCGCAATGCGGACTACGCACCGATCGAGATCCAGCCGGGCCAGGATTTCGCCATCGAAGGGCTGTATTGCGGCCTGATCCGGGAAGGCTGAGGTGGAACCAGCCGTCATGGGACATGTCATTGCCCTCGATGCCTTGCTGTCCGATCGTCGCGTCTGGCGTGGCCAGCCGACGGTGTTGCCCACGCCTGCGCAGCCAACCGGTCACGACGCCCTGGATGCCGTCCTGCCCTGGGGCGGGTGGCCGGAGGCTGCGCTGACCGAAGTGTTGTTGCCGGCCGACGGCATCGGCGAATTGCGCCTGCTGCTGCCGACGCTGGCGCGGTTGACGCAGGCCGGCCACGACATCGCCGTGGTCGCACCGCCGTACCTGCCCTATCCCGCGGGCTGGCATCAGGCCGGAGTCGATTTCACGCATGTGCACCTGATCGATACCAATGCGCGGGATGCGTTGTGGACGAGCGAGCAGTGCCTGCGCGCGGGTTGTCTTGCTGCGGTGTTGTGCTGGCCGCAGCACGCTGACGATCGCGCACTGCGACGTTTGCAGGTGGCTGCAAGCACCGGGCAGGTGCTGGGATTTGCATTCCGCGATCTGCGCGCGGCGCGCAATCCGTCACCGGCGGCGTTGCGGATCGCAGTTGAGGTCGCCCCTGCGCAGCTGCGCGTACTCAAGTGCCGTGGTGGACTCGCGCCGGCGCGTCCCATTTCCTTTCCCATCCACGCGCCTGCCGCGGCTTATGCAGGCTGATCGCGATGCTCTGGGCCTGTGTCCTCCTGCCACAACTGGCGCTCGATGGCGTCCGCCGCCATCCGCAACCTCTCGCTCCCGCTCATCCTGAGCTTGCCGAAGGACCGCTCGCGCTCGCGCTGGTGACGGGGCCGGTGCAGAAACGCGTGCTGGCTGCAGTGAATCCCGCAGCGGCACGTGCCGGCCTGCATGCAGGCCAGGCGCTCGCGGCGGCACATGCGCTGCTGTCGGAGTTCGCCACGGTCGAATACGACGCCGCCGACGTCGCACGCTGGCGCGATTTCCTCGCCGCATGGGCGTACCGCTACAGCTCGCAGGTCAGCATCCTGTTCGATGATGCGATCGTGCTGGAGATCGAATCCAGCCTCGGCCTGTTCGGTCCGTGGCCACAGTTCGAGCGGCAATTGCGCGATGACCTTACTGCTCTTGGCTTCTCGCATCGCATCGTGGTGGCGCCTACGGCGCGTGCTGCCTGGGTGCTGGCCGGCATGCACGATGGGCTCGCGCTGATGCAGCCGGCGACATTGGGCAACGTCCTGGCCCGCATTCCGGTCGCGCAGGCACGGCTGGATACGAAGACGGCGCAGGCGCTGCATGCGATGGGACTGCGTCGGCTCGGACAATTGTTCGCCGCGCCGCGCGCGTCGCTGGCGCAACGCTTCGGAACCGGCCTGCTCGACCATCTCGACCGCTTGCGCGGTGCGACGCCGGATCCATTCCCGCTGTATCGGCCGCCCGACCGCTTCGACCTGCGGTTCGAGTTCAGCTGGGACATCGAAAATTCCCAGGCACTGCTGTTTCCGCTGCGGCGCATGATCGCCGATCTCGCCGCCTTCCTCGCTGGTCGCGATGGCGGCGTGCAGCGCTTCGTGCTGCGGCTGGAACACGAGGATCATCCTGACACCGAAGTCGTGGTCGGCCTGCTCGCCGCGGAACGTAATCCGGCGTTGCTGTTCGAGCTCGCTCGCGGCCGGCTGGAACAGGCGCAGATCCCCGCACCGGTGCGCGGCCTGCGTCTTGTTGCGGACGAACTGCCGCCGTTCGTGCCGGCCAGGCGCGAACTGTTTGACGAGCGTCCGTCGCAAGCGATGCCCTGGACCACCCTGCGCGAACGCCTGCGTGCGCGCCTCGGTGATGAATCGGTCTACGCCATCGCACCCGCCGATGACCATCGCCCGGAACAGGCGTGGCGGCGCACACCGCTGCCTGCCAAAACAGGATTGGCAATCGAACCTGCTCCACGACCGACCTGGCTGTTGCAGCGCCCGATTGCGCTGCGCGACCCTGCCCCACGCATCCTCGCCGGACCCGAGCGCGTCGAAAGCGGCTGGTGGGATGGCGGCGACGTGCGACGCGACTATTACCGGGTACAGACGAGCAGTGGCCAGCACGCCTGGGCGTTTCGTGGTGCGGGCGAAGCAGCAACGCCTTTCATGCTGCATGGCTGGTTTGCATAGCACATGGGCACACCCGGCTACGCCGAACTGCACTGCTTGTCCGACTTCAGCTTCGGTCGCGGCGCATCGAGTGCGGCAGAGCTGTTCGATCGCGCCAAACAGCAGGGTTATCGCGCACTCGCGATCACCGACGATGCCTCGCTCGCCGGCATCGTCCGCGCGCTGGAGGCCTCGCGCGCGACCGGTATGCCGTTGATCGTGGGCAGCGAGATCACACTCGACCCGGTTTGCGGGAAGCCGGGGCTCAGACTCGTCCTGTTGGTCGAAACCTTCACCGGCTACAGCACGCTGTGCCAACTGCTGACACAGGGTCGGCGGCGTTCTGTCAAAGGCGAATATTCACTGAGCCGCGACGACATCGATGGCGATCTTCCTGGCCTGCTGGTGTTGTGGCTGCCGGACGCAATGCTTTCGCGCAGCGACGGCGAATGGTTGAAGCAACACTTCGATGGCCGCCTATGGCTGGCAGTCGAGTTGCATCGCGGTGCCGACGATGCCCGTCGCCTGCGCGAGCTACTGGCGTTGTCACAGTCACTTGGCATTCCCGCAGTCGCCAGCGGCGACGTCCATATGCATGTCCGCGGACGCCGGGCCCTGCATGACACGATGACTGCGATCCGCCATCGCACCACGATCGCGCAAGCCGGCAAGCGTCTGTTCCCGAATGGCGAGCGCCACCTGCGTGCGTGCCGCGTGCTGGCGGCGATCTATCCGGAGCACCTGCTCGCCGAAACGCTGCGCATCGCTGAACGTTGCACGTTTTCCCTGGACGAATTGAAGTACGAGTACCCGCACGAACTCGTACCGGAAGACCATACGCCGGCGACCTGGTTGCGGCATCTCGTCGAGCAAGGCGTGCGCACGCGCTGGCCCGAGGGCGCGGATGCCGAAGCGCGCCGGCTCATCGAGAAGGAACTGGCCCTCATCCGGACAAAGCACTACGAGCCCTACTTCCTGACCGTGCACGACATCGTCCGATTCGCACGCGCGCAGCACATCCTCTGCCAGGGGCGCGGCTCGGCGGCAAACTCGGTGGTCTGTTTCGTGCTGGGCATCACCGCGATCGATCCCGCACGCATGGGCCTGCTGTTCGAGCGCTTCCTGTCGGAGGAGCGCGACGAACCACCCGACATCGATGTCGATTTCGAACACGAACGGCGCGAGGAAGTCATCCAGTACATCTACCAGCGTTACGGCCGCGAACGCGCCGCCATCGCGGCGACCGTGATCCGTTACCGGACGCGCAGCGCGGTCCGCGATGTCGGACGCGCACTGGGCCTGCCCGAAGACCAGCTGGCGCAACTCAGCCGCAGCACGAGTGCGTGGAGCAGCGATACACCGACATCGGAGCGCCTGCGCGAATACGGATTCGATTTCGACAGCCCGGTCATGCAGCGCCTGTTGATGCTGGTCGGTGACCTGCTCGGCAAGCCGCGACATCTGTCGCAGCATGTCGGCGGCTTCGTGATCTCGGAGGCGCCACTGCACACGCTGGTGCCAGTCGAAAACGCCGCCATGGCCGACCGCACCATCATCCAGTGGGACAAGGATGACCTCGACACGATGAAGCTGCTCAAGGTCGACGTGCTCGCGCTGGGCATGCTGACCTGCGTGCGCAAGGCGTTGGCCCTGGTGCGCCGGCATCGTGGCCAGGACTACGAGATGGCGACCATCCCGGCGGAGGACGCAATCACCTACGCAATGATCCAGCGCGCCGACGTGATCGGCACCTTCCAGGTCGAATCGCGCGCGCAGATGGCGATGCTGCCGCGACTGAAACCCGCCTGTTTCTACGACCTGGTGATCGAGGTCGCGATCGTGCGTCCCGGACCGATCCAGGGCGGAATGATCCATCCGTACCTGCGCCGGAGACAGGGATTGGAGCCGGTGGAATTCCCCTCGGAACAACTTCGACCGGTACTGGAACGCACGCTCGGCGTGCCGCTGTTCCAGGAACAGGTGATGCGCCTGGCGATGGTCGCCGCGGATTACACCCCGGGCGACGCGGATCGGCTGCGCCGCGACATGGCGGCGTGGAAGCGGCGCGGCGGGCTCGAAGGCCATCGCGAGAAGCTCTTTGCCGGCATGGCCGGCAACGGCTACACGCGCGAATTCGCTGAGCGCATCTTCGAGCAGATCAAGGGCTTCGGCGACTACGGCTTTCCCGAATCGCATGCGGCCAGCTTCGCCCTGCTCACTTACGTCAGCTGCTGGATCAAGTGCCATGAACCAGCGGCGTTTTCGTGCGCGCTTTTGAATTCGCTGCCGATGGGGTTCTACCAGCCGCCGCAACTGGTTGCCGACGCACGCAAACATGGCATCGACGTGCGCCCAGTCGACGTGCGCCATAGCGACTGGGACTGCACGCTCGAGCCGTGGCCGGACGATCCGCAGCGACAGCCCGCATTGCGGCTGGGCATGCGCATGGTCAGCGGCTTGCGTGAAGTTGCCGCCGTGCGCATCAGCGCCGCACGTTCGCAGGCCACGTTCCGCGATCTCGACGATCTCGTGGCGCGCGCAGATCTCGACCGCGCCACAGTCGATCAGCTCGCCGAAGCCGCCGCGTTGCGTGGCCTCGCCGGCCATCGTCATCGCGCGCGCTGGCAAAGCGCCGGCACCGAAAAGCAGCTGCCATTGTTTGCCAACACGGGCGTGGCCGATACGCGCGCCAACGCCGAACAGCGCATCGCGATCCCACCGCCGAGTGCATTCGAGAACACGCGTGCCGATTACGCCAGCACCGGCGTGACCCTGGGCGCACATCCGGTTGGACTGATCCGCCGCCAGTTGCAACAGCGCCGTTACCACCGCTCGATCGATCTCGCGCAATGGCCCAACGGCCGCAATGCGCGCTTCGCCGGCCTCGTGATCCTGCGCCAGCGTCCCCAGACCGCCAGTGGCGTCACCTTCCTCACACTGGAAGATGAAACCGGCATGGTGAATGTCGTGGTCTGGGCCCAGGTTGCCGAACGCCAGCGCCGCGTATTCCTCGAATCGCAGTTGCTGGCGGTCGAAGGCCGCATGGAATCGGCGGAAGGCAGCCAGCACTTGATTGCAACCAGGCTGGAAGACCTTTCACCGCTGCTCGGCGGCGTCACCACGACTTCACGCGATTTTCGTTGATTCTGTAAAGCCAATCTGGTCAAGGAGTCAGCATTGCGCGACCGTGCCTCTCTCCCATGGCTGCGAGCGCGTTTCGCTGCACGCGGCGGCGTGCCGGGCCAGAGCTGGCCAGCGTGTGCAATCGCGGCGCGATCCGGTCTGTGGCTCCTGCTCGGCCTGTTGTTCGGTTGCTACCCGAAAGGCGATCCGCACAAACCCATCCCGACGGTGTTGATCACTGCACCGCAACCTGCACAGCGACTCGTGGTGGTACTGCCGGGGCGTGGCGACGACATCACCGCCCTGCAACACGCCGGCATCGCACAGGCAATCCAGTCGCAGTGGCCGGATGCCGACGTCGTCCTCAGCGGCCTCGCGATGGGCTACTACCTGCAAGGTAGCGCGACACAGCGGTTGCATGACGAAGTCATCGTTCCGGCGCACGCGCATGGATATCGTGAGGTGTGGCTGCTCGGCGCCTCGCTCGGCGGCCTGGGTGCGCTGATGTACGACGGACAATGGCCCGGCACGGTCGACGGCATCGTGCTGATGGCGCCGTACCTGGGCGAGAAACCACTACTGCAGGAAATCGCCGCGGCCGGGGGCATTGCACGGTGGAATCCGGGGCCGGTGCCTGCACGGGTCGATGGTGACAACTTCCAGCACGAACTCTGGCGCCATCTGCAAACCTGGTCGCGCGACCCGGCACGCGCACGCAACGTCTGGCTGGCTTATGGCGACCGCGACTATCTGCGCGACACCATGCCGGCGCTGACGCCGCTGCTGCCGGCATCGCATGTGTTCGTTCGCCATGGCCGGCATCAATGGACGGTGTGGACGCCGGCGACGCGCGAAATCCTGGCTGCAATCAATACGAAACGGCGGCTGGCTCAGCGCGCGCCGTAACGCAGCCAGAGCAACGCCGAGCCTTCGTCAGGAAACACCCGGGCAGTAATGCCGCGGTCTATCGCGATCAACGTGCCCAGTTCGTCCTGGCGCTGGCGTTCGTGTCGGGTCTGCAGGATCGCCACACGGAAGTCAGCGACATCCAGGTCGGCCACCTGCGTGATCATCGCGGCGAGTGCGGGCTCGGGTATCACCGGACCCGACAGTTCGAGCACGATCAGGATTTTTTGCAATCCGGCGCTGCGCGCCAGCGCGAAGTTGTAGCGCCAGCGTCGCAATGCCGCATCGGCATCGCCACCCTCGCCACACACACGGACCTTCAACACCCCGGGAATACTACGGTCGAGCGACATCGTCACCGGCCCGAAATCGCCATCGGGAACCGTTGGCATCCTTCCGGAAGAAGCAGAATCGCCCTCGCCGATGCCACTCATGCTGGCTGCACTACCGACCGCCGCAAGCGAAGAACAAACGCCCGACAGCGTTCATCCCAACGCAGCCTCGATATCCCCGGCGAGCGCTTCCGGTGCGTCGGTGGGCGCGTAGCGTTTGATGACCCGACCGTCGCGCCCGATGAGAAACTTGCTGAAGTTCCATTTGATCGCATCGATACCGAGGAAACCGCCCTTCTCGTCCTTCAACCACTGCCACAGCGGATGTGCGTGGGCTCCATTGACGTCGATTTTCGCGAACAATGGAAAGTCGACGTCGTAGTTCAACGAACAGAAATTCTTGATCTCCGCGGCATCGCCCGGCTCCTGGTGGCCGAACTGGTCGCACGGAAATCCGAGCACCATCAGGCCGCGATCGCGATAGTCGCGCCAGAGTTTTCCCAACCCTGTGTATTGCGGGGTGAAGCCGCACTTCGAGGCGACGTTGACGATGAGCAGGACCTTGCCGGCGTATTGCGACAAGGGTTGCGGACGACCGTCGATATCATTGGCACTGAATTCGTAGGCCGTGGTCATTTCATCGACTCCTTTCCTTGCACCCGTAGTGGCTCGGCAAAGGGCTTGATCCCGAGCGCAGCGTCGATCTCGCTCGGGTAATAGGCGTTGCCGTCCTTGAGCACCAGGGCCACCTTGCGGATGTCGGAAATATTGGTGGTGGGATCGCCGTCCACCAGGATCAGGTCGGCGCGCTTGCCGACTGCAACCGAGCCGCGATCATCAAGCACACGCGCGTACTTTGCACCGTTCCAGGTCGCCACCTGCAGCGCCTGCGCCGGCGTCAGCCCGGCCTGCACGTACAGCTCCAGTTCGCGCTGCAGGGTGAAGCCCGGCGTCGCGTCGGTACCGGCCACCAGCGGGATCCCGGCCTTGTACATGCGACCGACGAATTCGATCATCTTCGCGTACGACTTCTCGTAGCGCGTGGCGGTGGCATCGTCGGGAATCTTCATCTCCGCAACCCGCAGGCCACGCTGCACGTCCGGCGGAAGATGGTCGGCAACCGCCGCATAGGCCTTCGACAGGTCGCCCGGACGCTGGCGAATGAAGTCGAAGGTGGTTAGCGTGGAATCGATTACCGTCTGGTGCTTGACCAGCAACGCAATGAAGTCCTGCACCGGCTTGCTGTCGAAATCCAGGTCGGCGGTCTTTTCCGCAGGCAGGTAGAACCGCTGCAATGTGCGGGTGTCGGTCTTGTCGTCGACGTAGAAGTTCAGCAATACCTGATTGATGTGCTGGATCTCGTCATAGCCCTGCTCGACGGCTTCCTGCGCCCGCATGAAGGCCGGGATGTGTCCGCTGACGCGCATGCCCTTGCTGTGCGCATAGGCCGCGGTCTCGCGCACGATGTCTTTCGGGAAGGAGTTGTAGATCTTGATCTGCGGATAATCGTGCGCGTGGTACCAGTCGACGGCCTTCTTCGCTTCGTCCAGGTTCTTGATCACGAATCCGTTGCGCGCCGACATCGGGCTTTCACCCTCGATGAAGCCCGCCGGCACCACATGCGGTGCCAACAGGTGCCCTGCCTTTTCGTCGACGATCAGTTGCTGCAGCGTGGCGTTGTCATTGCCCATGTCACGGATGGTGGTGATGCCCGCGGCCATGTGCAGGCCGCCATCCCAGGGACTGAAGTGCGCATGCATGTCGAACAGGCCCGGCAGCAGCACGCGGCCGTTGGCGTCGATGACATTGTCGGCATGGGTTTTACCGGCGCCGGATTTCGCGATCGCCACGATCCGGCCGTCGCGCAGCGACACGTCGCTGGGCACACCAAGCGTGGCGTGCTCACTGTCGAACACCCGGACGTTGCGCACCAGCGTGGTGCCGGTGAGCGGATGCAGCATTCGCTTCTGCAGGTCGACAAGCGCTTCGCTCTCCGCCTGCTTCTGCCTGGTTTCCAGCGCGTTGCCATTGGCCTCCCAGCCTTCCTCGATCAACTGCACGAACCCGGGCGCGATGAATGCGAACAGCCGCGGCGTCGCATCGGTCGTCGCCCATGCGAATGTCGGAGTAAAACCGACGCCGGTCAGCGCCAGCAACTGCACCTTGCGCTTGTCGCTGCCCTTGCTGACCTGCGCTTCGGCCACCTTGCGCATGGTCAACGTGCCGCTGGGAATCAGCGGCAGCTTGCCGTCCGCGCGCTTGGCCAACGCGGCCATCGCCACCGAAGAGGATGCCGGCGAGCCGCCGAGCGGCATGTACATCCCGGCGGAAGCCGAGCCACTGCCCGGCAGTGTCTGTTCACCCTTGTCGGAGGTCGAGCGCCACTGGACGTGGCTGCCGGTGCGGACGAACGATTCATCCACCGCTGCTCCGAAGGTTGAGGTGCCCTTGACCTGATAACGCGCAAACGTGCCATCAGGCGCAAGCGAGAACTCTTCCTTCAACTCCGGACCGCGGCCGTTGTCCTTGAAGACGAAGTCGACGCGGGTGACGCCGTCATCGCCCCGGGTGACGATTTGATGGCCCGCGTTCCTGCCGCCGTCGACCAGCGCCACGTAGCGGATTGTTTCCGCCGCCAGCGCCGGCGACGCAGCGAGCAACGCGATTCCGCATCCCAGAACACCAATGGTCACGACACGGCTGATCAGTGCAGGTTTGGTCAAGACAGGTTTCATGCAGGCTTCCCCAGGCAAGGACGCCGAGTCTAAACCCGGGCGTATGGTCCGGTCCCTATGCCATTGCACACAATGCCCTCCTGCGTGCAGGGGTTGCTCGGCCGAGACTAGCGCTACGCCAGTCACGGGCGCCCCGCCCCGTCGCGATGCGTCGCTGCGAGGCAGCGATGGCTTCAGGAGGATTCAAGGCTATTGCAGGCCGGGCTCCTGGAGACTTGCTTCACCACTTCGGCGGTCTTGGCGTCACCGCCGGCAAGGCTATGTCGCCGGGTCGCGGCAGGGTGAACCGCTCAGATACGGCCATGCCTTTCGCCATGGGCCCGGACTGGGCGCATCGGCTACGCTTCGCTTTCACCTTCGACAGGATTGTCCCGATGAAGCATCCGCTCGCCCTGGCGCTCGCCATCGCGTTGACCGCCGTTGCGCCCGCCTACGCCAAGAAAACCGAAGTCGCCCCCGCCGCCGTGCCCAATCCCCAGCTCCAATCCAACCCCTTCCTCGCCGACAGCCCGCTGCCGCTGCACTACCCACAGTTCGACAAGATAACGGACAGCGCCTTCGCGCCAGCCTTCGACAGTGGCATGGCCGAGCAACTGAAGGAAATCGATGCGGTTGCCAACAATCCGAAGAAACCGACTTTCGACAACACCATTATTCCGCTGGAAAAATCCGGCCGCACGCTGGCCCGCGCGATCACCGTTTTCAGCAACCTCGTCAGCGCCGACACCAATGACACCCGCGACAAGATCGATGCCGCCTACTCGGCGAAGTTCGCCGCGCACCGCGACACGATCAACCTCAACCCGAAGTTGTTCGCGCGGATCAAGGCGTTGTACGACACACGCTCCAAGCTCGGCCTCGACGCCGAAGGCGTGCGCCTGGTCGAGAAGTACCACCAGGATTTCGTGCGCTCTGGCGCACAGCTGTCCAACGCCGACAAGGTCAAGCTCAAGGCGATGAATGCCGAACTTGCTGATCTGGGTACCAAGTTCAGCCAGAACGTCCTGGCTGAAGTGAACGATTCGGCGATCGTCGTGGACAGCAAGACGGAACTGGCCGGCCTCAGTGACGAGCAGATCAGCGCCGCCGCCGAAGCCGCCAAGGCCAAGAAACTAGACGGCAAGTACCTGCTCAAACTTCAGAACACCACCGGCCAGGCGCCGGAAACGTTCCTGCAGAATCGCGCCCTGCGCGAAAAGCTCTACCGGGCGTCGATCTCGCGCGGCACCCGCGGCAATGCCTACGACAACACGGCGATTGTTTCGCGGATCATGAAGCTGCGGGCGGACAAGGCGAAGCTGCTCGGCTATCCCAACTATGCCGCGTACAGCCTTGAAGACCAGACCGCCAAGACGCCGGCGGCGGTCAACGACATGCTCGGCAAGCTTGCTCCGCCAGCTGTCGCCAACGCGAAGCGGGAAGCGGCTGACATGCAGACGCTGATCGACAAGGAACAGAAAGCGAAGAAGCAGCCGACCTTCAAGCTTGAGCCGTGGGACTGGGCCTACTACGCCGAGAAGGTGCGCCAGGCCCGCTACAACTTCGACGAATCACAGCTCAAGCCCTACCTGCAACTGGACAACGTGCAGCAGAACGGTGTCTTCTACGCCGCCCACGAGCTGTATGGCCTGACCTTCAAGGAACGCCACGACCTGCCGGTGTACGAGCCGGACGTGCGCGTGTTCGATGTGTTCGACAAGGATGGCAAGCCGTTGGCCATCTTCATCTCCGACATGTATGCCCGCTCGTCCAAACAGGGCGGCGCATGGATGAATTCCTACGTTGACCAGTCCGCGTTGACCGGCTTCCTGCCCGTTGTCGCCAACCACCTGAACATCCAGAAGCCGCAGGCTGGCCAGCCGACCCTTCTGTCCTGGGACGAGGTCACCACGATGTTCCACGAGTTCGGGCATGCGCTGCACGGCATGTTCTCCAACGTGAAGTATCCGTATTTCAGCGGCACCAGCGTGCCGCGCGACTTCGTCGAATATCCGTCGCAGGTCAACGAGATGTGGGCCGACTGGCCGCAGGTCCTGGCCAACTACGCCAAGCACTACCGGACCGGCGCGCCCATGCCCAAGGCACTGCTGGACAAAGTGATTGCCTCACAGAAATTCAACCAGGGCTTCACCACCACCGAGTACCTGGGCGCGGCGATGCTCGACCAGAACTGGCACCAGATCACCAGTGACCAGGTGCCGTCCGCCGATGGCGTCATGGCGTTCGAGGCTGCGGCCCTGAAGAAAGACGGCTTGGACTTCTACGCGGTGCCGCCGCGTTACCGTACGCCGTACTTCAGTCACATCATGGGTGGATATTCGGCCGGCTATTACGCGTACATCTGGTCAGAGGTGCTGGATGCCGACAGCGTGGAATGGTTCAAGCAGAACGGCGGTCTGACCCGCGCGAATGGCCAGCACTTCCGCGACACCCTGCTCTCGCAGGGCGGCAGCCAGGACGCGATGAAGATCTTCAAGGACTACACCGGCCGCGAGCCCTACATCGAACCACTGCTGGTGCGTCGCGGCCTGACTGCGACGGCCGACGATTCGGCCAAGCCGGGGCTCCAGTCCGACGCAATGCCACCGAAAAAGTAAGCGCGGCAGCGTCGAAACAAAACCGCCGGGATCGCTCCCGGCGGTTTTTTGTTGCTGCGAAAAACGCTAAAGCGAAAACGGCGTTCGCACCGTCAGCGTCACATCCGGCGTATCACGCGTCACGCCGATGCCAAGCGAAAAATTGACGGTGTGCACGTCGCTGAAACGATAAGACCCGCCGATCAGGAGGGTGCCAAGCACCACTCGTGCGGAGCCCGGCAGGGCCACGCCATTTTGCCGGGTGCGGCCAACAAAGCTCTGGTCGTAACCCAGGCTGAGCGAGAATCTTTCGTTCAACGACAACCCCATGCCGAGGTTGAATCCGATGATATCGCCGGCATCCACGTCACCGATGAACTCGCTCCGCCCGTCCAGCACATGGCGTGACACGTTGTGCCGCGGGAAGTTGTGCAGGTAACTGAAGCTTCCGAAGAGGACCGCCGGGTCGGACGCATACAGCCAGGTCACGCCGCCCTGCAACGCCTGGAAGCCGCTACCGGTCGGAAGGTCGAGTGGCAGCCCCGTGCCGGTCGTGTTGCTGGGGTCAGTCACCGAACCGATGCACCGCTGCACGCAGTCGGTCACCACTTCGAACGGATCTTTTCCGGTCCGGCTCTTGTAACGCAACCAGCCCACGTAGAAGGGTTTGTCCAGCGAGCCTTCGCTGAACTGATAACGCGCTGCGAGTTCAACATCACCGATGCCACTGCCACCGGCAGTGAACACGCGATCCTGGGCGGTGCCGGTGAATACCTCGCGACTGATGGTGTCGGTGTTGATATGCGAATACGGAACCCGAGCCTCCAGCTCCAATCGCTTGGTCAAGCCATAACGCAAAGTCAGCGCAGCCGTTTCGGTCGTGGTCTTGACCTGACGCACATCGATCAGACCAATCAGGATCGCGGGGATCACCGTGTATCCGACCAGAGCCACGCGATCGGTTGCCGAATATCCGAACTGGAGCGATGGCTCCAGGCTGAAATGTCCCTTCGGCGTCAGCACGCTGGGCTCTTCAAAAATCCGGGCGACTTCCGGTGGACGGTTGCCGGTGTCCGGAGCCTTGCCGACCGGTCTCTCGGGTGGCGTCTGATCGTAAGAAGGTGGAGAGGATGCCGGCGAAGAAGGTGTTGTCGTCGCCGTCGTGGGTGCGGGCGTAGTGTCCTGCACACCTCGCGCGCGCAGCTGGTCCAGATAGCCCCGATCGAGTGTGCGCTGCAGTGCAGCGAGCTGGTCGTCGCGCTCGGACATGGCGTGCTCCAGCGCGCCAATTCGACGGGCCTGGGCGTCAACCTGGTGCTGCAGCGCATCCAGGCGCGATGCATTCGGATCTTGTGCAGCGCTTTGGGCGTGTGCCACGCCGGAGAAAACCAGCGCAACGGCACACGCCCCGGCGAGGGGCGTGCGGATAGGTGCCGAGCCCTGCCGGGTCGCCCTTCCAGCACCTGTTCTTGACAAGATCATCACGGCCGGCGACCGCATTCCATTGCTCATGTCCGCTCTCAGGATTGGCTGCGATGCCTGATCAACGCGATTCCGGTCAATGACCGGCCGAAAGAATGGTCAGGGCGTCCTGGACCGTCGATTGCGCATTGAGGCTCTTGTAAAGGCCGAGGGTGTCCACGCTGATATTCAGCGTCGTCAGGGTGCGTATGGTCTGATCGTCCAGCGTGTTTTGAATCGTCAGGCCCGCGTTGCCGCTGCCTGGAGTCACCACGTTGCCCGGGCCGTTCTGCAGGAGCAGCGGCGCAGTCGCTGTCGCTAGGGCCTTCGCTTCATCGGTGGTCATTCTGGCGACGTTGGCGACGTTGACGCTGATGGATGTCACCAGGGCGCCATCGATGAACACCGCACGCTCGATACCGAACGATAGGTTCAAGCCCGATGGCAGGCTGAAACCGCCACGCATCGTATCCAGACGCTCCGGCGTCAATGGAATCCAGTCAGCCGTAGGGTCCTCGGATGGCAGACGCTCCTGCGCCTGCGCATGACTTGGCGCAAACGCGCCTGCAAGCAGGCAGGCGAAACCGATGGCGCCTGGTAGTCCGTATCGATTCTTCATGTTGTCCTCCTGGTTTCAGGATCGCTCCTGCTCCTGCTCCTCATTGCCTCGACCTGTTTGCTTCAGATATCTCCAGGGCTGCGCTTTGGCATGACCGTGTTCTGCAGCCCGTTGCGTTGTATCGCGGTTTCCAGAGGTCCGATCGGGGCAAGGCGCCAGTCGCTTTCGATATTGAAACGGGCGAGGTCGCGGCGGTTGTGCACGACGAAAAGAACGTGGTTGTCCCACAGGCGCTCGAACCGGTCACGCGGAATCGTGCGAACACCCAGCGCCGGGTCGCCAACCAGGATCCGGCTGGCGCGCATTCCCTTGATCACGACAAAATGTCGATACCCGTTCTGGTTGATCAGCACGATTGCGGGCAGGCCTTCTTTCTGCAGCTTGTCCAGCGGCAATTCGAAGCCATCCGCACGCAGACCGCGCGACTCGAAATAGCGGCGCATGTCCAGCAGCGAAAACCCCTCCTTCCGGATCTTGCCGCGATCGCCCAGGGCGTACATGCGCGCGAAGACTTCCATTTCGCTCACCGGAATGCCGAACTGGTAGGTGAGCAGCGTCGCCACTGCTGCCGAGCCGCAACTGAAATCGTATCGCTGGCGGATGGTGGTCCTGAAACGTGCTTCCTTTAGGCTCGTGACCTGAAGCGTATAGGCGCCGGCCGGACTGCGGATGGCAACAGGTCCCGCGTGCGCGCTGCAGGCCACGCCCAACAGCGACGCCAGCAGCGTCCGTGCCGCGTACCGCATGGCGCCTTTGCCAACGGACTTCATTGTCCAGGCGGCAGGAACTGGACGTTGACGATAGTGCCGTTCTGGATCAGGACGTTCGCCCCGGTGTTCTGGATCACGGTGGAAAGCCCTGCGCTGTTGGCAAATGCGCCGCCGTCGATGACGTTGTTGCCGGTCACCACGTCCTGCGCCGTGTTGCCGGATACGTCGCCGGTGATGTCGACGTTGTTGTTTACAATGTCGTTATTTACTGTGTCGGCGCCACCTCTGAAATTTTCGAGGATGACGCCATCGAGCGGCTGACCGAATCCATTGAACGGAGTCGATGATTCGGCTGGCGACATTGGAGGGTTCTGGCTTGTCCCCGGCTCTTCGGCGAAGGCCGCTGCCGTCATGCACAAGGCAAAAATCGCGACGCTCCATTTCGCGACGCGCAACGGATAGGTTTGCGATCGCATCTTGATCTCCTTCTGGCCATGTCTGCGTTGCAGCGCGTGGACGTGAGTCCACGCGCTGCAACAAGAACAACGCAACAAGCCTTCGTTTACGGACCGCCGATGTTCAAGTTCGCCTGCACGGTGACGCCCTGCTGGATCAGCGAAGACGCACCGCTGTTTTGCGCAGCGATCATGATGCCCGCCGCCGATTGGCCGACGCTGGTCATGGCGTTGGACATGTCGAAAGTGCCGGCGCTCACGCCGATCGTGCCACCCGCGCCGCCGCTTCCGCCGGCCGCTCCGGTTCCATCCGCGCCGCTTGCCGCGCCGCCGGTCCCTGAGCCAGCGGCTCCGGCCGCTCCGCCGTTCGAGGCAACTGAACCGCTGTTGCCCGCAGTCGACGAACTGCTGCCGCTGGCCGATGTCGCGCTGGACGTTGCCGACCCGCCAGTGCCAGTGCCGCTACCCGAGCTTGCTGTCGAACTGGCCGCTCCGCCGGTCCCGCTGGCTGCGCCCGATCCGGAACTCGCGGTTGCCGAACCATCGCCAACGGTGTTGATCGCGACCGAGCCGTTGCCATCGCCCTGGGTGCTGGTCGAGCTTCCGCCCGATCCGTCCGCAAGCGCGCCGGAGTCGCCGCTGCCACCTGCCTTGCCGCCGTGACTGTCGGCATTCGCCTTGCCGCCCTTGCCTTCACCTTCGCCGCCATAGGCGACGCCTTTCGCGTACGAATCGCCGCTCCCACTGCTGGCGTCGCCGCCGCGGCCACTCTTGGCGTGCGCGTTGCCGCCATCGCCGCCATCGCCGCCGTAGCCTTTGCCGCCAGTCACCATGCCGCCGTATCCATCGCCTCCACGTCCGCCCTTACCTCCGTTGGCATTGCCATCGTTGGAGGCCGAATTTCCGAGATCACGCACGACATTGTTGGTCACGATCCCATTCAGCGTGGTATCGGCCGTGGCCGTATTGGTGTTGAAGGAACTGGAGAAAGTGGCGGTCGATGTCGAACTGTTGCTCGCCGAGGCGTTTCCATGCCCTTCGGCCGAGGTCTCATTGTCACGATTGTCGCCGGTGCTGTTGTTGTCAGCCAAGGCCTGTCCCATTCCTCCCAGGGCAAGCAGCAGTGCTGACGCGATGATTGTCTTGCGCATCTCGATTTCTCCTTGATGTTCTTATTGATGTGCGTCGACCAAAAGCCCTGCCGACCCCATCGCGTAAGCAGGTTCGATGCCAACCCGGCCACGAGCCGTGGCGTGGCTCTGCAGTGGAACGCGCAGGCTTCCAACTACGACAATGCAGAAATTGTTTACTTGGCGAGAAAATCTTTCCATCTGCCGTTCGTTAGACCGAGGACGCGCTCAGGCGCAATTGCCGCCGACTGCACCACTCACTTCACGAAGACTCGACCACGTCGTCGCGGACGCGGCGTCTGCACATGATTTTCACATCCTGGGCGGGTGTGACGCTGCTCCCGTCAATCCAACTCAACGAGCTTTTGCTTGGCCGCCATCTCCCAGCCCACCCATGGATCCTTGCGCAGACTGGCCGCGCGACGCATGGCGCGCTCCATTGGAAAGTCGGTAGCCGACTTCGTTCGGCCAAGCTCGCTCCACGCGAGCGGCATGGCGACACCGGCCTCCTTGCGCGCGCGCAACGACCAGCTGGCAACGCTGGTCGCCCCGCGAGCGTTGCGCAACCAGTCGATGAAAATGACGCCACGGCGCTTGGCCTTGGTTGCCGTGGCGACGTAGCGCTCTGGTGCCTGCGTGGCCATGGCATCGGCAAAGGCCTCGCAGAATCCTTTGCCCTGGATCCAGCTCGGCCCCGGCTTGATCGGCAGCACGACGTGCAGGCCCTTGCCGCCGGACAGGCGCACAAAACTTTCGAGGCCGATCTCTTCCAGGCGTGCACGCACATCGCGCGCTGCTGTCACTATCGTTTTCCAGTCGACACCCTCGCCTGGATCCAGATCGAAGACCAGCCGGTCGGGATGCTCAATGTCCTCGATGCGCGCCCCCCACGGATGCAGCTCCAGCACGTTCATCTGCACCAGATCGAGTACGCCTTCGACGCCGTCGACACACAGGTACTTTTCGCTGCCACCGTCCTTCTCGCGGATCGGCACCGAACGCACGTTGGCACCCAGCGTCTCTGCATGGTGCTTCTGGAAGAAACACTGACCCTTCAGCCCATCGGGGCAACGCAGCAGCGACAACGGTCGCTTTTCAATCTCGGGGAGCAGCAGTGGAGCGACCGCGCGGTAATAGTCGGCAACCTGCTGCTTGGTGATGCCGAGTTCGGGGTAAATGATCTTGTCCGGACTGCTGAGGCGCGCTGCCGTCGCGCCCTGGTCGCCGATCTCATCCACGGTCTTATCCTCGCGCAATCGCTGGAAACTCGCCTGTCGCAGCAACCCTTCCTTGCCCCAACCGCGAAAGGCGACTTCCGCGACCAGCCCCGGTTCCACCCAGGTCACATCGCGCGGGCGCAACGGGACATGCGACGGCAACATGACGGTCGCCGTGGGGCGTGCAAGCCTTTGTAGTCGCGTGCCCATTGCACGTAATGCTTCACCGTTGTAACCGGTACCGACGCGACCGACATACTTGAGCACGCCATGTTCGCGCGTGGCCATCAGCAGCGAGCCGAAGCCGGTGCGTGAACGCTTGGGTGCAGTGAATCCCACGATCACGAATTCGTCCGACTGTTCGTGCTTGACCTTGATCCAGCTGCTCGATCGGCCGGGCACGTAGCGCGCGCCGACCTCCTTGCTGATGATGCCTTCCATGCCTTGCGTCCTGCTCGCGGCAAAGACCTCCGCGCCATGACCAATGATGTGCTGGCTGTAAGCCAGCACCGGATCTGCGCCCTTCAGCAGCGATTCCAGCAACATCTTGCGGTCAATCAATCGCGTCGCGGCCAGGTCGAAACCCGCAAGCGACGGCATGTCGAACAACATGTAACGCAGCGGCGCATCTGCGCTGCCTTCGATTGTTTTCTGCAACAGGCCGAAGTCGTCGCGGCCCTTGGGATCCAGTGCGATCAGTTCGCCATCGAAACTGCCATCCGCGAGCCCGAAGCGCTCGATCGCCGCGGCGATGTCGGGATAGTCCGCGGTCCAGTTCAACCCGTTGCGTGAGCGCAACTTCGCCTTGCCGGCGACGATTTCAACAAGCAAGCGATAGCCGTCCCATTTCAGTTCATGCAGCCAGTTGTCGCCAGACGGCGGCGCGGCGCGCAAGGTGGCAAGTTGCGGGTCGAACAGCGCCCATCGGCGTTTGGCTTTTGCGCCAGATAGCGCCGCCGCGCGTGCAGACCAGTCGATGCGCCTGCGTCGAGGGCCGGCCAGCGATGCCACCGCGGCGCTGCCGTTTCCGTTGCCTTTTTTTAGCAGCACGCGCTCGGTGGCTGTCGGCGTGGCGAGGATGGCGTCGGCATCGGCATCGCTCGCATATTCGTCGTCGCGCTTGATCAGCAGCCACTGCGGTTTGCCGCCCCGCTGCTGTGCGGTGCGCACCAGCTTCCAGCCACCATTCAGTTTTTCGCCATGCAGCGAGAAATAGATCTTGCCGGCGGCCATGGACTCGAGTGGATCGCCAGCGGCACTCCACACGCCATGATCGAAGATATCTACGTGGCCGGCACCATAGTTGCCAACCGGAATGTCCCCGGCGAAGGTCGCGTAACTCAACGGGTGGTCTTCGACCTCGACCGCCAGCCGCTTCTCGCCGGCGCGAAACGACGGCCCCTTCGGCACTGCCCAGCTCTTGAGCGTGCCATCCATCTCCAGGCGAAAGTCGTAGTGACGCGCTCGTGCATGGTGCAACTGCACGACAAAGATAGGTCGTTTGCCGCGCTTGTCCGTCGCCGCCTCAGTGGGCTCCAGGGTGTCGCCGAAGCGCCGCTTATTGGCGTATTCGCGCAGACTCATACGGGTCTTGCTGCGGGCGCGCCTTTAAGCCGACTTGCGCCGCGACGCCTTGGCGGGCGCCTTCTTCGCCGTCGACTTAGCCGCGGCCATCTTCTTGCCAGCAACTTTTTTTGCCGGGGTATTGACGGCACCGGGAATGCTCTTCTTCGCCGGCGTGCGCTTGTTGCGGTCGATGCTTTGCTGCAGCAACGACATGAAGTCGACCACGTTGGTGGCAGCACCTTCCGCGGCCTCGTGTTCCTCATCTGCGTGCTTGACCACGCCGTGCGCCTTCATGCGCTCCTTGATCACTTTCTGCAGGCGCTCGCGGAACTGGTCCTGATAGTCATCCGGCTGCCAGTCGGTGGACATGGTGTCGATCAGCTGCTCGGAGAATTCGAGTTCCTTGGGGTTGATCCGGTAATCGCTGCGCCCGCCCTCTGGAATGTTGTATTCATTGATGTCCACCAGCTCCTGTGGATATCGCATCATCAGCAGCAGCAATGCATTGCCCTGCGGCATGACGGCGCACAGGCTTTCGCGGGTGCGGATCACCACGCGCGCAATTCCGATCTTGCCGGTCCGTGCCAGCGCTTCACGCAGCAGCACGTAGCCCTTCTCGGCTTTCTTCGCCGGAACCAGCACGTAGGGCTTCTCGAAATACTGTGGACCGATGGCGTTGGCGGCGACGAAACCTTCGACCTCGATCGCATCGTGGCTTTCCGGTGCGGCGGACTTGATGTCCTCCGGCTCGAGCACGACGTAGCTGCCTTTGTCGTACTCGAACGCCTTGACGATGTCCTTCCATGGCACTTCTTCGCCAGTCTCGGCATTGACCCGCTCGTAGCGGATCGGCGCATTGTTTCGCGCATCGAGCATGCGGAACGAGATGTCGGTGCGGTGCTCTCCGGACATCAGCGACACGGGGATATTGAGCAGGCCGAACGACAGGGTTCCGGACCAGACAGGGCGGGCCATGACACTCTCCGTTTAGGGTGCGACGCGAACGTTGTATCGCGACCGCGTCCACGAAGTATCACGACGCGGCGTGACGCGCCCGTGGAGTCCGCAGAGGGCTGCATACCAGAACGCCGCCCTTCGGCGGCGTCTGCAAATCAGCTTGTCGCGCGCTCAGGCGGCCTTGAAAACCGGCGCGTCATCACGCAGATGGCCTTCGCGTTCCAGCTTGGCGACCTGCCAGGCGGTGCGTGCCTCACCGCGCACATCAGCCCAGGTCAGCGGCGAGGTGCCACGCACGGCTTGCCAATCCCGGGCCACGTGCGTCTCGACCGCGCCCCAGGGTTCGCCTGGATACATGCCGGTTGCAACCTCGCCCAGGATGCGCGCACGGGTGCGGCCTTCGTCGAAGCGTTCGAGCTCTTTGGAGTGATGCAGGCGGATCAGCACGGCAGTCTCCGGAATCGCAGGGGTGCCATTAGCGCAACAGGAATGTTGTCTATGCGTGAAGGGAATGTTGTTTCGGGATGACAAAGCCCCATTCATAGGGGCCGCCTAGCGTGTCAGCGCGGCACTTCGCCGCGCCCATCAACGCCCACGAAAAGATGCCGGTAGCCCAGCGCGATCTTCGGCAGCAGCACGTCGGCGGGCACGTCGACTGTCTGGGTGCCATCGACGTACGGGCCGACCTGATATGGGGGGAACACGAAGCGCAATGCGGTGATCCGGCCTTCGGGCGTGAGCACCGGTTCGAACTGGGCGAAGTTGGCAACGTCCGGACCTGTCCCCTCGTCAATCATACGGCTGGCGTTTCTGACAATCTCGGCACGATCGGCTGGCGGCAGGTCGTCGGCATCAACACGCTGTGCCAGCGCCGCGTGCAGTTGCTCACGTATATAGCCTGCGATATCGCGCCAGGCTTTTGGATCGGGCACCAGGTCGGTAGCAGACAAGCTTTCGTCCTGCCGTGGCAGCCAGACGAAGCGGGCCACCAGCGGATTGGAATGCGCGCCGCCGGTGTAGCTGCTGCCATCGGCGGCGATAACAACCAGCTCCGGCGTAACTGCCACTTCGGTGAAGCTCAGCGAAAGGTCATAAGGCGCCGCCGGTTTGTTGGTGCCGATGCCCACGACTGCCTGCATCAGTTCGCCGCGGGCGGCATCGGCATAGCGCTTCAGCTCGGCCGCCAGGCCCGGATATTTGCCGGCGACCGGTGGGTAGCTGATGCCGATCATGTAGCGCGGGTCGCGTTCGACCACGTCGTTCAGGACGCCGGAAGGGGTAGCCTGCGCTGTCGCCGTGGCGGGCAAAGATGTCGGCTTGGCCACGGAAGGTGGCGATGGATTCTCGCGCTGGCAAGCGACTGTCAGAAGCAGTAGCAAAAGGCCAACGAAGGTCTGGTTGGATCGGCGCAACACGTGGATTCCTTTCCTGTACGGCTGTACGAATGGAGTCAGGGTAGCGAGCATGCCGTGATGCTCGAATACACGCATGGACCTGGGCGATCCTTGCTCGCCGCTCGCTCGGCTGTCGTTCGGATGGAGCGAGATGGAAAGCCTGTGGCGAAGGCTCCGTAGCGCGCGGCGGCGCGTTGCAATGAATTTGCGAGCGAATTTTTTCGCGGCGCCCCTCAAAGAAAAACCCGGCCGAAGCCGGGTTTCCCGTGTTGCAGCTTCCAGCCCGAAGGCCGGAGCAGATTACATAGCCTGGACTTCGTCCGCCTGCAGGCCCTTCTGGCCCTGCACGACCTTGAACGAGACCTTCTGGCCTTCCTGGAGCGACTTGAAGCCGCTGCCCTGGATCGAACGGAAATGCACGAACAAGTCCGCGCCGCTCTCCGGGGTGATGAAGCCGAAGCCCTTGGCGTCGTTGAACCACTTGACGGTACCGGTCTGACGATCCGACATGATTTATTACTCCTTGAAACGAGGTTTTGGTGTACACGGCCGCATCCACATGATGCATACCGGACTGTCGAGCAAGGGGTAACACGAGAGCGATGTAGCGGATCGTTGGATCTACCGCATCGGAGCCACGATGTACCGTGATCCCGGCTTTGAACAGTGCGCGCACCATACCCTACTTTTGGGCACAAGTGTGAACAGGGAGAGCCGCCCGGTTTGGCCCTACCAATCCTCCTGCTTGGGCACCAGTCCGCGGAGTTCGGCGTCGGTCAGATTCCGCCACTGGCCGGGCTTGAGGTGACCAATCTTCACATTGCCGATCCGCGCCCGCAGCAGCTGCTTGACCCGGTATTTGAAGTGCGCGGCCATCAGCCGGATCTGCCGGTTCATGCCCTGCACCAACACGATCCGGAAGCCGAACGGGCCCAGCTTGCCGACCCGGCACGGCAGGGTCAGCTCCCCGTGCACCGGGACCCCCCGCGCCATGCCCCGCAGGAACTGGTCGGTGACCTGATGGTTCACCGCGACCAGATATTCCTTCTCCAGCTTGTTCTCGGCGCGCAGGATCGCGTTGACGATGTCGCCGTTGCTGGTCATCAGGATCAGGCCTTCGGAATCCTTGTCCAGCCGCCCGATCGGGAAGATGCGCTCTTGATGGCCGACGAAGTCGACAATGTTGTCCTTGACCGAAGACTCGGTGGTGCAGGTGATGCCGACCGGTTTGTTCAGCGCGATGTAGACATGCTTGCGCTGGCCCTTGGCAGCGGTGCGCGCGCGCAATGCCTGGCCGTCGACCTTGACCTCGTCGCCCTCACCCACCTCGACGCCGATCCGGGAGCGCAGGCCATTGACGGTGACCCGGCCTTCGGCGATGAGGCCATCTGCCTTCCGACGCGAGCAGAATCCGGTGTCGCTGATGTGTTTGTTGAGGCGCATGGCGTCCGCATCCCGACTTGGGCGCATGTCGGGACGCGCATGCTGCCACAGTGGCAGCGCCGTCGCAGTGGCTTTATTCAGCCAACCATCAAGTCAGCGTATTGCGGATGCCGTTTGAAATACGTGGCGGCGTATGAACAGGACGGGATCACCTTCAGCGTCTGGACGCGCGCGTACTCCAGAGCCGTGCGCATCAGTTCGCCGGCGACCCCGCGGCCACCGATCGCTGGTGGCACGCCAGTGTGGGTTATCCGGATTACGCCAGGGCCTCGCTCGTAGTCGAGCTCGGCCTCGACGCCATCCACCATCGCGACGAAGCGCCGGTTGTCCGGATCGTGCTGCACCTCGACAGGCTGGCTCGCAGTCGACATATCGCTCCTCAGCGGCTGTCGCGCTTGCCCTGGCTGTGGCGATCCTGGCTGCTGATACTGCCCTCGATGGCATCGAGCCGGCTTTCGCCCGCATGCAGTTCGCCCGCCTTGTCCTTGGCTTCCTCCGATTGGAAACCGGACTTCGGCGCTGTCCCGTGCGAGTGGGTATCCAGCGCCTGCCAAGGTAGTGCCTCACGGTCGTGAGCCTGTTTGGCTTCGAGCAAGCTGCGTGTATTGGCCAATGCCTGCTTCGGCGTGATCTTGCGCGGGCTGGCGGTGCGCTTTGCGGCTTTTGTGGATGCTTTTACGGGCGAAGGTTTGGCTGGGCGCTTGGGCGCTGCCGCTTTCGTCACGACGCTGCGTGCTGGTGGCAGGGAATGGGCTTGTTGGGTCGACTTCTTCACCACGGCCTTTTTTGCCGGCGCTTTACTTGCTGCTGTCTTCGCTGCCGCAGCCTTCCCGGCCACTACCCTCTTTGCAGGCACCGGCTTCGAAACCGCCTCGTTAGTGCTGGGCCGTCCGGAGGCAAGCTTGCTTGCCGGCGCCTTGGCAGCCTTGCGCGGTTTTTCAACCGCGGCCTTACTGGCGATTGCCTGCCTGGTCACGGTTTTTTTCCCGGCCGCCTTCTTCGCAGGCGGCTGGCTGATCGCTGTCTTGCGGGACCGGGTGGTTGCCATGCGTGTCTCCCGTCGAATTGTGTCCGGCCGCGGCTACCGCGGCCTGTCTTCGATAACACCCGGAACATTCAGTCCAGGTGAGCGTCGATCAGCCGAACGACGGATGAAATACCTGTTCCAGAAAGGCCGGCCCTACGCGCGGCTCCATCAGCAGAGTGAACAACACGCCGTAGCCGGCACCCCATAGATGCGCGCTGTGATTGACGTTGCCATGCCCTTGCCGGTCCATCCAGATCGAGTAACCGACGTAGATCACGCCGTAGACGATCGCCGGCACCGGCAGGAAGAACACGAAAATCATCGACCAAGGCTGCAGCAGGATGAAGGCGAACAACACCGCCGATACCGCGCCCGACGCCCCGAGACTGCGATAGCGCGGATCCTGGCGATGGCGAAGATACGTCGGCAGGATCGCCACCAGCAACGCCGACAGATAGAACAGGACAAAGCCAATCGAGCCAATGTAGTCGGCGAAAAATTGCTCGACGAGGCGTCCGAAGAAATACAGCGTGATCATGTTGAACAACAGGTGCTGGAAATCCGCATGCACGAAGCCATGCGTGATCAGCCGATCATATTGATGTTGGCGCTGGATCGCCGGCGGCCACAGGAGCAACCGTTCCATCAGCGGCGCGTTGTTGAATGCCAGCCAGGACACCAGCACGGTGATGCCGATGAGGATGATCGTGACGCTGACGAACGGCAGGCTCATGCCCATTCGCTGAGCCCTTCGCTCTGGTACAGCGCCTTGAACGACGGCCGCGCCTTCATCCGCTGTGCCAGTGCCGCGAGCTGCAGCCACTCGGTCGCCGGCTTGGGCATGCCGCGCGACCAGCGCATCAGCATGGTGAGGTAGAAGTCTGCGGCCGACAGCTTGTCGCCAAGCAGATAGTGTCCGTGACCAGCAGGCGCCTGTGCAGCGAGATGCGCGTCGATACGCTCCCAGGCCGCTTCGATGCGCGGCGCCACATGCTGGCGGACGGCGTCGGTGTGCTCTGCGCCTGCGGCTTCGTGCGGATACCACCACAAGCGGAACAACGGCTGCACGGCATTGGCCAGATGGAACATCCACTGGTTGTACTGCGGCCGCAGCGGATCGCCCGGCGCCGGCGCCAAACCCGCCTGCGGTTGGCGATCGGCCAGCGTCATCGCCAGCGCCGCCGCCTCGAACATTGGCTGACCGTCATGGATCAGCGTCGGCACCACCCCATGGGGATTGAGTGCCAGGTACTCGGGCCGCCTCTGGGCGCCGGCGGCGGTGTCGACAAGGTGCAGCTCGTGCGGAATATCCAGTTCGAGTAACAACCAGTGCACCAGC
The DNA here is from genome assembly GCA_031359875.1 of Lysobacter sp. Taxonomy (GTDB): domain Bacteria; phylum Pseudomonadota; class Gammaproteobacteria; order Xanthomonadales; family Xanthomonadaceae; genus Cognatiluteimonas. The sequence goes on from JANMAO010000112.1 coordinate 37,680, forward strand.
ATGCTCGCTGCGCCCGGTGCGTAATACAGCTGGTCCATGAGACTCTCCACAACGGTCGGTGATGCGGCGCAGTCTATGCGAAGCACGAGCCTCGACGTGCGTGCCGATGTACCTGCCGGCTCCGTTACCATGCAGCCAGCCCGAATGAGAGACGACCCGCAATGTCGCGTCCCCCGCCTTCCCGCCTGTTCGCCGCCATCCTGTTTGCGGGCGCATCATTTGCGTACACCCTGCCCGCCTTCGCCGCCGATCCAGCGCTGAGCACGATCGCCGAACGCTCCGAATTCCTGAAGACCGGCCGCTACGACGAAGTCATCGCGCTGTGCAATGCCTTCGCCAAGGCGTATCCGAACGCCGTGCGCTGCAGCCAGTTCGGCATCACGCCGGAAGGCCGACCGATGAAAGTCCTGATCGTGTCGAAGGCCGGTGCCTTTACGCCGGAAGCCGCACGCAAGATGAATCTGCCGGTGATGCTGGTGCAAGGCGGCATCCATGCCGGCGAAATCGATGGCAAGGACGCGGGTTTCCTCGCGCTGCGGCAGGCGCTCGACGGCGAGGCTGCGCCGGGTGCGCTGGAAAAGCAGGTGCTGCTGTTCGTGCCGGTGTTCAACGTCGACGGCCATGAGCGCTTCGGCGCCTGGAATCGACCCAACCAGCGCGGCCCAAAGGAAATGGGCTGGCGCACCACGGCGCAGAACCTCAACCTCAATCGCGACTACGTGAAAGTCGACGCGCCGGAGATGCAGGCCATGCTGCGGCTGGTGAATGCCTGGGATCCGCTGGCCTATATCGACCTGCACGTCACCGATGGCGCGAAGTTCCAGCATGACGTTTCCATTCAGGTCGAGCCAATACACGCGGGCGACGTTGCGTTGCGCAAAGCCGGCGTTGCACTGCGCGACGGCGTGATCGCACGACTCGACGCGCAAGGCTCGATGGCATTGCCGTTCTATCCCTCATTCGTCGAATCCGACAATCCGCAATCCGGCTTCGAGGATGGCGTGCCGACGCCCCGCTTCTCCAATGGCTATTTCCAGCTGCGAAACCGCTTCGGGATGCTGGTCGAGACCCATTCGTGGAAAGACTATCCGACCCGTGTGCGCGTCACCCGCAACACCATCGTCGCGCTGCTCGATCTGGTCGCGGCCAATGGCGCCCAGTGGTTGCAAGCCGCGCATGCGGCCGATGCGCGCGCCGAACATCTTGCCGGCGCGCCAGTGGAGCTCGACTACAAGGCAGGTCCCAAGGCGCGCACGATCGCATTCCAGGGCTATGCCTACACGCGATCGCCGTCGGATATTTCCGGGGCCTTGATGACGCACTACGACGAGGGCAAGCCGCAGGTCTGGAACGTACCATTGCGCGACGACGTCAAGCCTTCGGTGGTTGTCGCTGCGCCACAAGCCGGTTACCTGGTACCCGCGGCGCATGCAGCATGGGTTGGCGAAAAGCTCGCTCAGCACGGCATCGTGTTCCGTCCTGTCGGCAAGGCGATGACGGGTACGAAGGTCGAGGCGTTTCACGCGGACGCGGCTGACTTTGCTGCCAAATCCTTCGAAGGCCATCAGCGCCTGACGGTTACCGGCGCATGGAAGCCTGAGTCGCAGGATCTTGGCGCCGGCGCGCTATTCGTGCCGATCGCGCAGCCCAAGGCACGCCTGGTCATGGCGCTGCTCGAACCGCAGGCGCCCGATGCACTGGTCGCGTGGGGCGAGTTCAACAATGCCTTCGAGCAGAAGGAATACATGGAGGCTTACGTCGCCGAGGATGTCGCCCGCGAGATGCTGGCACGCGATCCGCAGATGAAGGCCGAATTCGAACGGCGGCTCAGGGACGATGCGGCCTTCGCCAAGGATCCGCAGGCGCGACTGGATTTCTTCTACCGCCGCCACGCGTCGTGGGACAACCGATACCAGCTTTATCCGGTGTTTCGCGCACTGACCGTGCCCGATTGAGGCTGCGCCAGGGTCTTGGCCGCTAAAGGCCTCGCCTACGTTCCAGCGACGTCAGCAACTCAAATATTTCCAGTTGCGCGGCTTGCCCTCCGCCAGCCATTCGACTGCCTGCAGCAACCACTTCTGTCGTGTCTCCTCGCGTTTGGCCTCGGTCAACCACTCGATGTACTCGCGCTGGTGGCTGGGTGAAAACGCGTCGAACGTCGCCTTGGCTTTGCGGTTGCTCTTCAGCGCAGCGGCGAGATCCGGTGGCGGCACCGGCGGCGGCTTCGGTGTCGTGGTCTTGCGCACGCCCGGCGTCTTGCCACCCTGCTCGTTCAAAATCATTGCCTTGCGGACAAGGGCGATGAGTTCCCGCTTCGGCGGAAGATCCTTCAAGGACGCCATCTTGCCAAAACTGCCCATTCCCTCCCGGGGCGGAGCGCGTCGTGCACCCTCCTCGCCCATCACCAGCGCATGCTTCCAGAATCCAAATGCGGCGCGTGCTGCTTGAACCCCGCCATGCCGCAGAGGATGCCGCCTGCGTATACGAAGCTCGGCATGCCCCATTTCATCGTCTCCTCGACCTCGGGGCAGGCCTCATGGACGATCGCGCGGATGCGCTCGAGGATTAGGCCGCGCAAACTCCGCCTGACGCGCGATGTAGGCGTCAATGCGTGGATCATTGCCAGCCATCTGGACTCCAGCGGTGGTGAGGTCTTATTCTGCACCTGCATCCGCGATGGACTGCGCTGGACTGACGGTGGGGGCCGCCATGACCGAACAAGAACGACGCAATACCGACCAGGACAGCCGGGCCCGACTGCGCGCCCTGCTCAACGACGAACAGCGCATGACCCTGGCGGAGCTGGAGCGGTTTGGCTGGGAGCTGAAGTTCATCCGCCGTCCACTGTTCCAGCCATTGGTTCCAGTCGTATTCGACGCCGACCGCAAGACCTGCGCGGTGCTGGAGGTCGATGGCAAGCTCAACGAAGATCCCGGATTCGATATCCGCGGCGACTGACTTTGTGGAACCAAGCTTCGTGCGGCGACTTCGGCTTCTGACGCCGCAACGGCGCGAACTTGGCTCTACGTTGCTGGCATCAATGGCCAATGCCCGAGGATGCAGTAAGGCGAGCGTGCGGCGGGCGCGCTGTCGATCAGCACGAACTCACGCACCGGCCAACGCAATTGCCGGATCGCAATTGGCGCGGTCTGCTGGCGGACATCGCGCCGGATGGTGAGGTGCGGAGCAAACGCTTGCGTCGGCTTCACTTGCACGCCGGCCTCGGCGAGCGCGGCACCTAGCGCATCCGATAAAAACTGGAGCCCCGGTGGAATGCCATGCGTGCCCAGCCACCAGACCCTGCTACCGGAAAAGCTGCCGGCGTGGTCGAAAACGAGTTCAAACGCGGGCAGTCGCACGGTCGCGGCGGCGACACGCGCCGCATCCACTATCGAGGGCCGCAACGGCTGGAAATCGCCGAGGAATTGCAGGGTCAGGTGATAGCGCTCCGGACGTAATCGTCGCCCACCAGGCGCGTGTTCGCGCTCAAGCTGGGCGGCGGTCTCTGCGATGCCCTCCCGCAACGCATCGTCGGGCCACAACGCGAAGAACAGGCGGTGCAGCACTTCGCCGCGCGAGGCCAGCAGATCGACGTGCCGCATCAACGTACCCTCGCCCTCTTCGCGACCCGCATCGGCATGCTGGTCGCAACTGCAGGAAACTATCGATTCTCCAGCTCCGACCAGCGCGCGTACGCGTCGTCGAGTTCGGCTTGCGCCTGTGCCACGGCGAGGTTGTGCGCAGTGATCGCGGCGCCATCCCGCTGGTAGAACGCAGGCTCATTCATTTGGGCAGAAAGCTCGGCGAACCGGGTCTCCAGCACCTCGATGCGGGCGGGCAACCGCTCCAGTTCGCGCGCGTCCTTGTAGTTGAGCTTGCGCTTCATGGCCACTGGCGCGGCTACTGCCGATGAGGACGCGGACTTCGACATTGCGATCGTTGCCCTCGCCCGCTGCCGCAACCAGTCGGTATAGCCGCCGACATATTCGCCGATCCGCCCTTCGCCGCCGTCCTGCATCACCAGAGTCGAGGTCACGACGTTGTCGAGAAAGTCTCGATCGTGGCTGACCAGCAGCAACGTGCCCGGATACTCGGCAAGCAATTCCTCGAGCAACTCAAGTGTCTCGACATCCAGGTCATTGGTCGGCTCGTCCATCACCAGCAGATTGGACGGCTGTGCGAACAACCGCGCCAGCAGCAGGCGATTGCGCTCGCCGCCGGACAGGCGCGTGATCGGGGCGCGCGCGCGTTCCGGGGTGAACAGGAAATCCTGGAGGTAGCCGAGCACGTGCTTGCGACGGCCGCCGATCTCGATGAAATCCCGGCCTTCGGCGACATTCTCGATCGCGCTCCAGTCCTCGCGCAGCGTCGCCCGGTACTGGTCGAAATAGGCAACCTGCAGCTGGGTGCCGAGCCGGATCTCGCCGGTGTCCGGTTGCAATTCGCCCAGCAGCAGTTTCAGCAGCGTGGTCTTGCCGCTGCCATTGGGTCCGATCAGGCCGATCCGGTCGCCACGCAGGATCGTGGTGCTGAAATCACGCACGATCGCGCCACTGCCATTGACAGCACCACCATGCGCGAACGAAACCTCGCGCGCTTCGATCACTTTCTTGCCGGACGCGCCCGACTGCGCCGTTTCCATCCGCACGTTGCCGGTCTGCTCGCGCCGAGCGGCACGCTCGTTGCGCATTGCCTCGAGCCGGCGCACGCGGCCTTCGTCGCGGGTGCGACGGGCCTTGATGCCCTGGCGGATCCAGGTTTCCTCCTGCGCCAGCAGCTTGTCGAAGCGTGCGCTTTCCTGCACTTCGGCGTTCAAGCGCTCCTCGCGGCGACGCTGGTAGTTGGCCCAGTCGCCGGGCCAGCTGGTCAGCTGCCCACGATCGATCTCGAGGATGCGCGTGGCCAGCGCACGCAGGAAGCGGCGATCATGGGTGACGAACACCAACGCGCCCTGCCAGCTCTTGAGGAAGCCCTCCAGCCAGTCGATCGCGGCAATGTCCAGATGGTTGGTCGGCTCGTCCAGCAGCAGCAGATCCGGCGCCGAAACCAGCGCCCGCGCGAGCAACACCCGCCGCTTCATGCCGCCCGACAGCTGCGCGAACGCCGCTTCACCATCCAGGCCGAGCCGGTCAAGCACCTCCCCCACGCGTTGGTCCAGCGACCAGCCGTGCGCCGCCTCGATCTTTGCCTGCACCCGAGACAGCGCGATGGTGTCGACCGGATCGGCATGGCTGAGATGGTGGAATTGCGCCAGCTGCGCGCCAAGTTCGCCGAGTCCGGTCGCGACCACGTCGAACACCGCGCCCTGCGCGTCGGCGGGCACTTCCTGCTCGAGGCGGGCGACGCGACGTCCGCCTTCGAGGCGGATTTCGCCGTCGTCGGCCTTCAATTCCCCGGCCAGCAGCTTCAGCAGCGTTGATTTGCCGGCGCCATTACGGCCGATCAGGGCGATGCGCTCGCCGGGCTCGATCGTCAGGTCGACATGATCCAGTAGTAGGGGGCCGCCGACGCTGAAGTCGACGTTTTGCAATGTGATCAGGGGCATGCGCGTAGTTTAGCCGGCCATTCCAGCGGAAGCCGCGTCGGTGTACGCTCCCCCGTGCCTTCCCCGGCAAAACCCCAATGCGGAGCGTGACATGAGCAAAGGTCTGGACCAGAAGAAAACCGACAAGAAGAAGCCCGAAAAATCGCTGAAGGAAAAACGGGCGGTGAAGAAGGAAAAGAAAGGCGGCAAATAGGCCGGCTTGAGTTCTTCATGGATTGCCGGGCCTGGCTTGCTGGCCTGGATCAAGCCCGGCGCGAGGTTCCCTCCGCCGGGTTGCAGCACTGGCGACCGCTCAGGAACTGCAGGAAAGCATCGAACAACCCGCGCGATCGCGTGCCCAATCCGGTCGCTTGCGCGCATAGGCTTCGCGCCCGGGCTGGTCTTCATAGGGCCTGCGCATGACCTCCAGCAACTCGTGGATACCGGCATAGTCGCCCGCGTCGGCCCGGTCGATCGCCTCTTGTGCCAGATAGTTGCGCAGCACGTAGCGCGGGTTTGCTGCATGCATGCGTGTGCGTCGTGCAGCGGCGCCAAGCGAATCCCCGCGCAGGCGCGCCGCATAACGCGATAGCCAAGCCGTAAATGCGGGCTCGCTGGAATCGCGCTTGGCCTCGTCATAAAACGCTTCGGCCATCGGCGCCAGCGTCGGCGCGTCGACGTCGATATCGGCGAGCGCGCGAAAGAAGAACGTCATGTCGACTTCGCCCGTCTGCAACAGCGCATGCAGGTCCTGCATGAGCGGGACGTCCTCGTCGCGACATTCCGCAAATCCCAGTTTGCACGCGATGTTGTCGCGATCGGCGGCGGCAAAGACGTCGGTGTAACGCTGCAACCCGTCCTGCAGTAATCCGGTGTCCGCGAACAGCGGCGACAGTGCCTGCGCCAATCGCGTCAGGTTCCAGTACGCGACCCTGGGCTGCCAGCCAAACCGATAGCGACGGCCCTGTGCGTCGGTGGTGTTCGGCGTCCAGTCCGGATCGAAATTGTCGATCCAGCCATAAGGCCCATAGTCGATGGTCAGGCCGAGGATCGACATGTTGTCGGTGTTCATCACGCCGTGGACGAACCCGACCCGCATCCAGTGCGCGATCATCGAAGCGGTGCGCTCGCAGACCTGCGCAAACCACTTGCCATAGAGGGGTTCGCCAGCGAGATCGGGAAGGCCGAGCTCCGGATAGTCGCGGCGGATGCAGAAATCCGCGAGCTGCCGCAACAGATCGATTTCACCTCGCGATGCAGGCAATTCGAAGTTTCCGAAGCGGATGAACGAAGGCGCGACGCGGCACACGATCGCACCGGGTTCCTCGCGCGGATGGCCGTCGTAGAACATATCGCGCACGACCGTTTCGCCCGTCACGACCAGGCTCAGCGCACGCGTGGTTGGAATGCCGAGATGGTGCATCGCCTCGCTGCACAGGAATTCGCGTACCGACGACCGCAGGACCGCGCGGCCATCGGCGCTGCGGGAATACGGCGTGGGGCCCGCACCCTTGAGCTGCAGTTCCCAGCGCTCGCCGCTGGCGTTGATCGTTTCCCCCAATGCGATCGCCCGGCCATCGCCAAGCTGACCGGCCCAGTGCCCGAACTGGTGACCGCCGTA
>JANMAO010000121.1:0-30626 GCA_031359875.1 Lysobacter sp.
GCGGTTTTTGGAGAAGTCCAGCTCCTTGCGCTGGAAGATCGCGATGAGGTTGGTGAGCCGTTCGACCTTTTCCTTGTCGTCACCGAGCTTGCTGGCGTCGTTGAAATCCGGCATGTCCGACAGCCGGTTGGCCGCCGCCAGCGGCGCGATGATCTTCTTGTTGATCTGGTCGCCGATTTCGCTGTTGCCCTTGAGCGCGACTATGTCCTTGAAGCTCGCGCCGGCAGGGATGTCGATGGGCGCAAACGGCACGCCGTCGTATTTGTCGCTGATGTACTTGATGAACAGCAGTACCAGCACATAGTCCTTGTACTGGCTGGCGTCCATGCCGCCGCGCAGTTCGTCGCAGCTGGCCCAGAGGGAGGAATACAGCTCGGATTTCTTGATGGCCATGGGCAGTGCTTTGCAAAAGCAGCAGCATAGCCGAGCCCGCCGGCTGGCTGAGCAGAGGCGGGCGTCGATGGGCGGAGCTTGGAGGAATGGTGCGCTCGGCGGGATTCGAACCCACGACCACCGCCTTCGGAGTCCATATTTGAACAGCAGCGATAAGAGTCGTTGATATGTCTAATATTTCTATTTCATCTATGTGTTAGTTATTTTTTATTCATTTAATACATATAGTTACGGTGATTTGGCGAAATGATAGACCGATCTGAAAATTCGCTGCTCCAGTGGTCTTTGCCAAATTAAGACCAATCGATGCCTCTAAATTGTCCAAGTTTTATGTCTCATCTATTGCTTCAAAAATGAGTAAAGGCTACCGTCCGCCAAGGTCCAGGCGGCAGGCCACTCTTCATGCAATCAAACAACGACAGCAACCCTGCTGGGTTTCCGGAGAGATTCCAGTCCTTGGCGATGTCCAAGTTTCACGGCTTCGAGGACGACTTGACGCGTATTGCCAATCGAATTCGGATCCCTCAGGGAGGTGAACTTCGAATTCTGGTGGCGATTGCCCGGATCCACGCAATAGGGTTCACGTGGTTGGCCACGGAACTGGAAAAAGACGTCAACCCAGGCTTCCTCGAGCTGCTGACCGTCGAGCTGAAGATGCTGCGGCGGCACGCGAATTCCAAGCAAGTTGCTGACGATGAGCTTACCCGGACGTGGGCCACTTCATCGGGAACCGCGGTGTCTTTGGTGCCTCTGGCGCTGTTGACAAAGCTAAGGAACGTAGACTCTCCCTTATACCGACCACCCAGGTACAGCAACACCCCTGCTGACCCAGAACTCGCCGACCCACTTCGGGCCTTGCTGATACTGGCGTCTTGCACATGGAAAGGTGATCTACCCCACCAACCGCAAGAGGTGTTGGCGAGGGCAATCCTTGACGTTCAGCCGACAAGTGACCCACACAAGCGGCTGCGCAACCACACGCTTAGCAATTGGCTGATAGGCGTTCGGCAAGCAAGCCGCGACCTTCTCGGGCTCATCAATGCGCTTTCGCAAGGCGCTGACCTCGTTCGAAGCGCCAATGGAGAGCTTGCCTCACAGCTGGAAAGCTACTTCATACCGCTACTGCAAGCTATGCGGGCAACCAGCGCGGATGAATCGCCAGCTGTGCAACCAGATCCAGACCCTGTTCTGGAGACGCCTGCTCACGCAGCAACTCCATATAGAAGAGCGAGGATCAGAAATCCGCGAACCACGCCTGGAGGCACCGTCCGGAGAAAGCGCTTCCGCATTCCCGGCAGGGAACCCTTACTGCCGGCCGAATCGCCAGACGAGGGGACCCGGCCTCTCGTTGCAGTGCAGCGCAAGCAGCCGGCCAAAAAGCTGGTCCCACTTCTTGAGGAAATCCGGTGGGTCCGTCAGGTCGCCTGGGGCAACAACACACACCTCCTTAGGAACCATATGGAGTCGCTGTCCGACCCCGAAGCCATGGCGTTCGCCCGGGCATTGGACAACACCATTGCAGGTAACTTACAAAGCGGGGACATTGAACAAGCACGCACCGGCTTCTATGTCGGCCTGACCTTGGCGACAGGTCGCGTGGCTGCGGCGCTGCATGAGATGGTGCACATCTCGGAAATGCCAACTGGCACGCCACTCGAAAAGGCGCCACTGCAGTTGTCCGCTGGAGACGGGACGCTACGGATCGGAGTCGCACGCCCGGAATCCGCGTTTGAGCCAACGAAGGAACAACGCATACATTTGGTGCGCACTCATCAACATGTCGTTGTGGACCTTCCTCCGAGCCTGATCCGCTTTGCCCAATACATGAGGCAGCAGGGCCACTCTCTCAGCATTCCCACTGACAGGAGCCTGTTCGCGCAAAGCCTCGAGGAGTACGCCAAGGCCGTTGGGTCCGTTATAGGAACGGGCGTCGGCCTCTCCCGCGTTCGCCTGGTTGCCAAGGCGCGCTTGCGGGAGGTCACCGAGGACCTGGCATCGACGATGATGCTATGCGGAGATACGTTTGGTTCGTCGACAGCGCCGCTCTACTACACGTGCGTAAGGTCTGAAAAACTAGAACGGCATTTCAGAGATGCGGTCTGGCCCTTGTTCGGGGACAACCCATCCGCGTCACATGAGGAGAGAAAAAGCGGTTGGGTTGGCTCCCAACTGCTCGTGTCATCCGACACGGCTCGCCACATGGCGCGGTGCATGGGAGGAGCTGTCCATCGGCCGGGCAAGAACAGGCACGACGCATCCACGCTGATCGCCGAACACAACAGCCTGGTGAATCATTGCGCAGGCATGTTGATCGTGGTCGGTACCCACCGCCCAACCAATGCGCTGTTCGCGTTGACACGATTCGACCTTGATGTTGAGGGGCACGGCGCAATTCTCTCGGACAAGCAATCCGATCCGGCGCACATGCACCGATTCACGCCGACCGCGTCGATACTGTCCGAGCAGATGGGAAAGCTGACTGAACACTTCCGCGGCCTCATTTCCCTTGGCTCTCCACGTGTCCCTTCCGGCACCCTGCAACAGCTAGCCAACGCCCTGACTGGTGAAAGTCCCCTGCTCTTTCATCTTGATGGAGACATGCAACCCGTTCATCTCAAGATCGATACGTGGCGCCAGACGCTTCCCGCGTCCTGGCATGCGCTTCCACTGAATTACGGGCGAACCATGATCGCCAGTCGGGGGCGTGCGGCCGGGATCAAGCCGGATCACCTAGCCATCGTTCTCGGCCACTTGGAAGCTGCGGGTTATCCGTTTTCCAAGGACAGTCCCACCGAGCCGGCAACCCTGAGCGCGGAGATGTCAGGACCGCTGGACCTTGTCGCCCGCAACGCTGGCTGGATATGCCGAGATGGCCTGAGGGAATCCCCGACACAAGATTCCCTGTTTCGTGAACTGGGTGGACTTCGCGACTGGAAAAGCGAGCTCAAGTCTCTTGCTGATCGAAGCCGCGCCTTTGAACAAGAGCAACGTCTGGTCTCCCGAGCATTCCTTCGGGAGAAAAAAGCGGCAGGAGAGCAGTGTGCGGTGGCTGCGTTGCAGTCTGCATTGGGATCCAATGCACAGGCCAGCTCTGAGCTCACGCTCCTTCTAGAGGCCAAGGGAAAGGGCCAGCCCTGCCAAGGCGTGGAAAAAACGCCGGTCATATTCGACGAATCCGTGCTGGAGGGGGTTCAGGATCACATCGACGCTGATGTCGGACGTGACCGCACGCTGCAGATTGCAGCACACAATGCCCTCTACCGATTGTTGAAGAGAGGCGTTAAGCGTCTAGGTTGGGAGTGCCCCATCCCTGGACCCTGGCTGTCACCTGCCACTCTTGAACCTACGCCGTTTTTCCCTGGAATGATGCGGGCACGCGCGCATGCGAACGCCATGCGTGCCCAGTTCAGCTGCATTCCGATCAAAGCACCGGCCAAATCCGGCTTCACTGCGTTTGAATGGGCTTGTGGTACCACCATAGTCGCCCTATGCCTGTTCGGCTTTGTGGATCAACCGGATGTTCTGATGGATGTCCTGCGCGCGCGCGCAAGTGGGACACGCAACAGTACGATCGGAGATCTCTTACTGATCCCACTTCGAGAAAATCCACGCCGGGTCGCAGGACTGCGGGGGCTGGCTGCTGTGGCGGTCGCTCGCCTTATGAAGAAATGGCCCACCGATGTCTTGCCCGCGCAGGAAAGGTTGAATGAGATCGTGGCTGCCCAGTTACCGCAAGAATTTGTTGGGGAACATGCCGCCGATGTGCTGGTACGACTGTGCGCGACGATTTCAGTCAATAACCTGCTCGAGCTCTCGGGGTTGGCTCGTATGGCACTTAGCCCAGAGACCGGCTCCGTGTCCCTGCGGATGGATCGACAACGTCAGCTGCTGGAGGAAGATCAAAGTTCCGTTTCGGCACCCGAATCAAACGAGGCCGATAGACCCGCCGCTCCGGCGACGACCGCAACCGCTCAGGCCAAACGCGGAAAGAGCATTGCGATGTCTCAATATTACGCACTCCGATCGACGCTCAACGTGGGCAGCGGTCCTAAGGAATTGCGGTTGACCAAAGCCGTCATCTCCGCATCCAACATCACGGCGTTTCGGCAGCCCCTGATGCGCGAGCTGGAAGCTTTCCTTGCCATGGAGAAGGTGTCACCTGTGGTGTCTTGCCTTGCGGCCTTCGCTCTTGAGCTGACACGCCATGGCACACCCCAAGAACCCGAGCCTGCATGGTCAACGGTCCATAAGTACATCACGTCATTCGGAAGTGCACTTGTTGACATCGCCGGCGACCTGTCGTTCTCGGACCTTGAGGAAGATGACTACTCGGACATTTATCAGGATTTGTTGGAACGGATACAGCCAAGAAATCGCTGGTTGGCCGCGCGGGAATTGGCGAATTTCCACCGCTACCTCACGACGCATCATGGCTTCGATGCCATCGACTTGTCCGATCTGGATGCATCAACCGGAGCTCCCGAGCGGCTGGTGGATGCAGAGGTCATCCAGTCAGGGGAATACATTCGCGCCAACGCCTTGATCACCAGAGCCGCGTCCCTTGCCGGCGGGGTCGCAGATTCCGTCGATCCGGAACAACGGCGCCTCCAGCGGCAAGCGCAAGTGCTCACTCCCCTCCTGCGATTTTCAGGTGGGCGGATCAATGAAGTGGCGGGCCTGCGCTTCAAGGATATTTATGCAACAAACGATCACACGTTGCTCTTTATCCGGCCTTCGCGGTACCGCAGGCTAAAGACCGCAGCTGCACGCCGAATGGTTGATCTGGGCCACTGGCTTACGAAAGCTGAGCGGCACCTCATCGTCATGTGGCTTGACGCGGAGCGGGCCCGTCTGATGAACAAATGGAAAGCGACACTACCGATTTTTGGACTGCTCGCCAGCGAAAAGCAACGAGTTCCGTCAGCGGACCTGCGTGAAACCATACTTCAAGCGCTTTTGGACTCAACAGGCTCTCGGACACGCCTCCATCGGTTCCGCCATTTGGTGGCCAATGAGCGCCTGCTGTGCCTTTTGCTGTCCCTGTCGGACTGGCGAGACTGGCAACAAGCGATAGCTCGGCACGACCGGCAGTCAGATGATGAAGTGCCTCCGGCGGTTGTCCTACCGCGCGACCTGCGTGCTTTTACAACAGAACTTGGGCATCACAATGCTTTGACCAGTATTCAGAGCTATTTTCATCTTCCCTGGGCATGCGGCAGTCGCGCCGCTGCTATGTTGCGAATGTATGCGGGCCGGCGCGGCGGTGCTGTCGCCCTCGGCCTATCCGCAGCCGGAGCCGATAAAATCGTGCAGCGCGCCAAAAGCCAGGCAGATTGGCGCAGCGACGACCGGTGCATTGCCTGGCTGGACCATCTCCTCGGCAGGCCGGAACTCTCGGCAACGCGATCGGTTGAGAGCGAATCCGAATTGTCCACCGCATCTGTCGTTCCCCTCACCGCGCGGCTCATTGAACAAGTACTGCGTACGATCCAACAAGGCGTTGATCCTGCCCAGGCCACGAGGGCCTACGGGTTGAACTCTGCAGACACTGAGATTCTGCGTGGTTTCGCGCTCGAAGTAGAGCACCGGACCGGCTTCGTCATTTGGCCCCCTACTCCGTCAGGCGCACGAGCTGCACGTTCATTGCGATCCGGAAGGGGCCTTATGCAGATGCTCGATTCATTGGATCGACCAAACGGTGACGCTGAGCGCAAGCTCGTCGTTGATCTGGCGACCGTGTACTTGACCTATGCGAAGAAAGCCAGGCCAGACCGCATGTGGTGGCCTCGTCGTCATCTTGGCCAACTGTCTCGGCTATTGCGGGCGTACGGCGTGACGGATGAGCAGATTCGGTGCCAAGTGGTCAATGAACCCATGGACATTGTGAGTATCGACGTTCTACGAGGTTCTACTTCGCGCCAATCGCTCAATCGGACACTTGCCTGGCTGTTGATGATGGCGTACGTATCGGCAGAATTTCGCGCGTTGAAAGTGCAATCGAGGTAGCCCTATATAGGTCGGTGGATTGCATCGCAAAGGATTTCCCACTCCTTCTAGGGCGAGCTGGCCCACCTCTCGGACGACCCTCTATTTTGCTTGGTAGCCAGCATTTCAGACTTTTTTACCCGGCCAACCCCCTCTCAAGCACGCTGGCCGAGCAAAGTTGGAGGTTTGGGTGAGGTTATTCTGGTTGTACCCAACCAGGAACTGCGCCATGACCTTTTATTTTCCCAATCTGCAATCGTTCAAAATCAACACCTCTGGCATTTCCGACGTGACTCGGGCGGCCTTGGCTCCCTCGGTCATTCCCGACGACATCGGCGTGCTGACAAAGTACAGCGGCTTCACCACCCTTAGTGAAACAGTTGGGAGCACGGTCATCCATGTGAACGAAGTCGTCCTGTTGGCCTATGGGACCGCGAAGAAGGTGGTGACCAGGCGGCAGGAAGCGAAACTGCTTCAGCCACTTCTGGCAGCCGGCGCGGAAAATAGTGCTGCACTCAGAAGACAAATAAGGGAAGAAATCTTGAGACGGATGCCCCAGTCCCTGATTTGGTATCCAATCCTGCTAGATCCCACATCTGGCTTGGCCTTCATCGCAGGTGGGTCGCCGGACCAGATTTCGGAAGCGCGCCGGGAATTGTTGAAGTGTATTCCCAGCCTGAGGCTTGAATTTCATGGTGGATCTCGCTGGCCCGCCTATCATCTAAGCTCGTGGTTAAAAAGTGAATCTCCGCTGCCAGAACATGTTGAATTTGGCCGATTGGTTCGGCTCATGCAGGAAGAAAACAAGTCTATTTACATGATGTCAGAGGTCACGCTTCCGAACGAGGAAGTTCTGCGACAGTTGGATGGTGAAAACAGCTTCGTCGCGGAACTTGGCCTCATTTGGGCTGACAAGCTCCGCTTCATTGTGAAAGGTTCTCTAACCATGGGAGGCTTGACAGCCATCAATGATTTTCGCAAGCATCTCAACGCACTGAAAGAAATTGATGTCGAAATCATACGGATTGAGCAGGAGGTCCATGCTTGGCTTGATCTGCTGCGCCCGCTTATGACATGTCTCACGGACGAATTGGCACGTGCACCCGCTGATATCGTCCAGGATGAGCCGCCTCCATATAACCGTAATATTCCATTCATTTTCGATCGCGTTGTTGCTTAGCGGCGAATTCAATTCTGAAGTGCACCACCCCAAGCGGAAGAGCGGCGCAGGTGCGGTAGCCTGCACAGCTTCACCGCCAAGTGGAACTGCACATGAGCTACACACACCTGAGCCAAGACGAACGCTATCAGATTCAACACCTGCATAGGGGTGGTTTTTCTGCCCGTGAAATCAGCGCGGAGTTGAAACGCGCGGCGACGACGATCAGCCGCGAGCTTCGACGCAACCCGGGCGATGCGACCAGGTATCACGCGCTGGCCGCACAACGGCAGAGCGCGAAGCGCAGGCATGCAGCGAGCGCGCAAGCTCGGATCGGGCCGGATCAGTGGATGGCCGTGGAAGCACGACTGACAGATGAGCAGTGGAGCCCTGTGCAGATCGCCAGCGAGGCATCCATCAGCCACGAACGCATCTATCAACACATTGCCGCCGATCGTCAGCGTGGTGGCAAGTTATGGCGGCATCTGCGCTGCCGCAAACCACGCCGCCGCCATCGCTGTGGCACACCGCGGCAGCGTCAGCGCTTTCACGGACGGCGCATCGCCGAGCGGCCGGCCATCGTGGAGAGCCGCAAGCGGGTGGGTGACTGGGAAGGCGACACCATCGTGGGCAAAGGGCTGGCGCGGGTCGTGACGCTGGTCGACCGCAAGTCCGGCCTGCTGCGCATGCGGCTCGTGCCCAACGGCGAGGCCGACACGGTCATGCGCGCCATCGTCCATGCATTGCATCCCCTGCAGGCTCGCGTGCATACCCTGACCTGGGACAACGGTAGCGAGTTCGCCGAGCACGCCTTGGTCGACATCGCCCTGACAGCGCGGAGCTATTTCGCCGAACCGTACTCATCCTGGCAGCGCGGCACCAACGAGAACACCAACGGCTTGATCCGGCAGTACCTGCCCAAGAGATGTGATCTGAGCGCTTACTCCGCCGCCTACATTCAAGCGATTGAAGACAAGCTCAACCGGCGGCCTCGAAAGCGTTTAGACTTCCGTACGCCACAACACGTTTTCGATGTCTCCCTCAACCGTGGTGCGCTTCGTAGTTGAATCCGCCAGCGAACTTTGTGGCATGTGCCAATTGCTCAGCCCGCGCTGGCTGAAGCAAGGCGATTGAAGTAGCTTGGGCTTGGTCCTTGGTAAGCAAGGGCCGAACGCTCAAGTTAACCGGCTACGGAGAGCAGCAATAGGTCGTAGCGAAATTTACCATCCGCAGTCCGGTTCAATGCGTAGTTTGGGAGCGAGAGTGGCGGGTAGCCAATCTCATTTCTCAGCGCCTGCTGCTAACGGTCAGCGACGGTCGGGCAACCGCTGCCAACCGGCCAGTCGTGGCCCCAATGCTCCGAACTTAAGCGATTTCCCGCAAAAAGCACTGGCTTTCTTGGCGCAGGCGCGATAGCATAGTGGCATCGTAACTCATTGATAAATAAACACTATGAACTCAAACACTCGATCCCGCATCGCTGCTGTCTGAGTTCGCCGCACACCTTCACGATCCTGAGCTCATCGCGCCCTTTCGGCTGCGCCCGGGGGCGTTCACCCGGCAACGCAAACTCACGGTGCCGCGCGTGCTGGCGATGATGTTGTCCGGCATGTGCACCTCGGTGCAAGCCGCACTCGACGAGATGTTTGCACAATCGCACGGTCTCACCGGACGGTCGCGTGAATGCAGCGATCGCGCCTTTGCGAAGACCCGTCGCGGCTTTTCCGCCCAGGTGTTCGACCAACTCAACGCGACACTGCTGGATCGGGCTCGGCCGCTCATTGATGCGCATCGCTGGCACGGACGGCGCGTGGTCGCCGCCGACGGCTCGCGCTTGCGCGTGTCCACGCGCCGCGGTGCCGAACTCGATGCCGATCACTATGCGTTTGCCTTGTATCTGCCCGGCGCAGAACTCACTTTGCATGCCGCGCTGCATCCGGCCGATGGCTCGGAGCGGCAGATGCTGTTCGAGTCGCTCGATGCGACCGGCCCCGACGATCTGCTCGTGCTCGATCGTGGCCTGATCGGCAACACCATGGCGGCGACACTCGTACAGGCGCAACGTGCCTTCTGCATGCGCGTGGATGCCTCGGGCTGGGCTTGCGTCAAGGCGTTCCTGCACAGCGGTGAGGCGCAGCGCATCGCCACCCTGGCCGCGCCCACGCCGGCCGATGCGACCACCTACGAACTGCGCCGTGAGCCCACGTCCGTACGCCTGATCCGCGATGTCACACCGAGCGGATCGGTGCGCATCCTGATGACCTCGTTGCTCGACGAAGCACGCTATCCCGCCACCGACTTCGGCGCGCTGTACCACCGCCGCTGGCGTATCGAGGAAGCCTTCGACTACCTTTCATAATGCACTCCTTCGTATGTCATTGAATATCGAGGGACAGCTGGCCAGCAACGCGAGTTGACGGGCTTTGCCCGGTCCTTGCGGCGAGGTACTCGTCGAGGTCTATCCGGCGAATGACCCACGGTGCATTGCGACAGGCTTGTGTAGCCGGCAGGTCCTTCTGCCGAATAAGGCGCAGCACGGTCGTTGGCGTGACCTTCAGTGCGGCGGCGGCTTCATCGACGGTCAACTCACCGCGTGCCTGGCGTTCGCCCTCGCGATAGGCGGCAACGCCGTGACTCCTGCGGATCGAACACACCCTGGCGGCCGTCCACGTCTGTTCGTGCGCCGTGCGGTGGCCCAATCGATTGATCGTCGCTGCGATGCGCTCATCGGGCTGCAGACGGGCCAACGATGTGATCAGCGCGATCGTGTCGGCGCTCGTGACGTGACGATGCCGACCTATGGGCATCTTCTTTAGCCTCAACTCGGTGTGGTCGCCGCCTTGCCAATGCACGATGAAGCGCACGGAGTCATTTTCGGAGTTGACGACGATCTCCTCCAGCACGGTACGCAGGATGCGCTTCTTGACGTCATGCGAACTTGCCGGATGATCCCACAGGCGCGGCAGGTCGTTGGCCAGCGCAAGCAGACTTTGCTTCGTCGCCTCACTCGGCGCACAGGGTTGTTGCTGCATCAGCGCTGCAACTTCCTCTTCAAGCCGAGACTCTACCGCCATTGCATCATTCCAGCGCCTTTCAAGCGTACCGGCGACAAGACGGTTCGAGGGATCCACGACGTCATACTGGCGCTGTGCGCGGCTCACCTCGTAGCGCGCCCGTTCCAGCGCCAGCCGCTTCTGGCCGAGCCGCTCGTCCTCGGCACCTTGCAGATTCTGGATGGCTTGCAGCGCGGCTTCGAGCCCCAACGGTTCGAGACAGCGCAACACTTGCTCGGACACCATCAGGTCTGCACCCAAACCACCGAACTTGACGCAGCACGACTGGCGGGAGAGGATGCGTGTCGGGCATTGATAGCGAATGGATGTCGGTCCAGGATACTGCACGGTGAGCTTGGCCCCGCAGTGGCCGCAGCGCAGCAACCCTGCCAACAATGCGCCGCCGCGCCTGACCGATCCACGCACCGCGCTGCCCCGGCTGTTGGTGTTGTGCGCCATCAGCGCTTGGTTGCTGCGGTACACGTCCCAGTAGATGTAGCCCTCGTGGTGTTCGACGATCATGACCAACCAGTCATCGGGATTGCGATGCGTGGTATGCACGATGCGCTTGCGCCCCTGCTCGATCCGCACACTGGACTTGCTGCGGCCGTACGCGTAGACCCCCGCATACATCGGGTTCTGCAGCAGGCTTAGCAAACAGTGGTAACGCGGCCTCTTCCAGACGACGCGTTCACTACTTCCGGCGCGGCCCACCGCCGGCATGTCGATGCGCTGCTCACAGAGCCAGAAGTAAAGGCGCCGCGCACTGCCGAACTCGGCGAACTTGCGAAACACCAGTTCGATGGCAGAACGTACGCGTTCATCGGGATCCTTCTCGATACGGTCGTCACAGGCTCGCACGTAGCCGATCGGAACGTGCATGAACAGCTCGCCGCGCTCGGCCTTTTGCTTGATTGCCGCTTGCGCGCGTTGCCTGAAGCTGGCCAGCTCCATCTCGCTGATCGTGCCCTTCATGCCCAGCAGCAGCCGGTCGTTCATTTGTGCGGGATCATAGATGCCCTCTGCGTCGATGAGCAATGCGCCCACGACGCTGCAGAACTCGAGCAGCGTGTGCCAGTCGCGGCCGTTGCGTGCCAGGCGCGAGGCTTCGATGCTCAGTACCGCGCCGACATCGCCGTCGCACAGCTGTCCCAGCAATCGCTCGAAGCCGGGCCGCAGCGTGCCTGCGCCGGATCGTCCAAGGTCATCGTCGATGACGTCGACCTGTTCCCACCCCAATTGTCGCGCCCTCTCGACCAACGCGTACTGTCGGCGCTGGCTCTCCAGATTGTTCTGCACTTGGTCGGCCGTCGATTGACGTACGTAGACGCACGCCCTGCGCGACAAGTGCTCAGCGGTGATCTTGCTCATCGGGCCCCCTCTCGGTGATCGCCACGGCCACGGCTTGCATCCACTGCGCCATTTGCTGCAGCAGCTGGGCCTGAAGGTCCCGCTGCAGCTGCGGCACGGGGGGAGACTCGGCGTCTTCGAACAGAACTCTCTGAGCTATTTGGCGTGGTGGCATCGCGTTCTCCTGTAGGGCCTGTGCAGGCCGACAAGGATAGGAACGTTGACACCAATCGACGAAGCGCGACCCATGCGGCAAGGGGCAGGCGCGGCTCGCTGATGAGCTGCACGCCCCCCGCCGCGAGCTCGGTCATCCAAGCGGGAATCGATACGGTCGATTCGTCAGGCCGTCGCACGACGTAGCACAGCTCGCCATGGACTTGGTGCTGCCTGACCACCGCAAGGCATTCACCGACGAGCGGATGAAAGCAATACCAGACTACGACTTCACGTGAGAGACGTTGACGGGCAGTATGTCGCCCAGTTGTTCAAGCGGATCAAGCATCGCTTGCGCCTGGAAGCAGCGACCGGCCTGACCCATCTGGCCTTCCAGCAGGACTTTGCGGCGAAGATCGTCGCCGACAACCTGCACGCACTGCTCACCGCCATCCCGCCGACCGCCGATGCGCCGCCGACCGAACTGGACAGTCGCCCCAACCGCACCTACGCAATCGGCGCACTCCGCCCGATCCTCACCGGCTGCTTGTTGCGCGTGAGCGCTTGCATGGACGGGCTCACCAGCGCACTCGATGTCATCGCCCGCACGCGCTGTCGCATACAATCGGGCCGCAGCTATCCGCGGCCACCACGAACCAAACCGCATGTCTATTCCGCCTACAAGCTGTGCTGTTGATCGGGGGGCTTAAGTTCGGAGCATTGGTCGTGGCCCTCCAACCAAAGGTCCCTGATCGGCCAAGGAGTGCCGGTCATCCACCGTAACTGCACGCCGCACAGCGGACGTTCGAAATGCGTCAAGCACAGCTCAACCTGTTGCATTTGACAGTCGAATCCATCGCCAGGAGTGATCGCTCGAGAGGATCTAGTTTCAAGGTTATGGTTCTCTCGAAAGCGTCTGCGTTCTCGGAGTAGCACCCCGCACACATTTACGCATGCAATGGTGACGCGCGGCGTCTGCGAAGGGCCTGGCATTGATGATGTCGGCAGAGCGCCGACATCCTCAATGCAGCCACAGATAGCCTCACGATATCCGGGCACTTCAGGCGTCCGAAACAAACCGCGGTCTACATGTGTGACACTGCATATTCGCGGGGACGTCGCCTGTAACAGGGCGATAGGCTGGGACAGCCACGCTGGAACTCCCATCAAACGTTGGCCAATCCATCCCGGTTATTGCGCGATTTCACCAAGCCGTGCTTACGTAACAACGCACGTAGTTGGTGATAGCTCAGGCCTAGCAGCGGTGCGGCCTCAATCTGGTTATAGCGGGCTTCGGCAAGTGCGCGCTTGATCAGATCGACTTCGATGAGCGCCGTTTCCGACTTGATGTTGCATGGAAGTTGGATCAACTTTTCGGGCGGAGTCTCCGTGACATCTTCCGGTTCGGCCTCGACCGGTGGGCGGAAGGCGGAAGCGAAGGGGTCGAAAACGATGGCGTCAACCGGCTCGTCTGCCTCCGCGCGATGAACCGATCGCTCGACCACGTTTTTCAACTCACGCACATTACCCGGCCACGCGTAATGGATCAGCGCTGCGCGGGCGGACTCTGTGAAACCGGCGAACAGTTTCCGGCCCAGTTCCCGACTGATGGTGAGGGCAAAATGCTCTGCCAGTTGCATGATGTCTCCCGGGCGTACGCGCAGCGGAGGAACCGTCAATACATCGAAGGCCAGCCGGTCGAGAAGGTCGGCACGAAACTGTCCGGCACGCACGGCTGCAGGCATGTCCCCGTTGGTGGCCCCGACAATGCGCACGTCCACTGTCAGCGTCTCGCTGCCGCCGACGCGCTCGAACTGGCCGTACTCGACCGCACGCAGGATTTTTTCCTGCACGCGCATCGAGACAGTAGCCAGCTCGTCGAGAAACAACGTACCACCGTGGGCCTGCTCGAAACGGCCGACGTGGCGGCGGGTGGCGCCGGTGAAAGCACCCGCCTCATGGCCGAACAACTCGGTTTCGAGCAACGCTTCGGTCAAGGTCGCGCAGTTGAGCTTGACCAGCGGAGCTTGCCAGCGCGGCGACAAGTAGTGCAGTCGCGCGGCAATCAGCTCCTTGCCGGTGCCGCGCTCGCCGATAACCAGCACCGGCTTGTTCACCGCGGCTAAGCGCGAGGCATGTTCCAGCAAATCCAAGAAGGCTGGCGACTCGCCCAGCATGGCTGTGACTTCAGTATCCAATGACAGCCGGTCTGGCATGAGAGGCATCACACGATGGGGCAGAGATGGGGATGTACGTGTCACGACACAAAGCTATTTACGCTCTATCGTGGTTAATTTGATCATATATAAGTCAAACAAGCTTTTGAAAGTCTGGCTGTCATCAGCGCCGATCAAATAACTAGATATGTATCAATATCTTACGCATCCAAGGTCATTTGGCACGACATCTGCCTTAGAAACTTCGTGGCCCTTCACTTCACGAGGTAAGCAAACATGGGCGTTTTTTCGAGAATGAGCGACATCATCAACTCCAACATCAACGCGATGCTGGACAAGGCTGAAGAACCGGAAAAGGTGGTGCGCCTGATCATCCAGGAAATGGAGGACACGCTGGTAGAAGTCCGCTCTGCGGCGGCACGAGCGATCGCCGACCGCAAGGAACTGGAACGACGCATAGCCCACGCCCAGCGCGAGGCCGATGAGTGGCAGCGTCGGGCCGAACTAGCCATCACCAAGGCGCGTGACGACCTGGCCAAAGCTGCTCTTGCTGAAAAGAAGCGTATGGATGACGCGCAGGGCTCGCTCAAGGAACAGTACGACGACGTCGAACTGGGCTTGGCCAAACTCAACGATGACATCGCCGCGCTGCAAGCAAAGCTGGCCGATGCCAAGCACCGCCAGAAGGCATTCGAAACCCGTCACCACACAGCGGCCAACCGCCTTAAGGCGCGGAGCCGGACACACGACGAGCGGATCAATAACGCGCTGGGCCGGTTCGAGCATTACGAGCGCAAGCTGGAGCACATGGAAGGCAAGGTCGAAGCCTACGACCTGGGCAAACAGCACGACCTCGACCGCGAATTCGCGGATCTGGAAACCAATGACCATGTCGAGGCCGAGCTGGCTGCACTGAAAGAACGTATGGGTTCGACGAAAGCCCCTGACCGGGAGTAAGAGGCCTCAGGGGCTTTGACGGGCGATTCGTCATTTTGTGCATCTTCGTCGCTCCGCTGTGGCTGCTCGTGCACTACACGACCCAGCGCAGGCATGCGCAAAGCCTGGTGCGCGATGACGAAAAAATGCTGTCGGATTTTTGCAAACAACCGACCGGATGGAGGGCTGCGTGAAGGCGCGGGAAACCATTTCGGATACACAGATACCCACTTGGAGAGACAAGGCATGAATCATTCACGGGACGAGTACCGCCAGCGCCGCCTCTATCGCGATTCCGAACGCGGTGTGATCCTTGGTGTATGCGCAGGCATAGCCGAATATTTCGATTGGCCGGTGTGGCTGACACGGGGCGGAGCGCTTGCTCTGGGCTGGTGCTTTCCCGTGTCCGTCGTGATGGTCTATATCGTTGCGGCCCTGATCATGCCGGAGCGACCGTTGCGCTACAGCGGCGACGGCGATGAACGCACCTTCTGGCAATCGGGCCGCCATCGGAGCTGAGTCATGAGACACGATGGGCCTTGGCGCACGCGGCGCCTTTACCGCGATCCATGCCACGGCAAGCTCATGGGCGTGTGCGCGGGCGTGGCCGATTATTTAGGCTGGAACGTCACGCTCATCCGAATCCTCATGATTTTGGCGTTGTTCTGGTTTAACGCCCTGACAGTGTTCGCATACCTCACTCTCGGCTTCATGCTTCCGACCGAGCCGGACACGTTCTACGATTGGGATACCCAAGGGGGATACGGGCGCGGCGTGAGGCGATCGGCTGTCGAAACCTTCCTCGATGTAGGCCAACGCTGTCGTCAGCTGGACTTGAAGTTGCAGCACATGGAAGGCTACGTCACGTCGAGTCGGTACGACCTCGACCGCCAATTTCGCGATCTGGAACATTAGGAATCAACG
The DNA here is from genome assembly GCA_031359875.1 of Lysobacter sp. Classification (GTDB taxonomy): domain Bacteria; phylum Pseudomonadota; class Gammaproteobacteria; order Xanthomonadales; family Xanthomonadaceae; genus Cognatiluteimonas. The sequence continues at coordinate 16,131 of JANMAO010000121.1, forward strand.
ATGGAAAACGGTCAACTCTTCGTCCTGGGTATCATCATCATCGTTTTTGGGGCACGCATCTTTCGTGACCACTTGCGCTACAAGCAGGTCCAGCCGCGCGAAGACCCTCGATACCAAGCGCGCATCGACACGTTGGAGCAACGTGTGAGGACGCTCGAGCGCATCGTGACTGACAAGGGCTACGACTTGAAGCGGGAATTCGAGAAGCTGTAGCTATCCCGGTAAGTTGACATTAGCTCTCCCGGGGAAATGGAAAAACGGGTCACAGCTGGTCGGGTCAAGGCAGTCGGAGGTAGAACCATTTCGCCGCCTGGGTCAATAGGCACGCAAGAGCCCGTGTCCGATTCGTATCGGGGATCATGGTGCCCGTCTTGCTCCTGACCACCCGCCGCTGCATTTCATGCGGCATCAAGATCGCGTCAGTGACCGTTCTGGTTAAGGCCGCGCTAGCGGCCCTTGCTGCTCGCCAGACACTCATCGGTCATCGCGGATCCCGTCCAGGTGCACGTCGTGCGTGGCACAGAGTCTCGGGCTTGAAGCGCACTCCATGATGGCGCAGTCCGCGTGCGATTCTGCGTAAGACACGGGTACCGACGGCCGCGGCAGCGTTGGCGTGAGTGTTCGCTACGGAATCCAACACGACGGTTTTGATTACGGGGGCTACGCGGATGAGGCGCCAATCCTTTTCACTCGTCATGGTGGCCACGGGACTGTGCCTCTTGGCTGGCGGCTGCAATGGCGGTAGCAGTAGCAGTGGACTGGTATCGGACTCTGGTATGCGACCGACCTTATTCCAGCGCGCCATGCAAGTGCGAGGTGAGATCGGAGGCGGCGATTTTGCAGACGCGGCTAGCGGAATCGCCGCAGTGGCGCAAAGGGGACAGACCGAGCCGCAGTCCAAACCAAGGTCCGCATGTTTCATGTGTTGGGTCGCCGCCCCCGGGGCACCGGGAATGCAAGCTCAGCTGGAGCGATGGGTACACGCCAAACCGAAGGCTTCGTACGCGTGGTTGATCCTGGCCCTGCACGAGCAGACGATGGGATGGTGGATACTTGGGGACGATGGCAGCGACCCCATGAGGCAGGCCAAAGCGAGCAAGTTCATCGAGGCGGCCGGCCGGGATGCAGAAATGGCGGTCCGAACGGGACCTGATGATGTTTTTGCATGGGAGCTCTATTTGCGGATTGAAGGTGATCTTCAAAACGCGAACGCAGAGGCCGTCGTTTTCCAAAAGGCGGTTGCATTGCACCCGCGCGACTACACGCTCTACGCCATCCGCCTCAAGCAGCTACGGCCTACCGACGCGATGGCGGGGTTGCTGGACGGAAACCTTCCCATGATTCAGTTCGTCGCCAAGTATGCCGATGGCAAAGCCGGCGTGCCGCTTCAGATGCTGTACCTGCCTTTGTACACGTATTTGGTCCAAGGCGCTGCGCGTGGATGCGCAATGGGCAACCAGGGAGTGAAGGCATGCATGCAGGCGGCGCTAAATGCACCTGACGTCATTGCAGCGCGCCAGCAAGCCTACTCCGACGTGGATCGCTACATTCGTCACGACACGCCCGGCGCGCTGGAGGCGGCCAACCAACCCTTGCGCAACCTCCTGTTCGAGCGCTTGGCCGAAGTGCCGGCGCTGACCATGCTTCATGCCATCGCCCAGGCAACCGGCAGCGACGTGCAGCAGCTTTCCAGTGATACCCACGGTAGCTACGTCGTGGACCGCGATGCTGGGCTGTTCTGGCACTGGCGCGGGCAGGATCAGCAAGCACTGCCACTTTACCTGCGAGCCGAACACGATCTCGCCAACACGCATTTCGCGACATTAGATGCGGCAAATTGGGCGCGCGCACGAATCGACGATGACATTGCGGCGATTTATTTCGACAGCAACGACTGGGGTGACGGCGTCAGGTATGGCGAAGCCGCTGCGCGACTGATGGGTGGGTACGGCGCAATACCAACCTATGATCGTGTGACCTGCAACGGGTTGTTCAGGCTGCATCAGTACCCTGACGCCCTGAAGGCATGCGCGGCCACTTGGGCTGCCAGCGGCGACTGGCAGGCACGCTTTTTCCTTGCGCATGCCAAGGAAGCGACCGGGGATCCGCACGGTGCGGCAGAGGCCTATACAGCCGTCGCCGACAGCCCAGCAGATTTGAGATTTCGTACCTACTCCGCGGTCGAGGTGTCGCTTCTTCAAGACAATCAGCACCACTTCGGGCAGGCGCTGCAGACGCTGGACCGTTGGCGCAATTTGTTCACCCCCGCGCTCACCAGCATGTACAACATTGCTTCTTACTACAACGACCGCTGCTACGCTGAGATGTACCTTGGGAAATTGCAGGCAGCGTTATCCGACTGCAAGACTTCCATCGGCTATCAGCCGCTACCGGATGCCGTGGACAAGGAAGCGAAGATCGAAAAAATGATTGCGGGGATCCGTTCGCCGTAAGCGAGGCGACAACACCGGTTCCGGCTTCGTATTCGCGTTGATCGGGATCTCGCGTCACATTTCGTCCAGTCAGCGCCCTCCAACCAAAGGTCGCTGAGCGGCCAAAAAGAGACGGTCAACGCCGAAGCCCAGCTGCACCAAGCACTGGCGTGGGACGCTCTGCCGGGAGTTGGGCAGCTGAAGCGGCTTGATGTGCCCCGTCACGCGCTCTGGAAACCGTTCGCGATACTCAGCCGCCGTCGGCGGAACCGATAAACGTCGAGATGTCGGATGCCAGCATCTCGGGATAGCGCGCCCGCAACTCGGCGGTGTCCTTCTCGAACAGCGCTTCAGCGGCGCCGTGGATGCGGTCGAGCAACGCCACTTTGCCCATCTGCCCGATCGCCCAGATTGCCAGCCCACGATCGCCATGGATGGCATTGCCGGGACAGACCCAGACCAGATCGAAGGCATCAGTCTGAGCGTTACTTGCAATTTCCTGTCCCCAACGTTTGAGCAATTAAATATGGGCTGCAGCCGGCTATCAGGACGCACATGCGCATTGTGCCGGTTCTCGACGGATCACGCTGTTGCATCAGCACGCTTCAACCGGCGCCGGGTAGCCCCGTTGAAGGTCGCGCCATGGAACCCTTCGTTGAGGCCTTCCTGGGAGGGGAACACCACCAGGTTGCGGCCACCTTTGTGCACGGAGCTGGGGTAGATCAGGCCACCCAGCCGTTCGCCGCTGGTCGTGTTGAACACCTGGGCAAGGTATTCGCACACCACCTGCGTCGGAACATAGCTCAGGTGTTCCAGGTCATCCTTGACCACGCGCTTGCTGACCTCGCGGACGAATCCATAATGAAACAGCGCCCGTTCCCGCCTGCCTTTCTGGGCAAGGTCGAAAACCGATGGCAGGCGGACAGCCTTGGTGAGGTTCACCACCTGCAGCGGCCGCGTCAGGTTGAACGACGCCACATAGACCGGGTCGACCGTGGATCGGTCGACCCCCACTTCGCGCATCGCCGTGAGCCGATCGAAGCCGGTGTAGAGATAGCGAATGCCGGCCGGATTCATCCGACCCGCCTTCATTTTCGCCGGGGGCGGTGCCGTCAGCTGATCTGCGGTAGGCGACCAATGTTCCTTGGGCCGCCGGATGCGTGCACGAAACACCTCGGTGCCCACGGGCAGGGTCACCACCATGGACCGGAGCTGTTTGGCGAGGGTCGGAAGCCAGTTGCGGATGTCGATGTCACCGGATTCGCCAGATTCCGAGGGCGGCATGTTGGCGAAGTGAAACCGTGTCTCGTGCTTCACCGTGTGAGCGAAGTGCTGCCAGGACCCCATCATCAAATCGTGCTCATGGCTTGACGTCCAATGGCCGTCGGCGGCGGGCACACGCCCGCCATCGTAGGCGTCGGCATCCACGAGATCCTGCAACAGCTCAGGCCGTTCTTCGAGACAGAAGGATTCGAAGATTTCCGCGATGCTCCACGGCTCGACGAAGTATTCCCCTTCGTCGAATGGCACACCGGCATCGTTCGGCTCATTGAAATACGCATTGACGGTGGGGTAGATCGCCTCCAGCAGGACGTTGACGCTGGCGGCGATGGGGCTGCGACTGCGGCGACCGCAGTAATCGCACGCACACGCGCTCAAATCGTCGCGAACCAGCTTCCTGAGGTAATCATCGTCGACGCATCGCGGACACACGTGCTTGTCGCTTTTACGCCAGCCGCGGTCTTGGTCTTCGAGCCATTCCTCCATCATACGCCCCATGGATCACCTGTCTGTGCAGATCTTACCTATCAAGTGTGGGTGTACGGCAGAAGAACAAGAATCATCTGCGAGGTGCAAAGCGCCAGCAACCTGCTCACCTTCGCCACGGCAGCTGACCAGCTTCGCCAGCGAAACTGACCATGTCCGGCAATCAAACTGCCCACTGTTGCCAACAAGCTGCACATTGCAGGCATCGAACGTGACGACCATCACCAGGCGAACTTGCCAGGCTCGCAAGCAACTCTGAACTGCGGGGTCGACCGGCAAGGGCCGGCCAGTTTCAGCCGTTCGCGACGAGTAATCCAACTGAGGATAACGGCTGCAGCGGAGGTTGGCGCTCACCACGCCTGCAGCAGTCCTGTTCCGGCAAGTCTCACGACCGAACGCCTATGCCTCCAGCCACTGTTAGAGCAAAAACTAGCCACGCAATAGTGACGAACACTAGGAACGCTGGGTTTCGCACAATCAGATCGTTTACAGAATCACTTTGCGCAGCACGCCTGGCGGCGACCAAATAGCCGACGGGGGCAAGACCAAACGAGAGAAAACCATCAATCGCAGAGCCTGTGCGGTCCCCGTGCCATAGAGCGCCCAACACAATCGACGAAGCCATCGTCGCCAAATATGGAACCAATAGGCGCATTGGGCGCCCGCCTGCGATGACTTTGGCCAGCTTGCTGGATATCCGCACAATCGCGGCATAGCTAAGCACACCCGCCACGGCAACAATGATGTGCCATGAGTTGGACCAGCCCAGATCGGAAGCGACATGCCCCCAGTCATCGCTGCCATCAAATGCCTCTTCGATGGCCTGGCCACAAACCCAAAGTAGCGCCAGGGTGCCAAAGTTGAAGAGAAAAAGTCTGGGCAAAGTTGGCCGATGTCTTGTCATGACGGCGGTAATCAACAAGGCTATGCAGCCTGTCACAATGACACCGACAGGTCCGCCGCCATCGGCCAGCACACCGGCTCCTGCACAGCGAAAAACGAGAAATGTAATGAGGGTGATGTGGCCGGCATCCATCAGGCAGCCCACACCATGCCCAAGGGCTTCGTGTGCCAACGAAGCGACAATGGAGATAAGCAACCCGATTGCCAGCAGCGTTGGCACATCATCTTGGAAGCGTTCTTTCACGGGGTCTCAGTTTTTTGAAACTTATAGCGCTGTTTGGTCCGCATTGGATCGACCTCTGTGTGTCGCAGCTTGCCCGTGCACCATCGAGCCCGCAAGGGCTGTCATCGGCCAGAAGCGACCGGTCAATGCTTGAGCACACTTGTGCGCGAAGGCGGCGCTTGGTCCTTCATGTTGATCTCCGTGCTCGCGCCGACTTTGATCACCGCCCCGCCGTAAGGGAGATGGCGGTCTTTCAAGCCAGGCCGGCCACGCCGTCGCGTTCCGACTTTGGCAACAGACCCTCGAGTGCGGCTCTGGCAGCGCCATAGCCGTTTCCCGCGAGAACCCGGCGCACGGCCATCGCTGAGTGCACGGGCTGCCATGCTTGCTGCCCATCGGCGCCGGGCACGCGCAGGCGCATCGTCGGATTCGGCACGTAGTAGCCGTTGCGCCAGCGCATCCATAGCCGGCGTGCTGGCTCATAGCTGCTTTCAACTTCGGCGCGCGCGAGGACCGCGTTGAACCACGTACGCTTGCGCCGCTCCTCGCGCAGCACGCTGATCGGCAAATGCTCGATGTGGCGCATCAGCCAGGCCGTGTTGAAGCCCGAGCGCCGGTCCAGCGGGCAGGCCTGCGCCGGCACCAGTTGCGAGCCCAGGGTCTTGATGCCAGCAAGCATCGTCAGCAGCACGAAGTACTCGCCCTGATGCGGGTACAGACGGATCAGGCGACCGTCCGCCTCCACATCCAGCGCCGGCGGCGCCATGCGCTCGTAGACCGCGGCGAACGGGCCGCCCGCATAGTCGGCGTGCAGTGCCGCGCGCTCAAGGGCGTGCATCACCGGGGTCTGCCCGAACAGATCGCGCGCCTCGATATCGGCGCCGCGCTCAAGCAAGGTATCAACCAAGGGAAGGTTGCCGGCGCGCGCGGCCATCATCAGCGGCGTGACGTCGAAAACACCCCGATGGTCGACACCATGCTGGTCGCACAGCGCAAGCACGTCCTTGAAGGTTTTCTTCGACCACGGTGCCAGCTGGCGTTCGGCGACATCGGCCGCGGTGCGGTGCACGCGCCCCTCATGGGCGTGCTTCACCAGGTCGACGGCGGTGTTCCAGCGCGCCTCCTGGGCCATGCGCACCAGATAACGCTCCTGGTGGTGCCACAGCGCGAAGTCGAGCACCTGCTGGCGCAGCTTGTTCGATACCTCCTTCGGGTCGAGCGCACGCACGATCGCCGGTGCCATCGTCGCCTCGTTCCACACCGGCCACGGCACCTGGCGCGTGCGCAGAACGGTTTGCCGGATCGCCTCGGCCTGCTCCTGCTTGCCCTGCAGTTCGAGCCGGCGCGCCTCGCGCTCCCAGTCCTCGCGACTCGATGCCTTCGCCGGCGCGCAGAGTGCCGCTTGGCTGTCGCGGATGCCGAGCAGGGCCAGCAACGGGTGCGCGGTATCGCTTTCGATCATCCAGACACGCTCGACCGCGCGCGTGAGCGCGACGTACAGCGCGTTGACGTAGAACTTCCAGATCTCCAGCGACTTGTCTTGCTTGTCCTTCGCGCGCCGGTAGTCGAGCGATGCGACCGCGAGGTCGGCTGCGTCCACGCCTGCGCAGACTTCGGCGTAAGCCTGGCGCTGCCCGGACACGAATCCGTACAGGACGATGTTCGGGTATTCCAGACCCTTGGCCTCGTGCACCGAAAACACCAGCGGCGTGCGAAAGCTCGCCCGCGCGACCGGCTTGTCCTCGTCGCGCAGCACCAGCACGGCGTACTGGGTCGAACCGCGCGTGCGCCCGTCCACGTCCCGACGCACCGCCTCGGTATCAGCCAGCAGCCGCACCTCGCCATCGAGCGTGGACGCCGCTTCGACCAGATGGTTGCTCTCGCGGTCGATCGAACCGAAGCGCGCGTGCTTGACCCTCAGCAGGTCGTTGGCCACGCGCGTGACCTCCCGCGCATTGCGGTAGTTGACCCCAAGCACCGACAGCTTCTGCCGCTCGGCGAGCGCCGCGTCGCGCCAGAACAGGCTTTTCACCGACGACCACGCGAAGAAGTTCGGGTGCACGATCTGGTTGGAATCGCCGCACAGCAGGAAGTGGCCTGGCTTGCGCAGCGTGCGCAGCACCAGCGCGAGCTGGGCGTTGGTGAAGTCCTGCACCTCGTCGATCACGACGAAATCGTGGCGCGGCGCAGCCAGCTCCTGCCAGGCATGGGCGATCAGGTTGCTGTCGTACAGGCCGCTGTCGGCCAGCCACGCGCGGTACTTGCCAAACAGCTCGTGGATCGCGCCGCGCTGCTCGGTCGCGAAGATCGACTGCCGCGGCCCGAGCGCGAGGTAGGCCTCTTGCGTGAGCGGGCCCTCGGGCTGGCTGCTGATCACGCCCCGGAATTCCTCAAAGCACTGGTGCGCGTCGGTGTAGCGATAGTGCTGACGATGGCGCGCGAACCATTCGCGGAACGCCGCAAAATCGACCTCGCGACCGGGCGGCACTTGCAGGGTTTCCAGGAACTCGCGCCATGACAGGAACTGCGGCTTCTGCGCCGGATTCTCGTAGTGATTTGCGAAGTACAGGTCGCGTGCGCTGCGCGCCAACCACGGCGACTGGGTGACGTACAGCACGCTGCCCTCGGCGTGCCGCAGCTTCTCTAGGGTCAGTGCGGTTTTGCCCGAACCAGCCGATCCGACCAGGACCAGCGGCGGCTGCAGCCGGTACACCGCATTCTGGGCGTCGTCGAACGAGATCGGCTTGTCGAGCAGGTGGAACTCGCTGCGGCCCGGGTGCAGGTAGCGCACCGGCGTGGCGTCCTGAGCGATCGCGTCCGCCGTCGCCTCGCCGATGCGCGCGGGGTCGATGCGCGCGCCGCGCAGGAAGCGCGAGTGGTCATAAGCGTGCTGGGCGATGATCTCCAGTGCCAGGCAGACGGTCTCGTCGCGATGGCGCACGAAGGTCAGCAACAACCGGCTGGCTCCGTCAAGCTTGGCGCGATAGTACGGCGCCGCCTGCAATTTCTTGACGTCCGCGCTACGCAGGTCGTCGCGCTCGATGGCCGCGCGCACCCTGTCGAAGGCCACGCGCAGACGGCCCGGGTCGAGGCCAGCGTAGGTAAGCAAGCGCATGGGGAATTGGGCTATCGCGGAATGGGACAGTGATTATTCTCGGGGAGCTGGGCGGCGACCGCAATCCATTGCAAGGAATCGTCGTGACGCCGACCGTGCTTTTGGGGTATCCAGCCGAGCAGGCCGATGCAGACACAACAGTGCCGCTTGCCCCCGATCTGCCTCCGCCTCGATCATTGACTTCAGGCAATGGACCGCTCCAAAGCAGCCGCTCGCGACCGGCAGAAACGGGTCGGTTTCTGCCGGTCGGCGTCGGCCTTCGGCTGATCATACTGGTCGGCGGCCTGGCCAGCGCCGCTCAGTCGCGTGTTGCATGCGTTGCGGTGCACGCAGCCGTCCCCGGCAACATGGTCGTCGGCGAACCAGCATCATCTTGGCGATGCTTTTCACGACGTTTCAGGTGGCCGGTTTAGGAGCATTTCGGGTGGCCGGTTTCGACTGGAATATGCACACCGCGTCCTGAGCCTCACGAAGGGTCCGAAACGATGCGTACAGGAATCGGTCCAGGCCGGTCACCGCCGGCGGGACACTGAGGGTGTAGTCGATGGCTGGTCGGAAGCGCGGCTTGGTCTCGACCACGCAGCCGTCGTCGGACTTCCAGTAGGCGTAACTGGTCCCGTCACCGGGGAGTCGCTTCCAGCGTCGGGGAGCGGTGTTCATCGCCACCGGTGTCATGGTCTGGGTCATCGAGTGCGGTTTCGACAGCGTGACGAAACGGGGAGATGGCGAGCAGCGTGGCGGCGGTAGCGTGCATGGCGTAGGACCCGTGGTGGAGGCAGATCCACGTTCCCGTCCGTCAGGGAATGGGTGGCCACGCTCCCTGCTTCCTGAGCCTCTCGTACCAACGGCGCATGCCGCTGTCCTCGGCCGCGTAGTCTCCGCGCTCGGACTTCCAGATCAGTGGAGCGTCGATGCCACGCAGTTTTTCGATGGCGCCGCGGGCAGAGCCGGCCTGCACATTTTTGCCATGAGCCCTGGAGTATTCGGCCAATGCATCCGCGGTAAAGACGCGCCCGTCATGTGCGTTCGACAGGACTCGGGTCAGCACGGCCCGCTGCAGCTTGCTCAGCCCTTCATAGGCGGCGAGGTACTCCGCTGCGCGAGTGGCCTCGTACTTCTCCGCCTCCTGATCGAGCAACTCGTGGAATCGCTCATTGCGACCTGCGCCGAAGGGGCCGGCGACGGCATTGAGAGCCGTCAGCATCTCCTCCGGGCGATGGTCGAACCGCTCGAAGGTCTGGCTCAGCCGCGCGTTGTTGATGTTGAGCGCCGGGTTGTCCTGGATCAGCTGACCGGCCAGGTGGCTGGCAAAGTCGCGCCCTAGCAATTGCATTTCGTCGATGTGTGACCCGAAGAAGGGCGCGGCGTTGCCTAGGACGAGTCGGAGCAGCTTGTCCCGGTCCGAGCCGGACATCACGAGGCAGAATCGGTGCTTGTTCCGTGCATTCAGCACGTCGCGAGCCGCCTTGAGGGCGAACATCGCGTCCATGCCTGACTTGGAGCTGATCGCGTATTGGGCCTCGTCGACGATGAGGACCACCGGGGCGTCGACCTTGTCCTGGAGCGACTGGAGTGCATCGGTGAGGGAGGCCCCCGTCGCCTTGCCGACGTCGGTGAGTGAGAACTCCACCCCCTTTATGCTGACCTTGGTCAGGCCTGCCGCCTTTGCCGCGCGAGCGATCGCGCCTTGCGCCTCGGCGAGGGCGTTGGCGATGGTAATGGCAATCACTTCCCCGGGATCACGGGCTTTGTCGGCCCACAAATCCACGTAGAGAACCTTCGCACAGTCCTTTTCCAGGGCGGGTTGCAGGTCCCGGATCAGGAAGTTGGACTTGCCGGTACGGCGCGCTGCGCTCAGGAAGACACAGGGGCTGTTGAACATGCCATTGCCAAGCAGCCGGTCCGCGACCGACCGCGCCAGCTCAGGGCGGGGGAAGTACTGGGGCATGGTTTTAGCACTCCCTCTCGAGGATCATCTTAAATTAATATCTTACTCCCATCGAGCGTCAAGTGTGTGTCCAGGCGCCCCGCCGCACGTCGCTTTAGGTCTGGTTTAATACCTGGTTTCGAGCAATATATTAATTTAGCGTACATTCGGTCAGGCCACGACTATCGCGAGGCACCACACGTCTGGTTGCGCTGGACCGCCTGGGCGCATTCCTTCGGAGAGGCGACGGTTTCCTCGAGCAATGGACGGTCGTCCCTGTCATGCACGGACCAGCGCCCGTTCGTGAGTGCCATTGCGAGGTCCACGATCCGCCCACCAGCACCAACTGGTAGCAGCTCGCATCGACGCGGCGCGCTATCACCTCACTGGGCCTGGGCATGGCCCGGAGCGAAGCGGCGTCATCGTCGAGCATGGACAAGGATCATGCGCCCTGGAACGTGACACTGCGAAAAGCGTCCCGCTCCTGCCGACTCAATATGACGTCAGGGTTCTTCAGCGCCCGCCCGAAGCTCGATGTGCTGCGGAAACACCCCAGGCCAGCGCTGATAAGCCGCTCAGCGGCAAGCTCCTGAGACAGGGAACGCGTCGCCGGCAGATACACGTGTGTGAGCGCTGCCGAAAGTCCCTCATGGACGCCGCGCTCAAGGTTCACCAGCAGCACGTCGGCCGTGCGGTCGTAGTGCCTGCATATTCCAGTCGAAACCGGCCACCCCTAATGATCCAAACCGGCCACCTGAAACGTCGTGAAAAGCATCGCCAAGATGATGCTGGTTCGCCGACGACCATGTTGCCGGGGACGGCTGCGTGCACAGCAACGCATGCAACACGCGACCGAGCGGCACTGGCCAGGCCGCCGACCAGTATGATCAGCCGAAGGCCGACGCCGACTGGCAGAAACCGACCATTTGAGCCGGTCGCGAACGTCCGTTTCGGGGCATCTAATTTCCGGAAGTAACGGCAAAACAGTGGCCGTGCTAGCAGACCAGATACGACCGCTGCGTTTCTCGGGCGTGTCGACGCGAGCCGCGGGCGTAGCGCTCACTCCTCCACTGGAGGTCGACATCGCCAGCCATTCATCGATCCAAGGGACTCAGGGCCCCGATGGCGTTGCGATTGAGAACGTAGGCATAGGTCGCGCACGCCTTCGCTAAACAGTGGCGCTGGTATTCGCTTTACCGCGTAACGGTGCGTGGTGATCGCTGTGAGACAATTTATGAAGATAACGCAGACCTGAGCCCAAAGAACATCGACATGTGCCATAGGGGGCGCATCAAAAAAAGCCGTTTGCTGACCGCTGGATCAACAACTCAACCATACGAGCTCCCGAGTCCGTCTCGGCTAGTTTCATGGGAGTCACTTGGGTTTCGTCGCCAAGGAAATCGCCAGGGTTTTTGAGCCATTCCAAGGCAGCTTTTTCGGTGCCAAACAGCTCCGTGGCCTCGGCGACGACGCGAGTAATACGCATCACACGCTCGGTTTCAGCTGGGTTCAACCGCGCCACATGGTGTCGCGCCGAAGTGCCCTTCTGTGCCGGAGCCTGGCTTAAGCGCCGACGCAAGGTAGTTTCAGATACCACTGCATTTGGAGTCAAACGAAGTCGCGTAACCAGCTGGACATAATTTTCAGTGGGGATGCCTGACTTCACAATGCGCCAAGCATCAGCCTCCGACCTCATCGGCATTCCTAGCATTTCTCCCATGCGGACATAAATCGTTCCCCGCGTCACGTTGAGTTCGCCTGCTTTTTGAAGCTCGTGCTTATGCCCATATTGGCCTCTCTGTGGAAGGCAGGGTACGCCATCTGGCGGCGTGGCGGGTACCCACTTGTAGGCGAATTCATACTCGCTCGGATAGAATGTCGTTTCTGACCCACTGCCAAAGAGCACCATCATGTCCATTAATCTTGAAACGCTGTCCCCTGCCGAACTCAAGGCACTCATCGCCAATGCTCAATCGCAGATGCAGGCTGCCCACGGCAATCAGGTCAAAGAGGTGCGGGAAAAGATCGAGCGCTTGCTGAAGAGCAGCAGCCTGACCCTCGCCGATGTGTATCCGACCCGTGGCGGCAAAGGCGCCAAGGGGCCGAAGTCGGTCGTGGCCCCCAAGTATCGCAACCCTGAGAACGCGGCCCAGACGTGGTCCGGTCGTGGCAAGCGACCGTTGTGGTTTGTGCAGGCCTTGAAGAAGCGCGGCATCACGGCCGAGAGCCTGCTGATCGATGGCGCACCCACAGCGGCTCCGGCGAAGGCTGTCAAGAAGGGCGCAGCCAAGAAAGTGGCAAAGACCGCCGCCAAGAAAGCGGCCTGAGACAACGCGGACTTCGTTCTGCGGCGCAGGTAAAGCCTGCGCCCGGAATGCGAGTGCCCTTTCAAGGGTGCTCCGAACCGCCGCTGATTGTGACGCCGGCTGCCGGTCGGGCCATGCCGAGGCGCGTATCTGAGGATATTGGTGCGTACCGGGAATGGCGCAGGCCGCCGAAAATGGCGTGACCCCGGTAGGTGCCAACCAAACCCCGTGTGGGCCGAGCGTGCGCCGGTGGTGAGGGTGGCCAATCCAAAACGCGCACGATGGTCAATGCGCGATCAGCCGACAAAACCCGACGCGGTACTGTCCAGGAACGTGATGACCGTCCCGACCCGCCCCTGGGACACCAGCTCCAGTGCCGTGGACCCTCTGAACGCCTGCACCGGCTCATCCCGGAGCCAGTTGACGCCATAGGCACGCGGTCGCCCGCTGATCGCCTGCATCATCGCAACGACGCGGTGGCAATCCCTCATGAAGGTTTGCAGCGCCGGATCGAGCGGGGTTCGGACTACCGTCGCCTGATCCACCTTGGCGAAGCCGGCGAGCTCCTCCAGGGTCAACCGGAACTCTGCCATGAACAGGTCCGGCGACACCCCGGCCGCTGACGCCATGGAAGGATGCTCGAGCGACTCCTCCCGAGCGGCCGATGGCGAGGCTGCCTGCAACAAGGCGTGTCGGTAGGCATCGACGGACATCATGATGACCGCGGGTTTTCCACGATAAACAATGGTCACGCTTTCACCGCGGGACACCTTGCGCAGAAGGCTTCCGATATTTCGGCGCGCCCTGTGGAAGCGATAGATCAGCATGAAACAGTCCTGGGGATGGATGCTGCGCACTGAGCGGCGTGGAGCCGCCTCAGGCGTTGTGCCGCGTGACGGCCGGCGCTCACGAAGGCAAGCGCTTGCCCTTGCGCCACTTGGCGATGAGCACATCGCCGATGGCGAAGGCGAACAGTCCGATCATCCACAGAAACCCCAGCCCGAAGGAGCCAAAGACTGCACCCAAAATGACGAGGTGCCAGAACTCAGCGGACTGATTCCACCATTGCAGGGGTGAGCCGTTGGCCGGGAACCCGGCCATCAGCCAGCCCATCCCTGCCGACGTGAGCACGAGCGCCAGCATGACCGCCAGGCCGATGGCGATGCGCAGCAGGCTACGGGGATCTGTGGCGGTGTAAAACACATCACGCTCTTCAATCATGGGAAAACTCCTTTTCAGAAAGGTAGACAGGGAAATGGGCGGTCGTTGTTCGACTCGCCGGAGTTGAGAAAACCACAGGTCCGGATTCACGCAAGTCCGGCTGGCGGCCAGGTGGAGGCGTGGATAGGAACCGTTTGCTGCAGGGCGTCTTGCCGCTCTATTGCAGGCTTGATGTCCATGATGGACAGGGTCATGGGGATTGCTTTTCGAGTCGGTCGGCACGGCGATATCGCGGCGTACGGGCGAAGTCGATGCCCGATTCGTCTCAAGGCGTGCGAGCTCATGCGTCGCGGACGCACGGCTGGGTATCGATCGCCCTTCGATACCCTCGATCACGAACGGGGATAGCGTTGCTTGTCGTATGCCGACAAGAACCGGTAGCCCGGTGGACCGGCGACCCGGGCCCAGGTCGCCTGCCCACAGGAGGCTACGGTCCTAGCGCGGCTTCGTATTGCGCTTGGCGCTTTCGACATCGGCCCGGCTGATCACCTGCCGGATGGCCTCATAGCGCAGGCTGCCGCAGGCAAACCGCGTACGGCTCAACAACAGGGCCGTCAACGCATCGGCCAGTTTGCTGTGGGTGGCACGCAGCGTCTCCAGCG
>JANMAO010000073.1:0-50903 GCA_031359875.1 Lysobacter sp.
GCGTCGAACCAGGCGTCGAGGCCCTCGGCACGCATCGCATCGCCACCGATGCCGGCAAATTCAGCCTCCGGAAAACGCCGATGCAATGCGTCGATCAATCCGGCGCCAAGCAGGTCGCCAGAAGCTTCGCCTGCGACCAGGGCGATTTTCATCTGCGGCTCACCGCAACAGCGGCCGCTCGCCGCGCTCGATGAAGTCGAGCAGCGCGCGCACATCCTCGCTGTTGCGTGAGAGCTCGGCGAGCTGCACGCGGGACTCGGCAAGATTGGCGCCCGAGACATACAGCGCGCGGTAGGCGCGTTTGATCGCGGCGATGCGATCGCCATCGAAGCCACGCCGCTTCAAGCCTTCCGCATTGATCCCGCGCGGGCGGCCATAACTGTCCTGTGCGACCAGGACGAATGGCGGCACGTCGCCACTGACCAGCGCACCCATGCCGATGAAGGCGTGCGCACCGATGCGACAGAACTGGTGCACGCCAACGAAGCCGCTGAGGATGACGTAGTCGCCAATCTCGACATGGCCGGCGAGGGTGGCATTGTTGGAGAACACGCAGTGACTGCCGACCTGGCAGTCGTGGGCGATGTGCGTATAGGCCAGCAGCCAGTTGTCGTCGCCGATGCGGGTGACGCCGCCGCCATTGCCGGTGCCGCGGCTGATGGTGACGAATTCGCGGATGGTGTTGCCATCGCCGATGACCAGTTCAGTACGCTCGCCGCCGAACTTCTTGTCCTGCGGATCGCCGCCAATCGCGGCAAAGCCGTGGATGCGGTTGTGGCGGCCGATACGGGTCGGCCCGAGGATGTTGCAATGCGCGCCGATGGTGGTGCCAGCGCCGATTTCGACGTCCGCTCCAATGATGCTGAACGCGCCAACGATGACGCCTTCGCCAATCCGGGCGGATGGATCGATCACGGCGCTGGGATGGATCATGGTCGGGAGTACGCTCGTTGCAAGCCCGCCCGTTTGGAGTCCGGCGTCCGCGTCGACCATTGTCAGGTCTTCACTTCCGCGCAAAGGATTTCCGCACAGGCGACCTGATGGCCATCGACGCGGGCAATACCGGTGTACAACGCCATGTTGCGGATGGTGCGATTGAGCGCGACTTCCAGCTCAAGCCGATCGCCCGGCACGACCATCTTCGAGAATTTTGCGTTGTCGATCTTGACCAGATAGAAAAGTTTTCCCCCGGCATCGGTCTGTTGCGAGAGTTGGGTCAGCAGTCCGCCGGCCTGCGCCAGCGCCTCGATCACGAGTACGCCCGGCATGACTGGATGCGCCGGGAAATGGCCCTGAAAGAACGGCTCATTGATACTGACGTTCTTGATGCCGAGAATTCGCTTGTGCGCCTCGAACTCGACCACGCGGTCTACCAACAGGAACGGATAGCGATGTGGCAGCAGTTTCTGGATGGTATTGACGTCGATGGGCAATTGCACTTGCAGGTTCATTCCGAATCCTTGTCGACGGCAGGCGTGTCAGTGGCAAGCACGCGCCGCGCGAGTGCGTCCAGCTGCTTGAAGCGGGCAGCGCTCCTGCGCCAGCTGCGATTGTCCATGAGCGGTGTCCCGGAGGAATACTCGCCAGGTTCGCGGATGGAATGGGTCACCAGGGTCATCGCGGTGACGACGACGCGGTCGCAAAGTTCCAGGTGACCGAGTACGCCTGCGCCCCCGCCGATCAGGCAATAGCGGCCGATGCGGGCGCTGCCCGCGACCGCCGAGCAGCCCGCCATCGCGGTGTGGGCGCCGATATGCGCGTTGTGGCCGACCTGGATCTGGTTGTCCAGGCGCACGTCTTCCTCGAGCACGGTGTCGTCGATTGCGCCGCGGTCGATGGTGGTGTTGGCGCCAATCTCGCAGTCGTCACCGATCGCGACACCGCCCAGCTGTGGCACTTTGAGCCAGCGACCGCCGTCCATCGCCAGACCGAACCCGTCGGCGCCAAGGACCGCTCCCGGGTGGATCAGCACCCGCCGCCCGAGGCGCACGCGTTTGACCAGGGTGACGTTGGCGCCGAGTTCGCAATCTTCGCCGACGACGCAGTCTTCGCCGATCGCGCAACCCGGGCCGACCACCGCGCCTGCGGCGATCTTGCTGCGCGCGCCGATGCTCACGAATGGCCCGACCTGTGCACCGGAAGCCACCGTGGCGCTGGTGTCGATGACTGCGCTGGCATGGATGCCTGCCGTTATCGCGTCGCGGAGATCGAACAACGCGGCAATCCGCGCAAACGCGGAATAGGGATCTTCGGCAAGCAATGCCGGACCCGCGTAACCGACGGCGTCATCGGCGCGCATCACCACGATGCCCGCCGTGGTCTCCGCCAGCTGTGTGCGGTAGCGCGGATTGGCGAGAAAGGCGAGCTGGTCGGGCTGCGCGCGTGCGAGCGTTGACACCCCGGCGACGGCGGTCTGCGCGTCGCCCTGCAATCCCAGCCCAAAGCGCGCGGCCAGTTGCGCCGCACTGAACGAGAGCCGGTCCGTCGTCACAAGCGCTGTCCTTGAGTCCTCAGAACGCGCCGCCGAAGCTGAACTGCAGACGCTCGATCTCGTCACCCGGCTGCTGGCGCAACGGGAATGCGTAGCTGATCGAGATCGGCCCGACAGGTGCGCGCCAGAGGACCGCCACACCGGCCGAATACCGCATCGTGCTGGCGTCGAAATCCTTGCGGTTTCGGTAAACATTGCCGAAGTCGACAAAGGCCGAAACCCGTGCGGCCGGACTGTTGATCAGCGTCGGGAAGAACATCTCGACCGAACCAGTTGTCTTCACCGCGCCGCCCAGCGGCTGCGCGAAGGTGCTGGCGGCTGTAAACCCCTCGCGTGGGCCCAGGGTGTTGTCGCGGAAACCACGCACTGAACGGGTGCCACCCGCATAGAAGTTCTGGAAGAATGGCAAGCCGTCCGCGGTGATCGTCCTGATGTAATCGGGCGAGGTTCCCGGGATGCACGGATTGCTTGGCGGCGGCGGTGGCGGCGGGTTCGGATTCGCGGCGGTCGGTGTGGTCGGCGCGGTGAAGCACACGTTGCGGGTCACCGCGTGGCCGTAGCTGTCGCCATAGCCGATTTCGGCGCGGGTGTTGAGCACCAGCGCGCGCGACAACGGCCAGAACTTGGAGAACTGGTAGTTGAGCTTGTAGTACTCCACCGTCGAGCCGGGCAGGGTGACTTCGAACGAGGCGCGCTGATACGTGCCGCGGCTCGGCGTGAAGTAGTCGTTGCGTGTGTCGCTCGCCCACGCCAGCTCGGTGCGCCAGGCGTGGAACGTGCGGGTGTTGAGGGCATCGATGTAATCGATGATCGACGGCGGAGTCGAGCCCGGGAAGGTGTTGATCTGATTGCTGTCGATGCCGAACAACGCGGTGACGGTGTCGGTTTCGGTGATCGGCAGGCCCAGCACCACCTGCGCGGACGCATTCTTGGTCGAATACGACGCGGTGTTGAAGTTGGAATTGTCGAACGTGCTGTAGGCCAGGTTGTAGCCGAGCGACATCCCCTCGTCGGTGAAATAGGGATTCAGGAACGAGAACGTGAAGCGCTTCAGGTATGCGTTGCGCTGCACCTCCGCCGACACCCGGTTGCCACTGCCCAGGAAGTTGTTCTGCGACAGTTGGACCGAGGTCGTCAGGCCGGCGAGCTGGGAGAATCCGAGGCCGAAAATGAAGCTGCCGGACGTGGTTTCCTTGACGCTGTAGACCACGTCGACCTGGTCGCTGGTGCCGGCGACCGGGACATTCTCGACATCGACAGTCTCGAAGTAACCCAGGCGCTGCAGCCGGATCTTGGAGCGATCGATGGCCGCCTGCGAATACCAGCTGCCTTCGAACTGACGCATTTCGCGACGCAGCACTTCGTCGGCGGTGCGGGTGTTGCCCTTGAAGACGACGCGGCGGACGTTGACGCGCGGGCCGGGCACCACCTGCAGGTTGATGCCTACCGTGCGCTTGTCGCGGTCGATCTCCGGAATCGCGTTGACCTGCGCGAACGCGTAGCCGATGTTGGCGAGCGACGCAGTGATCGAATCGGACGTCAGTTCCAGCAACCGGCGCGAGAATGTCTGGCCCGGCTTGACCAGCACCATCTTCTGCAGGGTTTCCTTGGCCAGGATGGTATCGCCGGACAGCTTGACGTCGGAGACGGTGTACTTCTCGCCTTCGGTCAGGCCCGCGGTGATGAACATGTCTTTCTTGTCGGGGCTGATCGCGACCTGGGTGTTGTCGACGCTGAAGTCGACGTAGCCGCGGTCGAGGTAGTACTCGTTGAGCTTTTCCAGATCGCCGGAGAGTTTCTCGCGCGAATACTGGTCGTCGCGCCGGTACCAGCTCAGCCAGTTGCTTTCCTTGGACTCCCAGTTGTCGGTGATGTTCTTCTGCTTGAACTGCTCGTTGCCGATCAGGTTGACGTGGCGGATCTTGGCCGGCTTGCCTTCCTTGATGTGGATGGTGACATCGACCCGGTTTCGATCCAGTCGCGCCACCGTCGGGGTGATCTCGACGTTGTACTTGCCGCGGTTGTTGTACTGGCGGGTGAGTTCCTGGGTGACCCGGTCCAGGCTCAGGCGGTCGAAGGTGTCGCCCTCGGCCAGGCCGATCTCCTTGAGGCCTTTCTCCAGGTCCGGGGTCTTGAGGTCCTTGTTGCCTTCCAGTGTCAGCTTGTTGATTGCCGGGCGCTCGGTGACCGTGACCACCAGGATGTTGCCCTGTCGATCCAGCCGCACGTCATCGAAGAAACCGGTCTTGTACAGCGCACGGATCGCTTCGGCAGCGCGGCTCTGGTCGATCGTGTCGCCGCGCTCGATCGGCAGGTAGGTGAACACCGTGCCCGCGGAGATGCGCTGCAGCCCGTCGATGCGGATATCGCTGACGGTGAAGGCGCCCGACAGGGGCGTCGAATCAGGCTGCGGGCTATTGGTCGGCGCGCCCCCCAGCGAAAAGGGATTGGCCGACTGCGCCAGCGCGGAAAGTGTCGGAACTGGCGCGAGCGCCGTGGCAAGGGCGAGGACAAGCAGGCGGCGGGCGGGGGTTCGCGTCATCATTAGTCCAGGTGGGGGCTCTTTGATTTATATGCCGGGCCATCGCCGTCGTGGGGCGCTGGCGGGGTCACGGGCGTGGCTTTACGGATGCAGGGTGATCAGCGCAGGAGTTGCAGGATATCGTTGTAGAACGCCAGGCCCATCAGGCCGGCCAGTAGCGCCAGTCCGACATATTGACCGGCGGCCATCGCGCGTTCGCTCAACGGACTGCCCTTGACCAACTCGATAAGGTAATACAGCAGGTGCCCGCCGTCCAAGACGGGGATCGGCAGGATGTTGATGATTGCAAGACTGAGCGACATCAGGGCCAGGAAGTTCAGAAACCACGCCGGGCCGAGGTGGGCCGAGGCGTTGGCGTAGCGGGCGATGGTGATCGGGCCGCTGACATTGGCCGCCGAAGCGTGGCCGCTGAGCAGCCGGCGGATCATTCCCAGGGAATCGCTACCGAGCTTCCAGGTTTCCCGCAGCGCCGCCGGCACGGCCGCGATCGGGCCATATTGCAGCTTGGCGTCGTAGGCGGGCATCGGCGCCGGAGCTGGTGCGATGCCGAGCGCCCAGTAGCGGCCACGCTCGGGGTCATTGCGGGGTTTCGGCGTGATTTCGAGCGCCAACCGGTCGCCGTCGCGTTCGACCTCGACCATCGCCGCGTGCCCGCCCACTCGCTGCACCAGCGGTCCGATATCGTCAAAAGCCGGCACCGGCTCACCGTCGATCGCGGTGATGCGGTCACCCTCAGCCAGCACGCCCCAGGCCGGGGCACCGGGCTCTATCCGGCCCACCAGCGGCGGCAGCAACTGATGGCGCGGGGTCAGGCCAACGACCTGCAGTGCGCGCTGCTCGTCGAATCCCGCCGGAAGTTGCGACAGGCGCAACGTGCGGACGGCGTCGCCATGCGCCGCGGTGCGCACGCGGACCGGCACATCCGTCCGGTCCATCGCCGCTGTCGTCAGCGCCAGCGCTGCCTCGCTCCAGGTCGGGGTCTCGCGATCGCCGACCGCAATCATCGTGTCTCCGCGCGCGAACTGCGATTGCGCGGCGATGCCCTCGACATGGCCCACCACCGGCGCAAAGTCCGGCCGCCCGATTACGAACATGGCCCACAACAACGCCACGCACAGCAGCAGGTTGGCGATCGGGCCTGCCGCCACGATTGCAATTCGACGACCGACTGACTGGCGGTTGAACGCCTGCCCGACTTCGGTCGGCTTAACGTCACCTTCGCGCTCGTCGAGCATCTTGACGTAGCCGCCGAGCGGGATGGCCGCGACGACGTATTCGGTGCCATCGCGACCGCGGTGCAGCCACAACGGCCGACCAAAGCCGACCGAGAACCGCAGCACTTTCACCCCGAAGCGGCGTGCAACCCAGAAATGTCCGAACTCGTGGAAGGTCACCAGCACGCCGAGGCTGACGATCATCCACCAGACCGATCCGACGAAATTGCCCATGGAAGCGGTGCTCATGGCGTGGCCTGCGCGATCGCGCGTTCAACGTGCTGGCGCGCCTGCCCATCCGCCGCGCGCAGCACGTCCAGCGAGGTCGCCGGGATGGAAGGAAGGGCGGCAAGCGCATCCTCGACCAGCGCGGGAATGCGCAGGAAACCCACGCGGCCTTCAAGAAACGCTGAAACCGCAATTTCGTTGGCCGCATTGAGTACCGCAGGCGCGGTGCCACCCGCGGCCAGCGCGCAAAACGCCAGGCGCAGGCATGGAAACACTTCCAGGTCGGGTGGCTCGAAATCCAGCCGCCCCTGTGCCAGCAGGTCAAGCCCGGCAACGCCCGAATCAATGCGCTGTGGCCAGGCGAAACCGACTGCCAGGGCCGTGCGCATGTCCGGCAATCCAAGTTGCGCCAGAGTCGAGCCGTCGACGAATTCGACCAGCGAATGCACCAGGCTCTGCGGATGCACCAGCACCTCGATGCGCTCGCCCGGCAATCCGAACAGGTGATGCGCCTCGATCACCTCCAGGCCCTTGTTCATCAGCGTGGCAGAGTCGACCGAGATCTTCGGCCCCATCGACCACTTCGGATGCGCGATGGCCTGCGCGGGCGTGACATCGGCCAGTTCGCTGCGACTGCGCCCGCGGAACGGTCCGCCCGACGCAGTCAGGAAGATGCGGCGGAGGCCATTGCGTGCGTCGGCAGTCGGCAGGCACTGGAAGATCGCGTTGTGCTCGCTGTCGATCGGGATGATCTGCGCACCGGCCGTTTGCGCCGCAGCGGTAAGCAGTTCGCCGGCCAGTACCAGCGATTCCTTGTTGGCCAGCAGCAACCGCTTGCCGGCGTGCGCCGCGGCCAGCGTGGAGGCCAGCCCCGCAGCGCCGACGATCGCGGCAACGACGGTATCGCAGGCGTCGCTCGCCACCAGTTGCTCGAGCGCGCTGTCACCCGTGTGCGCCCGGGTGTCCAGTCCTGCGGCGCGCAACCCGTCGCGCAACAACGCGTACATGGACGCATCTGCGATCACCGCGTGCGTCGGCCGGTGCACGCGGCACAGCGCCAGCAGCGCATCGACATTGCGGCCGGCGGCGAGCACGCTCGCGCGCAGGCGGCCGGGATGGCGTGCGATCACGTCCAGCGCGGATGCGCCGATCGATCCGGTCGCGCCAAGGACGGCGATGCTGCGGGTGGGGGTTGTGTTGCTCAAGTCGGGATATTGACGTCTATGTCGGTTATGGAGAGCGCTTGCTCGTCAGTGCGACCCGTCGACGGGCCCAGGGCAAGCCGGGCTTCGCCCGAGCCGGAATCCAGTGTTGGTCCTGCCTCGGGAATTGCGGCAGCGGACCGTTGGCTTTCGCCGGAGGCAGCCCTCAAAACCCAAGCCATGCCTTGCCCAGTGCGAATATCGGCAAGGCCGCGATGACGCCATCAATGCGGTCGAGGATGCCGCCATGGCCGGGAATCAGGTCGCCGGAATCTTTGGCGCCGACATGGCGCTTGAGCAGGCTCTCGAACAAATCACCGACCACCGAAAAGCCAACAGCAACCAACGCTACCAGCGCCACCGCCGGCAGCTGCGCGATGCTGGCGCCCGCCAGTGGCGCCAGGGCAACTGCCACGACGACGCCTGCGAGCAGGCCGCCGAATAGCCCTTCCACGGTCTTGTTCGGGCTGATCCGGGGGCTCAGCTTGCGTTTGCCAAAGCGGCGGCCGGCGAAATAGGCGCCGGTATCCGCGGCCCATACCAGCGCCACCGCCACCAGCAGCCAGCGATGTCCCTCCGGGATCAAGCGATAGGCCGCAGGCGAATCGCCATGGATCCACGCGGCTGCGCACCACGCCGGAACGATCGCCAGGGTGCCCGCCGCGAGTTTGAAGATGCGCGCATGGGTGGCATGGTCGGAGGCGAAGTCGTAATGCTTCAGCCACAGGGACGCCAGCAACCACCAGATCACGCCGATCATTGCGGCCAACTTGAACAGGACGTAGGACAACCCGCCGCTGGGCAAGCGCGACGCCCACACGATCGCGACCATGAGCGCGAGGTTTGCGACCAACAACGCGGTGCGTGCGAGGGTGTCGTCGACGTCGGCGAGATTGAACCACTCCCACAAGCCGGCGAGGAAGAACACCGCTGCCAGCGCCACCAGCCAGGGCGTGGGCAGCAACAGCATTGCGGCGATCGCGATCGGGCCCAGCACCAGCGCCGCGAGCACACGGGTCTTGGTCATGCAGAAGTCTCGTCAGGGGCGGCGGCGACCTGCTCGCCGGTCAGGCCGAAGCGGCGCTCGCGGCTGGCGTAATCGACGAGGGCGCGGCGCAGTGTGGCCGCATCGAGCTCTGGCCACAATGTTTCGGTGAACCACAGCTCGGTGTAGGCCAGCTGCCAGAGCAGGAAATTGCTGATCCGGAAATCGCCGCCGGTGCGGATGAACAGGTCCGGCGGCGGCAGGTCGGCCAACGCCACGCGCTTGGCAAACGCAGCCTCATCGATATCCTCCGGCCGCAGGCGGCCTGCCGCCACGTCCTCGGCGAGGCCGCGGGCGGCCGCGGTGATGTCCTGACGGCCGCCGTAGCTGGCGGCGATGGTCAGGATCAGGCGCGAATCGGTGCGGGTCTGCGCCTCGGCCTCGTCCATGCGCGCGCGAATCGCCGAGTTGAAGCGTTCACGTTCGCCGATGAAGCGGATGCGCACGCCGCGGCGATGCAGTTCCGCCACTTCGCGATCCAGCGCATTCATGAACAGCTTCATCAGCGCGCCGACTTCATCTTCGGGCCGGCCCCAGTTTTCGCTGGAAAACGCGAACAACGTCAGCGCCTCGATGCCCTGGTCGAGGCAGAAATCGATGCACTGATTGACCGCGCGCGCACCGGCGCGATGGCCAATGATGCGAGGACGCCGACGTTGCTGCGCCCAACGCCCATTGCCATCCATGATGACGGCGAGATGGCGCGGAATGCGGGTGGGCACAGGCGGCGAGGTGCTCATGTGACGCTCAGACCGCCATCAGCTCCTGTTCCTTGGCGCGCACGACTTCATCGACATCCTTGATCGCCTTGTCGGTGAGTTTCTGGATGTCGGCTTCGCTGCGTCCCGCTTCGTCCTCGGTGATCTGCTTGTCCTTCAGCAGTTCCTTGACCTGGTGGTTGGCATCGCGGCGGATGTTGCGGATCGCAATCTTGGTTTCTTCCCCCTCGCCATGCACGTGCTTGGACAGCTCCTTGCGGCGCTCTTCGGTGAGCGCGGGCAGGTTGATGCGGATCACGGTACCGGCGGTGTTGGGGGTCAGGCCGAGGTCGGAGGCAAGGATCGCCTTTTCGACCGGGCCGACCATCTGCTTTTCCCACGGCGTGATCGTCAGCGACCGCGCGTCGGTGACGGCGATGCTGGCGCACTGGGTCAATGGCATCTCGGAGCCGTAGTAGTTGACCTTGAGATGATCGACCAGCGCCGTCGACGCGCGCCCGGTGCGGACCTTGGTGAGGTCATGGCGCAACGCCTCGACGCTCTTGGCCATGCGCGTCTGCGCGTCTTTCTGGATGTCGCTGATCATCATGGACGGCTCCGGAGCGTATGCATCGGGCAAGTATAGCGAACCACCGGAAAAGACCGGCTGGCGCGGCTTGCCTGCGTTAAAAAACGCCGCTACAACAGGGCCGCCATGCGACGCGCGATCGTGTTCGCCGAGCGCACAGGCCCTGGGATCAGACGCAGCCCACCTGCGATTGGCTGCAAGGATGCGCCGCATCGCCAAGCTCGAACTGGACCGTCGTGTGATCGATATGAAACAGGCGATGCATGTCGGCATTGATGCGTGCAAGCAATGCGTCGTCGATGCTGGCATCGGGTTTGACCAGGTGCACGGTCATGGCAGCGTCTGTCGTGCTCATACCCCAGATGTGCAAGTCGTGCACAGCGGTCACGCCCGGTAGCGCGGCGAGGTAGGTTTCGACTTGCCCGGGGTCGATGCTTTGCGGGACGGCATCCAGTGCCAGGTTGACCGAGTCACGCAGCAATCCCCATGTTCCCACTGCGATGACAACCACGATCACCAGACTTACTGCCGGATCCAGCCACAACCATCCCGTGAACCGCATCGCAAGAGCGGCGAGCACGACGCCCAGTGACACCACTGCATCGGCGGCCATGTGCTGAAACGCACTGCGGATGTTCAAGTCACCTTTGCGGCCGGCTGCAAACAACCATGCCGTAATCCCGTTGACGAGGATGCCGGCGGCCGCGACTCCCATCACTACGGCACTCGCGACTGGCTGTGGGTGTTGGAGCCGCTGGATTGCTTCCCATGCGATGGCGCCGATTGCGATCAGGAGCAGTAATGCATTGATCAATGACGCCAGGATCGAGGAGCGGCGCAATCCGTAAGTGCGTCGCTTTGTCGGCAGCCGGCGAACCAGAACCGTGGCGCCCCAGGCCAGCACCAGGCCAAGCACATCACTCAGGTTGTGCCCGGCGTCCGCAAGCAGCGCAAGAGAATGCGCGACTGCGCCAAAGACCGCTTCAACGACGACAAAGCCGAGGTTGAGGGCAATGCCGACGGCAAAAGCGCGGTTGAAATTTGTCGGCGCGTGGTGGTGCGCGTGATCGTCAGCGTGGGGTTGTGCCATCCAGCAAGTCTATCGATCAGGTTTTTGCGGACACAATCACATGGACTGTTCGGCTCCGGCTTCAATGGAATTCAGCCGATGTCCCACACGTCCTGCGCCAGAATCTGCCTTCAGCCGCGTCCCTGCACCAAGGTGCCGATGCTCTCGCCGCGCAATACGCGCTGCAGGACACCCGGCTGGCTCATGTCGAAAATGCGCAATGGCATGTCGCTGTCACGGCACAAGGCGAACGCCGCGGTATCCATCACCTGCAAGTTGCGGGCGATGACCTCGTCGTAGCCGAGCTTGTCGTAGCGCACCGCGTCCGGATACTTCTTCGGGTCCTTGTCGTAGACCCCGTCGACCTTGGTCGCCTTGAGCAGCAGGTCTGCGCCGATCTCGATCGCGCGCAACGCGGCGCCGGAATCGGTGGTGAAGAACGGATTGCCGGTGCCGGCCGCAAAGATCACCAGCCGACCTTTTTCCAGATGCCGGATCGCGCGACGGCGGATGTAGTCCTCGCAGACGTCGTTGATCTTGAGTGCGCTCATCACCCGCGCCTTGGCGCCGAGTTTCTCCAATGCGTCCTGCATGGCCAGGGCGTTGATGACCGTCGCCAGCATGCCCATCTGGTCGCCAGTCACCCGGTCCATGCCGCCCGCAGCCAGGCCCGCGCCACGGAAGATATTGCCGCCGCCGACCACCAGCGCGATCTCGGCCCCCGCCTGCTGGGCTTCGATCACCTCGCGCGCCAGGCGCCCGATGACCTTGGGATCGATGCCGTAATCCTCGTCCCCCATCAACGCTTCGCCGGACAGTTTCAACAGGATGCGGCGATAGGCGAGTTGGGACATGGCAACCTCGGGTGTGGCAAACATTGGAAGTCTAGCCGAACGTCGGTTGCGTCATCGTTCGCCGTCCCGTCAGGACGGCGACGGGTGCGTCCCGCGCTTGAGCAGCATGTGGAACAGCACCGGCATCACCAGCAGCACCAGCGGCAACTGCACCAGCAGGCCGGAAACGATTGCCACGGCCAGGGGCTGCTGCATGGCCGAGCCCTGGCCGATCGCAAAAGCCAGCGGCAGCAGCGTGAGGATCGCGGCCAGCGTCGTCATCGCGATCGGACGCATGCGGTTGTTGCCGGCTTCGACCAGCGCCTCGACCGAATGGCCGCCTGCGGCGGCGACGTCGCGGTACTCGGAAAAATAGAAGATCGCGACCTCGGTGACGATGCCGATGATCATCGTCATGCCCATCATCGCCGAGATGTTCAGCTCGATCCCGGTCACCCAGAGTCCGATGAACACCGCCGACACCGCGAGCAGCGGGATCGCCATGATCGCCAGCGCGATGCGGAAGCTCTCATAGAGGAACAGCAGCAACAGGAACACCAGCGCGATCGCCGCCACGAATACCGCCAGCAGGCCATGGAAGGCAATCTGCTGCTGCTTGTACAGGCCACCCAGCTCGAAGCGCACGCCGGCCGGAAGCAC
Organism: Lysobacter sp.; assembly: GCA_031359875.1. GTDB lineage: Bacteria > Pseudomonadota > Gammaproteobacteria > Xanthomonadales > Xanthomonadaceae > Cognatiluteimonas. Next base: position 12,572 of record JANMAO010000073.1, read on the forward strand.
GCCTTTCTTCGCGAGCATGGCGCGCACATCGGTGATCACCGAGCCCAGATCGCGGCCGCTGATGCGTCCGGTCACGGCGATCATCCGCTTGAGGTTTTCGCGGTCGATCTCGGGTTGCCCGCTCACCGGCTGGATCGATGCGATGCGCTTGAGCGGCACCAGGTGGCCGTCGTCGGCGCGCAGGCGCAATTCGCCGAGGCTGCTTTGCGATGAGCGCACATCCGGCGGGGTCCATACGCGCACGCCAACCATCTTGACGTCGCCGCGCACCGCGGTGGTGACGGTGCCGCCGATGGCAGCGTCGAGCATCCTGGTGGCCGCCTCCGGCGTGATGCCTTCCAGCGAGGCCCTGGCGCGATCGACGCGGATTTCGAGTGCATCGCCAGCGGGGACGACGCCGTCCTTCACGTCGACCACGCCATTGACCTTTCCCAGCTGCGCAGCAATGCGCCCGGCGCTGGATTCCAGCAGGCGCGGATCATCGGCGAACAACTTGATCTCGACCGGTTGCGGCACCGCCGTCAGATCGCCGATGACGTCTTCGAGCAACTGTGCGAACTCGATGTCCAGGCCAGGCACCTTTTTCTCCACCTCGCCACGGAGGTCATCCATGACGGTTTCAATCGGCGGCCGCGAACCGCGTTTCAGACGGACGAAGAAATCGCCCGAGTTCGCCTCGGTCAGCCCCCCGCCCAGCTGTGCACCGGTGCGTCGCGAATACGTCGCGACATAGGGGTCGGCGCGAATGATCTGTTCGACCTGGCCGAGCAGGCGATTGGTTTCGGTCAGCGAGGTGCCGGGCGCAGACCGGTAATCGAGGATGAAGCCGCCTTCGTCCATCGCCGGCATGAATCCAGAGCCGACGTTCAAATAAGCCAGCAAGCCAAGCCCCAGCAGCGGCACCAGTCCAAACAGCAGCAGCACCGGACGCGTAACCAGGCGCGGAAGCAAGCGCGAGTAATGCCCGTGCAGCCAGTGCATGAGGCGATTGTCCGGATGCGGCTCGGCATCCTTTTCGCCGAGGAAATGATCCGCAAGCAAGGGCACCGCAAGCCACGTGATCAGGAACGAGATCACCAGTGCCGCCGCCATCGTCAACGACAACGCCTTGAAAAATGCGCCGGTGACGCCCGACAGGAATGCGAGCGGCAAGAAAATCACGATGGTGGACGCCGAGGAGCCCACCAGTGGCTGCGTGAATTCGCTCGCCGCCGCCATCACCTGGCCGTGGTGGTCGGCGCCAGTGCCGTGCAGGCGGCGCACGATGTGCTCGGTCATCACGATCGCGTCGTCGATGATCAGGCCGACCGCGGCGGCCATGCCGCCGAGGGTCATGATGTTGAAACTCATGTGCAGCACGTACAGCAGCACCACCGTGGCAGCCAGCGTCGCCGGCACCACCAGTACCGCGATCAGGGTGATCTTCAGGCTGCGCAGGAACAGCCACAGCACCAGCGCCGCCAGCACCACGCCGATCAGGATGGCGTCGCGCACGCTGGCCGCGGAGTCGACCACCAGTTCGCTCTGGTCGTACCAGTTCGCCAGCTTGACGCCGGGCGGCAGTTGCGCGCGATACGCCTCCAGCTGCGCGGTCACGTCGCGCGCGATCTGCACGCTGTTGCTGCCCGGCTGCTGGAAAATATTGAGCAGGACCGCGTCATGTCCGTCGGCATTGACGCGCACCCACTGCGGCGCGGCGCCGCGGACGACGTGGGCGACGTCCTCCAGCCGGACCAGGCCATTGCGGCCGGTCTTCAACACGGTCTGGCGAATTTCATCGAGGTTGCGGAAGCGCGTGTCTGAGATCGCGAGATAAAGTTTGTAATGCTCTTCCAGTCGCCCGACCGCCTGCACCACGTTGGCCGCTGACAGTGCCGCGGAGACATCGGACAGGCTCAGGTCGAACGCCGCCAGCCGCTGCGGATCGACGATGACCTGGTATTCCTCCCGCGCGCCGCCGAGGACGTCGGCGCGGGCGACGCCGGGGATGCCGGCAAGCAGCGGTCGCAGCCGGTATTGCGCGAGGTCGTAAAGTTCGGTCGGCGGCGTGCGGTCGGAGGTCAGGCTGTACGCAAGGATCGGAAAGACAGTCGGATCCATGCGTCGCACGTCGACCGTGGTCCCCTGCGGCAGGCCGGGAAGGAGCGCACCGACGGCCTGGTTGACCTGCGATGTCGCCCGGGCCATGTCGCTGCCCCAGTCGAAATTGACCGACACATCGGCGGTGCCGCGGCTCACCGTGGAGCGGACACTGACCACGCCGGGGACGCGCTGGATCGCTTCCTCGATCGGCTGCATCACTTCCAGTTCCATCTGTTCGGCAGGTCTATCGCCGGCGTCGACGTTCACCACCACGCGCGGAAAGTCGACGGTCGGGAACAGGCTCACCGGCAGGTTCAACGCCGCCATTCCACCGCCGATCACCAGCACAAACAGGAAGAACAGGATCGAGCGCCGGTGCGCCTGCAACCAAGCGGTGGCGGTCATTGCGCCGGGGCTCGGACGGCAGCGCCGTCCTCCAGTTCGTAGTTGCCGGAGACCACGATCGGCAGCCTGGGATCGATCGCGCCGACGACGCCATCGAGTTTCGCGTTTTCGACGCGCACCTTCACCGGCACCCGCTTTGCATGTCCGCCGGCGACCTGGAAGACATACGCACCGTGCGCATCATCGAGCACCGCCGAGGGCGGTACCGCCCAGGCATCGGTCACGTTCAGGACAATGTCGCCACGCACCTTCAGCCCCGACATCAACTGCGACGACGCTCCCACCGTGCGGACGCCGACGTCGACCAGCCGGGTCTGGGGATTGATCACCGCGAACACCTGGGAAACCATCGCCGGCACCGCAGCGCCACCGAACACCGGTATCAGTTGCACGGCCATCCCCGGCGCAAGTCGGGCGACGTCCTCGGGCTCGGCGCCGAGCAACGCGTGTTGCGCACCGGCGCGCGACAACTGCAGCACGTCGGTACCTGCCTGCACGCGATCGCCCTGGTGCGCGCTCAGGGTTGCGACGACGGCATCGTGGCTGGCGCGCACGGTCTGCGTTCCGGGTGCGGCACCCAGCGCCCGCTGCGCGGCCAGCGCGGCCTCGGCATCGGCGAGGGCCTTGCGCGCGGTGGCAAGTTGCGTCTGTGTGGTCAGGCGCTCGGTGAACAGCTCCTGCTGGCTCTTGAGTTCGCGCTGCGCCAACGTGACCGCCGACTGCGCCTGCTGGAACGTCGCGGCCGCGTTCGGATCGGTCACGACCTCCAGCAACGGCTGGCCTGCGCGGACGCGTTGGCCTGCGCCGACCAGCAAGCGGGAGATCAACACCGGGCGCGCGAAACTGACGTTTTCGCTTGCACCGACGTCCTGCGCCATCTCGCCGAACAGCGTCAATGTCTCCGACAACGATTGCCGTCGCGGCTGCATGGTCTGCACGAGCACCGTCGGCGCGGCGTCCGCAGGCGCGGTCGCTTCAGGCTTCGTGGATGCACCGCATCCGCCGATGGACGCGAGCAGCAGCAGCGATAGCGTGCCGAAGGTTGCGCGTGTCGGGAAAGCGTAGGGATTCGCGGTCATTTCGGTTTCGCCGTCGTGTCGATCGAGGAAGGGATCTGGCTGCCGAATACCGTCTGCAGGCTGACCAGTTGTTCCAGCAGCGCCTGCTCCAGCGTGATTTCTTCGAGGCGTTTGGCGAGCAAGGCGTCACGCTGGGTCACGTAGGCCATGACGTCGATATTCCCCGCCTGGTAGGCGGAGAGCGAATGCGCGGCCAGGCGCGACAATTCGGCGACACTGCGGCGCACTTCGGCCAGTTGCCGTTCGGCCAGGACGCGGTCATCGAGTACCGCGTCGATGTCGGCGGCAGCGGAGGCGAGCCGCGCCTGGTATTCGTCGTACAGGCGCTGCCGCGTTGCCTTTTCGATGGCGATATTGCCGCGGTTGCCGTTGAAGATCGGCAGCGACAGCGCGAGGTTGAAACCGGTCGTGTAGATGCCGCTGGTATCGCGGGCGCGATTGAAGCCCAGCGTCAGCGCCGGAAATTGCGCCAGCACGGCCGCGCGATATTTCTCTTCCTGGCTGCGATAGCCCGATTCCAGCGCGCGCAGGTCGGGACGCAGTTGGCCGAGTTGCGGCACCAGCGCGCGCATCCGCGCGGCATCAACCTGCGGCAGGGCGTCATCGCCGACCAGTAGCGGGTGCGCGCTTGGCGCGAGGCCGAGCAAGGTGTTGAGGTCGTGGCGCGCCTGCGCGAGCTTGCGTTCCTGCTCGGCGATTTTCTGCTGTACGTCACCCAGCGCGGCAAAATCAGTGGCGACGCTGTCGACGGTGACGTTGCCGGCATCGAAAGCGCGCCGCAAACGGGCCTGGCGGTCGTCGAACAGCGCACGCTCGTCCGTCAGAACGCGCAGGCTGCGTTCGCCCTCGATGCTGCGCACGAACAACAGCCGCGCCTGCGCCACCGTCTGCCATTCCTTCCATAACAGCTGCAATTCGGCTTGGTTCTGCGCAGCGGCCGCGGAGGCCTTCTCCGCCGAATGCTTCAGCAAGGCATTGACGTCGTAGCTGATGCCGAGCCCGAACGCGTTGATGTTGCTGCCTGCGACATTGCCGGTCGGATGGTCACCGCTCAGGCTGATCTGCGGATCAGGCAGCAGTCCGGCTGAAAAGGCCTGGGCCCGCGCGATTCCGGCTTCGTCGCGGGCGACGCGCAGGTCGGGATTATTCGCGACCGCCAGCATCGCGGTTTCGGTGATGTCCAGGCCATCGGCAGGATCGAAGCGGTGCTCGCGCAACGCGGGCAGCGGCATGCGCCCGGGATCGACTCGCAGTGCGTGCACGTCGACCGGGGCGGCCGGCCGGGTGTCCAGCGGGCGCGGCGCATAGCTTGCGCAGGCGGCGAGGCCCAGCAACAGGACCGATGCCAGGGAAGCCAGCGCAGGCGGCGTTCGCGGAATCGGTCGCACGTCGTATCACTCCGATCGGTAGGATTGCGGCATGGTGAGCAGGCGTCCGTCAGCAAGTCGTTAACTCGCCTGCGCGCAACGCCAGCCGGATCTTCGCAGATGCAGTGGGTTGGCCGCTTGGCAGCAGGCTCGTGCCCCGCCGAAAAAGCAGAAAGCCGCGGAGACCGCGGCTTTCTGAGGTGCAACATGATCAATGTGAATCAATCAGTGCAAATCAGGCCAAGCCGGCCTGTTTCATCACTTCGGCAGCGAAGTCGTCCGTCTGCTTCTCGATGCCTTCGCCGACGGCCAGGCGCACGAAGTTCAGCACCTGCGCACCACCGGCGGCCTTGAGGGCCGCTCCGACGGTCTGGTTGGTGTCGAGCACATACGGCTGACCGGTGAGGGTGATTTCGGACACCGTCTTGGCGACCTTGCCGGAGATCATCTTCTCGAGGATCTCGAGCGGCTTGCCGGAATCCTTGACCTGGGCCAGGGCGATTTCCTTCTCGCGTGCGACGAAATCGGCCGGGACGTGGGCGGGCGAGATGTAGGGCGGATTCATTGCGGCAATGTGCATCGCCAGGCCACGCGCAAGACTTTGCATATCAGAGCCTGCATCGCCACCCTTGACTTCAACCAGCACGCCGATGCGGCCGCCGTGGATGTATGCGCCGATGGTGTTGGCGCTTTCCATCGTCGCCATGCGGCGCACCTGCACGTTCTCGCCGACCTTGGACACGAGCCACTGGCGCGCTTCGTCCACGGTGTTGTCGTGGGAAGTCCTGGCGGCCTTCAGCGCTTCGACGTCCTGCGCGCCGCTGGCGAGCGCGGTCTTGGCGACCTCATCGACGAACGCCAGGAAGTTGCTGTCCTTGGCGACGAAGTCGGTTTCGGAGTTGATCTCGACCAGCACGGCCTTGTTGCCGGTTCCATTCTTGTTTTTCTGGGCCATCGCTATGCGGCCTTCGGCGGCAATGCGGCTGGCTTTCTTGTCGGCCTTGGCCAAGCCGGTCTTGCGCAGCCAGTCGGCTGCGGACTCGATGTTGCCGTCGTTTTCGGTGAGTGCCTTCTTGCACTCCATCATGCCGGCGCCGGTGCGCTCGCGCAGTTCCTTGACTTGGGATGCGGTGATTTCTGCCATGGGGGGTTACCTCAAAATTTGAATGGTGCTCTTCGTAGGAGCGACGTAAGTCGCGACCGCCACTTCGACGCAGACGTGATCGCGACTTACGTCGCTCCTACAGGAGCATTGTCTGGCGAACGGCCGCGCACGGTGGCGCGGCCGTATGACCGCGGATTACTCGGCGGCAGGTGTTTCGTCGGCGATCGGAGCGGCAGCGGCAGCCGTCTCTTCCGTAGGCGTCCCGTCAGCATTCGGCGCCGCAGCGGTTTTGGCCGGCTGCTTCTTCGCGGGCGCACGGCCGCGCGGGCCAGCCTTCCTCTCGACCGGATTGCCTTCAGCGTCCAGTTCGACGAACTCGTCCTCGCGGACCGCTGCCTGCGGCGCGGCGGCCTTGCCTTCAAGCACTGCGTCGGCAGCAGCACGTGCATACAGCTGCACGGCGCGGATGGCATCGTCGTTGCCCGGGATCGGGTAGTCGACCAGCGCGGGATCGTAGTTGGTGTCGACGATCGCGATCACCGGGATGCCGAGCTTCTTGGCTTCCTTGATGGCGATGTCTTCATGACCGATGTCGATCACGAACAATGCATCTGGCAGGCGGTTCATTTCTTTGATGCCGCCGAGCGAGGCGGACTTCTTCTCGCGCTCGCGGCGCAGGCCGAGCACTTCGTGCTTGACCAGCTTCTGGAACGAACCGTCGGTCTCGCCGGCTTCCAGTTCCTTCAGGCGCGACACCGACTTCTTGACGGTGGCGAAGTTGGTCAGCGTGCCGCCCAGCCAGCGCTGGGTCATGTACGGCATGTTGCAGCGCTCGGCTTCTTCCTTGATCGCGTCGCGCGCGGAGCGCTTGGTGCCGACGAACAGGATCATGCCGCGCTTCTGCGCGATCGCGGAGATGAAGTTCATCGCGTCGCTGAACAGCGGCACGGTCTTCTCGAGGTTGATGATGTGGATCTTGCCGCGGGCGCCGAAGATGAAGGGCGCCATCTTGGGATTCCAGTAGCGGGTCTGGTGGCCGAAATGGACGCCGGCTTCCAGCATCTGGCGCATGGTGACCTGGGACATTGCAAAACTCCGATGATGTGGAACCGGCCGCCAATGGGTGAAGGGCGGTCGTCCTCTCGCGAGGTCGAAGGTTCCGGGGTTGGCCCTCCCTGCTGCTTCCGTATCCAGATTCCTCATCGACAGGACGAGGAACACCCCGGAACCGGGAATGCAGCAGCAGGTGTGGATTCGTCGGTGTCGCCCGACGTAGGCGGCTGGCCAGAGCCTGGGCCCGGGATAGCCGCGGAATTGTAGCTACTGAAGCGGCCCGCGGCAAATCAACGCGGACGACGGGCGCCGATGTCCAGGCGGACCTGCTGGCGGACGCCAACCTGGACCGTGCGTTGCGCGGCCGTGTCGGCGATCGACCAGGGCAGCGGCAGGTTGTCGGGGATCACCGTGATCGTGTGCGCGCCCGGCGCTACGCGCGGGAATTCGAAATTGCCGTGCACGTCGGTGTGCACCGAATAACGCCCGTCCAGGACGACGGTGAGGTTGGGGACAACCTGTTCGGATGCGGCGCGCACGCCATCGTCGTTGTCGTCGAGGAATATCGTGCCGGTGATGCTGCCGACGGCGCCACCCGGCACGCCGCCCAGCACTGCCTGCGGTTGTCCGGCATGGTGGTCGTAGCGCAAGGTGAGGAAAGCCGAGCGCTCGCGCGGCAGGGAGATGAACGGCGTATCCGTGGCCAGCGGATCCAACGCAAACGGCGAACGCTGCGAGCCCTGGTTCTGGTACAGGTTGGCTGCCAAGGTCCAACCGCGGCCCAGGCGCCAGTCCAGCCCGAGATTGAGATCCAGCCCATGCACGGCCGACGGTCCCTCGTCGCGCAACCACCGTGCGGTGCCCTGCACGGACAATCGGTTGCTGAAGTCGCGACTGCCGATCAGTGCCAGGCTGCTGGTGCGTGTGCTGGCTTCGCCGTCGCGCTGCGCCCTGCCATAGGTGATCGAGGTCGACAGCCGGGCGCCGGCGCGCAGCGGAAATGCCTGGTCGACGCTGAGCAGCCAGCTGTCATTCTGTGTGCCGACGTCATGCGTGCCGGCATGGGCCTGGTCGACCTGTACGCGCGTCTGCCCCCAGCCGCTGCTCCGGTCGGCGAACACCTGCGTGCTGTAGGCGGTGTCGGCTGATGGCGAGCGGCGCACGCTCACGCTGCCGCCGTAACCCAGCGTGCTGCTGTATTGATAGCGCGCGAAGGCATTGGCGTAGGTGCCATCGAAACTCTGTCCGGACACCGACTTGATCTGGTCGATGCCGACATTCCAGCTCCAGCGCGCGAACTGATAGGCCAGGCGGTAATACGCGCCTTCCGCATCGTTGTTGATCGGCAACGCGCCCCACGACAGGCCGGGATCGAGGCGGAACACCCCATAGCGATGGAGATATCGGCCACGCAGGCCGCTCCCATCCAGCCACGCGCCAGATGCGTTGCCGCGGTCGCCGCTGCTGGAGAGGAGGTTGACCTGCCAGTGGTCGAGCGCGCCATCCCATGCGGTGGCTGCGTACACGGCGCGCGTTTTTGCCTGCTCGAACTGGGCGGTGCCGAGATTGTCCGGCGCAATGCGGCCTTGGGTACCCAGGAAAGAGGCCGCACCCGTCCACTGCGGCGCCCACGTCCATTGCGCGCCCAGCGAGGCGACCGCGCCACTGCCCAGGTCGAAGCCGGCCACACGTCCGCCTGTGTAGACGCCACCGCGCCCGTATGAACCCTGCAGCCGTAAACCAGCAGTGTCGTTGACCCATTCGCTGGCGATGCCGGCGAAAGGTGTCGTCGGCAGGAAAAACCGGTACTGGTTACGCTGCAACGGCAGCGACGGCGTATTGAGCACGCCCAGCCCATTGTCCGCGCGCCAGCCGCCGTCGAGATACAGGTTGCGTTGCCACAGCGTTGCCGATCCGGCCCAGCCCGATCCGCGTCCCGGCAGACCGGGTTGCAGGAGATCGGGCTGCGAGTGGAAGAGATTGGCGTCCAGCGAAAAACTGCCCAGCGTCGAGGTATCGCGGAAGCCGCTGCCGGAGACGCCGTATTCGTCGAATGTGTCCGGACCGCGTTGGGTGCGGCTCAGATCGAGCTCGATCCGGTAACTGCGGGGCAGGCCAGTGTCGTCCGTGGACGTATCGTCCTCATCCGGTGGCAAGGGTTGCAGGTTGCCCGCACCGATTACGCGATCCACATAGGGAGTTGCGCCAGCGACGGGTACAGCCGCTTCCTGAGCTGAGGTCACGGGTGCGCCCAGCACCGAGGCAATGCCGGCAGCCAGGGCCAGCAACGCTGGACGCCCGCGCCGATTCATTGGGCGACGGTCGTATCGACGATTGTCGTATCAAGATCCAGATGCTGCGATCCCCAGTCCAGCCGGCCTTTCAGATGCAGTGGCCAAACGATGGTGGGGACGGCGGTATGGCTGTTGTCGGCTTGGGGTGTAAGCGGGATATCGCGGGTTTCGCCCGGCAGGATCGGCAGGCCGGCCGGGGTCAGGACGATTTTGTGCCCGCTGCGATCACGGCCTTCGATGAAGCCGTCGAGCCGCCCATGTGCATTGCCGCTGTTGCGGACCTGCAGTACCGGCACCACATGTCCCTGCACTTTGCGCGCCTGGCTGCCGACCACCTGCAGCATCGGCGCGGCGTCGCCCAGCTGCAGGTAGACGATGATCCCCAGCCGGCCGGCGACGGGCAGGCTGGTCGAACCCGGCACGACTTCCGGATCGCCGTCCATCATCAGCGCGAAGCGACATTCACCGGCCGGTGCATTGGCGGGGACGGCGACCTCGAACCGATAGCGACGACGGCCGTTGGCGGGGATGGTGACTTCCGGCGCTTCGATCCCGACCCAGGGACGGCAACTGCCTGGGACCAGCGTGTCCGAGAATGCCGCCGATCCTTGCGCATCCAGCTGCCAGTCGGCGGTCCTGAAGGCGAAGTGGGCGCTCTGGGTCGACACGTTGGTGATCTCGACGACATTGCGCCAGGTCGTGCCGGGCTTGGCGGTATCCTCAAAGCGCGGCGGCGACACCATCGCCGAGAAGCCACCCGCGCCCGCCAGAGATGAGCACAGCAACAGGCACGCCAGGACGCCGAAACGAGCGGAAAACGTCACGGCGCACCCACGTCGATTTCAAAGGAAAAGGCCACTTGCTGCGGTCGGACCAGGAGACGGCCGTCGGTCTGCAGTGTCAGTCGCAGGGTGTCCTCGATGACGCTGGACTGGATCGGCCCGGCATACACCAGCATGCGTTCGCCGGCCTGCAGCACGCCGGGTTGCAGCGGGCCGCGCGTGGTCCACGACGCCGTCAACGGCCCCGATGGCTGCGACGGCAGCACCATGTAGATGCGTCCCTGATCGCCGCGCCACTGCGCTACGTTCAGGCGGACGATGACGTTGACGATGCCGGAGATGGTCGACGGCTGGCCCGCGCGCGGCACCAGCGCATCCCATTGCATTCGCAGGCTGCTGCCCTGCACCTGGCTTGCACTGTCGTCGACCGGAAAGGTCGTCGCCCACGCTGCAGGCGACAACGCGAGCAAGGCGGCAGCGAAGGCATGCTTTGCAAAGCTGTATTTCGCCAATCCAGGCTTCGTCAATCCGGTTTTGGTCAAACCGGTCATGGCGCCGACAACGTATAGACCACGCGTCCGCTGTATACGCCGGCGACGACGACCGCGCCGTTGGCGTAGCGAAAGCCAAGGCAGCTTTCGCGCCACGTGTTGACCGGGAACGTAGTCAATACCTGCGCTCCGCCGGAAAACGTTCCGGCCGGGATCGGTTCGCTGGCATCGCCGTTGCCGGTGCTGGTCCAGCTGATCTGCGAGAACGGGATGGTGTCGCCGGCTCCCGTGGTCAGGTTGGCGGGTGAATTGGCAATCAACGAGGCCGTTCCGGCGTTGCCGGGCTCGCGGTAGAACCCGCCGATGTAGACCTGGCCCGCAGTGCAGAAGACAAAGCCGTCCAGGTCGCTGGTGAGGCGCGCGGCTGTCGTCATGGCCTGGAGCGTGCCGTTGCCAACCACTGCCGCCGGCACCGCCACCGATACGACATTGACCGTCGCCAGATTGCCCGGGGTGCCGCCAGTCGAATACTGCCCGGTGAACGCACCATCGCCCACGCGCAGGTACACCGCTCGCGGGCCGGGATTGATCGTGACCACATACGCCTGGGCGACGCCTGAAAGCAGCATCGCCACCAGCAGCAGGGAGGCCTTGGAGCGGAACATAGCCATCAGTCCGGGATCACCAGCCAGCCGCAGGACTGACCGGTGCGTACCGTTCCATCGATCCGTTACGGCATCGAAGCGGTGTAGGTCACGCGGCCGTTGTTGACGTTTACGCCACCGTAGGTACCCGGCGCGACCACGGCCGAGTTCAGGTAGCTGTAGGTCCAGGTCGCGGTCTGGTTGAAGACCTTGCCGACGGCCGGGGCCAGCGACACCGTGGTCGTGGTGTTGTCGACCAGTGCGGGCGAGGTCAGCAGCGGGTTGGTGGTGGCAATCGCGATCTGGCTGAAGGAGATCGAGTCGCCCGCGCCGTTGAGCAGCTTGTTGGGCACGACCGAGCTCAGGCTGATGGTGCCGTTGTTGCCGAGCACCTTGGCCGTTACCTTGCCGTTGTTCAGGTCGCCAGAGGCGGCTGTCGCGGCAACTGGCGTGCCGTTGCCGACGGAAGCCGGCGTGCCGGTCAGGTCGAAGGCGATCAGGTCGACCGCAGGATTGGTGCCGAGATTGGTGCCGGTACCGACCTGCAGGAACAGGATCTTCGGGATCGTGATCTGGAAATCGAGCTTGGCTGACGCGGTGATCGGGGTGCCAGCGCCGGTCGTGAACTGCGACTCGGCATTGGCCATCAGGGGGACGGCGGCCAGCAGGGCGGTCGCCAGCAGTGAACGGGTGGACAGGCGCATGGGAGGAATCCTTGGAAAGAAATTCGGGGGTGATTAGGTAGGTATGGGACGCCCTGCGACCGCGTGCATCGCCCTCCGGGCGGCAGTGCAAAGTTAAAATCCAGTGAAGCTCCCTTGTAGTGGATTATGCACAATGCGTGCCAACTGTGTCGCGCTTTCAATGTGGCCCATGACCGCGACCAGTGGGGTCTGGGTCGCAGGCGAAACGGCCCCAAGCCCGGTCGGAGTGTGACGCGCTAGGTCATTTGCCGGCCGCGCAGGTCGCGACGGCGGGCCAGAACAGCCAGCGAACAGCCTGAATGCCTCAATCCGCCGGCCTGGCCGCGCGTGATGGGCGATAATCCTGCCGATGTCGATCACCACCAAATCCCCGGAAGAGATCCAGAAGATGCGCGTCGCCGGCCGGCTGGCCGCCGAGGTGCTGCAGGTCGTTGCCCCCTACGTAAAGCCGGGTGTGAGCACCGAAGAGCTGGACCGCATCTGCCACGACCATATCGTCAACGTGCAGCAGGCGATCCCGGCCAATGTGGGCTACCGCGGCTTCCCGGCGACGGTGTGCACCTCGGTCAACAACGTCATCTGCCACGGCATCCCGAGCCCGGCCAAGGTCCTCAAGGACGGCGACATCGTCAATATCGATGTGACCGTGATCAAGGATGGCTGGCACGGCGACACCAGCCGCATGTACTACGCCGGAACCCCGTCGGTGATGGCCAGGCGCCTGGTCGACGTGACCCGCGAGGCGATGTTCCGCGGAATCCGCACGGTGCGCCCGGGGGCGACCCTGGGCGACATCGGCCACGCCATCCAGTCCTATGCGGAGGCCGAGCGTTTTTCGGTCGTGCGCGAGTATTGCGGCCATGGCATCGGCCGGATCTATCACGAGGATCCGCAAGTTTTGCACTACGGCCGGCCCGGCGACGGCCTGGTATTGAAGCCCGGCATGACGTTCACGATCGAGCCGATGATCAATGAAGGCAATCGCCAGACCCGGTTGTTGCCCGATGGATGGACCGTGGTCACCAAGGACCGCAAGCTGTCGGCGCAGTGGGAGCACACCCTGGTGGTCACCGACGACGGCGTCGAAATCCTCACCCGGCTACCCGGCGACGACAACGACCTGTGAGCACGCCGGCCGCTGCAGACGGGCTTCCCGCGCGGCAGCCCGCATACCCCGACACCGGCACCGATAGCCACTGGGCGGCCGCAAGCCGCGGCGTGCTCGCTCATGTCGATGCCGCGCTCGCCACGCGTTTCGATCACGGTGACGACGTCGATAAGCTGCTCATCGCACGCACGCAGGCGGTCGACGCGCTGGTGCGCGAGGCATGGGCACGGTGCATCGACGCGGACGCTCCCCTGGCGCTATTTGCGGTCGGCGGATACGGCCGCGGCGAACTGTTCCCGCAATCGGACGTCGACCTGCTGGTGCTGGCCGAGACCAACGCGCAGCGAGCGAGCCACGATGCATTGGCGCGTCTTTTCGCGCTGTTATGGGACGCGGGGCTGCCGGTCGGGCACGCCGTGCGTTCGAGCGCCGAGTGCACCCAGGCCGCGACCGATGACATCACCGTGCTGACGGCCATGCTGGAAGCGCGGCCGCTCGCCGCCGATGCCGATGCCTGCGCGCAACTGGCGACGACCATCGCGCCCACATCGCTGTGGCCGCCACCCGAATACTTCATTGCCAAGCGCGAAGAGCAGCGCGCACGCCACGCCCGTTTCGACGACACCAGCGACAACCTCGAACCCAACCTCAAGGAAGGACCAGGCGGCCTGCGCGACGTGCAGACGCTGCGCTGGATGGCATTGCGTGTGCTCGGCGCGCGTGGACTGGAGCCGCTGGTTGCGTTGGGCCAGATGGGCATCGACGAATTCGCCACGATCGAACGCGAGCGCCGCGCGCTGTCACGACTGCGCTTCGGCCTGCATCTGGTCGCCGGCAAGCGCGAGGAACGGCTGCGCTTCGACCACCAGAAAACCCTCGCTGCGCGCCTTGGGCATCTCGATGCTGCCGGCAGCCTCGCCGTCGAACAGATGATGCAGGGCTTCTATCGCAGCGCCGCGCTGGTGCTGCGCGTCAACGAGCGGTTGCTGCAGCGCTTCGAAGAACAACTCGAGGGCGAGGCTATTCCGCAGCCGTTGGCCGACGGCTACGAGGCGCATCGCGGTTACCTGCATGCGGCAGATGCGACGTGGCCGCGTGACATCACCGACGTGTTCGCATTGTTCGCGACCTGGGCTGCGCACCCGGCGTTGCGCGGCCTGCATTCGCTGACCGCGCGTGCGCTGGCCGAAGCGTTGCCGCGATTGCCAGACTACACGCAGGTCGATGCGGGCGAGCGCGCAGGTTTCATGGATCTGCTACGCGGGCCGCAGCCGGTCGAGACATTGACGCGGATGGCGCGGCTGGGCGTGTTGTCACGCTGGCTTCCGGCGTTCGCACGCGTGTCCGGGCGGATGCAGTTCGATCTGTTCCACGTCTACACCGTTGACCAGCACACCTTGGCGGTGCTGCGCTACGTCGCGGGCTTTGCGTCCGGCGTGCCCGACGAGCGCTTTTCGATCGCGCACGAAGTCTGGCCGCGCCTGCGCAAGCCGGAGTTGCTGCTTCTGGCTGGCCTGTTCCACGACATTGCGAAGGGGCGTGGTGGTGATCACTCCGAAATCGGCGCGGTCGATGCGCGCGAGTTCTGTGAGGCGCACGGGCTGTCACAAGGCGCTACTTCCGTCGTCGAATGGCTGGTGCAAAAACATCTGCTGATGTCGCTGACTGCGCAGAAGCAGGACATCAGCGATCCCGACGTCATTCATCGTTTCGCCACCCAGGTCACCGACCGCGAACGGCTCGACCTGTTGTATCTGCTGACTTGCGCAGACATCGCCGGCACATCGCCCAAGCTCTGGAACGCATGGAAGGACCGCCTGCTGGCCGATCTTTACACCGCGACGCGGCTGGCATTGCGCCGCGGACTCGAGCATCCGCTTGCGGCCGACGAACGCATCCGCGAAACCCGCGAGGCGGCGCACGCCATGCTGTCCGCGGCTGGCATGGGTGATGAAGAGATTGCGGTCCTGTTCGCGAGGATGCCGGCTATCAGTTTCCTGCGTGGCCGCCCTGCCCAGGTTGCGTGGCAGGCAGAAGCACTGCGCAACATTGTCGACCGCGACACTGCCGTGCACGCACGGCCGCTGGTGCAGCACGCCGGTGCGTTGGAAGTGTTCGTGCATTCGCCCGATCGCGACGGCTTGTTCGCCGCGATCGTCGCCACCCTCGACCGCCTTGGCCTCGCGATCCAACAGGCACGATTGCTGGACGGTCCCGCGGGGAACGTCTTCGACACGTTCGAGGTGCTCCCAGCCGAGGCTCAACGCATTGTCGACGCGCACGAGGTCGAGCGTCAGTTGCGGATCGCCCTGGCGACATCCGACCTCGATACGATCCGCCCGACACGCCGTACGCAACCGCGCCACCTGCGACATTTCCGGCTGGCACCGCAGATCGGTTTCGATACTGCCCGAAATGGCGGCGACGGCGGCGACGACCGCACGGTGCTGAGCCTGGTGTCGACCGACCGACCTGGTTTGCTCGCCGATGTCACCCGCGTGCTCCGCCAGCAGCGACTGCGCGTGCATGATGCGCGCATTGCGACCTTTGGCGAACGCGCCGAGGACGTCTTCCAGATCACCGACGAACGCGACCAGGCGCTCGCCGATCCGCAACAGAAACAGGCACTGCGCGATGCGCTGCTCGCCTGCCTCGAAGGAGAACCCCGGCCATGATCGAACGCAAGTCCGCGAAGAAGTTGTCCAAGCCCAAGGGCGCGGGCGCCGAGGAGCTGAAGTTCATGATCGACAGCGCCTGGGAACGGCGCACCATGCTGACGCCCGAAGAGCTCGAAGGCTCGACCCGCCCAACGGTCGAGCGGGTCATCGAAGGTCTGGAATCCGGCGAATTCCGCGTGGCCGAGCCCGACGGCAAAGGTGGCTGGTCGGTCAACGTATGGTTGAAGAAGGCGGTGCTGTTGTACTTCCGCACGCAGGAAATGGAACTGATCGAGGCCGAGCCGGCGCCCTTCTGGGACAGGATTCCCGCGCGCTTCGCCGATTTCGACGAGTCCATGTTCCGCAAGCTTGGCGCGCGCGTGGTGCCGGGTGCCGTGGTGCGCCGTGGCAGCTTTCTCGGCAAGGACGTGGTGTTGATGCCGAGCTTCATCAATATCGGCGCGCATGTCGGCGCCGGCACGATGGTCGACACCTGGGCCACGGTGGGCAGCTGTGCGCAGATCGGCAAGCATTGCCATCTTTCGGGCGGCGCCGGCATCGGTGGGGTGCTCGAACCATTGCAGGCGACGCCCACGATCATCGAGGATTACTGCTTCATCGGCGCGCGTTCGGAAGTCGTCGAAGGCGTCATTGTCGGGCACCACAGCGTGATCGGCATGGGCGTGTTCCTCGGCCAGTCGACCCGCATCTACGACCGCGCCACCGGCGAGGTCAGCTATGGCTACGTGCCGCCGGGCAGCGTGGTGGTCTCCGGACAACTCCCGGCGAAGGACGGCAGTCATTCGCTGTACTGCGCGGTCATCGTGAAGCAGGTCGACGCGAAAACCCGCGCCAAGACCTCGATCAACGATTTGCTGCGCGGGTTGGCGGATTGACGTCCGGCACGGGAAGCGATCGCGTGGAAACCATTTCATCCGGGCAGACGTTTTTCATCAAGCGGGTTTTCCCGGCAGTCTGGTTCCTGTTCCTGGCGTTTTTCATCGGGGTTGGCGTTTTTGGCGGCGCGGGTTGGAAGCAGCCGCAATTTCTCATGGTGCCGGCCATCATGGTCGTATTCGGTGCGATCATGTTCCGGAAACTCGTGTGGGATCTTGCCGATGAAGTGCGCGATGGCGGCGATTTCCTGCTCGTGCGCCGCGGCAGGATCGAGGAGCGACTTCCATTGAAAAACGTGATGAACGTGAGCATGAGCCAGTTCACCAACCCACGTCGGCTGGCACTGCGGTTGCGCACGCCAGGCAAGCTGGGGGACGAGGTGGCGTTCATACCGAAGTCGCCATTCCAGCTGAACCCGTTCGCACGCAATCCGGTTGCCGAAAAACTGATCACGCGGATCGATCGGCTCCGCAACCAGGCATGAGATTCAAGATGACGACGCTTTACGGGCTCAATAGTTGCGACACCTGCAAGAAGGCACGCAAGTGGCTGGATCGCTTCAGCATCGCGCATGTGTTCGTCGACTATCGCGACCAGCCGCAGTCCCCGGCGACGCTGGCCGAGTGGAAGGAGCAGGTCGGCGGCTGGGCCTTGATGGTCAACAAGTCGTCGACGACCTGGCGCAATCTCTCACCACACCGCAAGACGCCGGGATCGGATGCGGAGTGGACGCTGCTGCTACGCGAATACCCGCAACTGATCCGTCGTCCGGTCGTGGTCACCGATGATGGCGTGGTCTCGCAGGGGTTCAGCGATATCGGCTTCAAGCAACGGTTCGGGCCGCGCAAGTGAGCGAGGTGCTGGACCTGGCCCAGGCGCTGATCGCCAGGGCTTCGATCACGCCCGCTGATGCCGGCTGCCAGCTGCTGCTTGCCGAACGCCTGCAGCGTGCCGGTTTTCGTTGCGAGCAGTTGCGGTTTGGTGACGTCGACAATCTATGGGCCACGCACGGCACTGGCGAGCCGGTGCTGGCGCTGCTTGGCCACACCGATGTCGTGCCGCCGGGACCGCGTGAAGCGTGGAGCAGTGATCCATTCGTCCCTGAAATCCGCGACGGCAAGTTATTCGGCCGCGGGGCCGCCGACATGAAGGGCAGCGTCGCCGCCTTCGTCGTCGCCCTGGAGCGCTTCATTGACGCGCATCCCGACCATGCCGGCACGATCGCCTTGCTGCTGACCTCGGACGAGGAGGGCGATGCAATCGACGGCGTCCGCAAGGTTGCGGACGTTTTCCGGACGCGCGGTCAGCACATCGACTGGTGCATCACCGGCGAACCATCGTCGAAACAGAAACTCGGCGATCTGCTGCGTGTCGGTCGTCGCGGAACGCTTTCCGCGACACTGGCGGTACATGGTGTGCAAGGACACGTTGCCTATCCTGACAAGGCGCGCAATCCGATTCACCAGGCGCTGCCGGCACTCGCCGAACTCACCGCGCGCCGCTGGGACGGGGGTTACGACTCGTTCCCGCCGACCAGTTTCCAGATCAGCAACATCCACGCCGGCACCGGCGCCAACAACGTGATCCCAGGGATGCTGCAGGTGCTGTTCAACCTGCGCTACAACCCAAGCTGGCGCGCGGAGCAACTCGAGCAGGAATGCGAAGCAGTGCTGCGCATGCACGGCCTCGACTACGCGATCCACTGGCATCGCGGCGGCGAGCCGTTCCACACGCCTGAAGGTCCGCTGCGATCTGCTGCGCGCGAGGTGCTCCTGCGCTTCGCCGGCGCCATGCCGGAAGAAAGCACCGGCGGTGGCACCTCCGATGCACGCTTCATCGCCCCACTCGGCGCGCACTGCATCGAGGTCGGTCCGGTCAATGCCAGCATCCACAAGGTCGACGAGCATGTCGCCGTTGCCGACCTCGAGGCATTGCCAGACCTCTATCTGGCGCTGATCGAACGTCTGCTGGCCTGATGCCAGGCTTGGGCACCACTGGCCGGTGCCACGGGAAAAGCAGTTGCCAGCCGAGCGATCGACCGGTTAGGGTGCGTCCATGCCTGCTCCGATTACCCATATCGTCCATCGCGTGAACAACGCACGGTCGAATAACGCCGAGCCCACATAGCGGGTCGGCGACTAGGCAACGTAACAACAGCCCAGTGCCGAAAAGGCCCGCGCTCCCCAGCGCGGGCCTTTTCGTTTGTCGACGTCAAGATCTCAGCGCATAGCCAGTCAACATCAGTCAGAAGGGAAGAATCTCATGTGCTCGATCCTCGCTGTCTTCGACTTGCGTCCTGGTGCCGACGTCGGCCCGCTGCGCCCGCTCGCACTTTCATTGTCGGCGCAGCAGCGTCATCGCGGCCCGGACTGGTCCGGCGTCCACGCCGAGGCGCGCGCGTTGCTGGTGCACGAGCGCCTGGCCATCGTCGATCCGGCCGGCGGTGCGCAGCCGCTGCGATCAGCCGATGGCACGCTGTTACTGGCCGTCAATGGCGAGATCTACAACCACCGCGCGCTCGAGCAGCAACTTTCCCATCGGTATGAATTCCAGACCAGTTCGGACTGCGAAGTGATCAACGCGCTGCATCGGGAGGCCGTGGACGTTGGCGGCTGGCTGCAACAACTCAACGGCATTTTCGCTTTCGCGTTGTGGGATGCGGCGGCCGGCCGTTACCTGATCGCGCGCGATCCGATCGGAGTCTGTCCGTTGTACTGGGGCCATGACCGCGATGGTCGCCTGTGGGTCGCATCCGAGATGAAGGCGCTGGCGAGCCAATGCGATGACGTGCAGGCGTTTCCGCCCGGGCACTACTACGACAGCCACATCGGCGAGCTCGTGCGCTACTACCACAAGCCGTGGCGCGACTATGAGGCCACGCAAGGCGTTGCTGTCGCGGCGGAGACGCTGCGCACCGCGCTGGAAAGCGCCGTCCACCGACAGCTGATGAGCGACGTGCCTTACGGCGTGCTCCTGTCGGGTGGACTGGATTCGTCCCTGATCGCCGCCTGCGCCGCGCGGTTTGCCCGCTACCGCGTCGAGGAGGACGATCGTGCCGAGGCATGGTGGCCGCGGCTGCATTCGTTCGCGATCGGCCTGCAGGGATCGCCCGATCTGGCTGCCGCCGAGATCGCAGCGCAAACCATCGGCACTGTGCACCATGGCTTCCGATACAGCTTCGAGGAAGGCCTGGATGCGCTGCCGGAAGTCATCCGCCATGTCGAAACCTTCGATGTCACGACCATCCGCGCGTCGACGCCGATGTTCCTGCTGGCTCGGCGGATCAAGGCGATGGGCGTGAAGATGGTGCTCTCCGGCGAGGGTGCGGACGAAATTTTCGGTGGCTACCTGTACTTCCACAAGGCGCCGAATGCGCGCGAATTTCACGACGAAACCATCCGCAAGCTCGATGCGTTGCACAGCTACGACTGCCTGCGCGCCAACAAGGCGATGATGGCCTGGGGCGTGGAGCCGCGCGTGCCCTTCCTCGACGTAGAGTTCCTCGATGTTGCAATGGCAATGGACGCGCAGGCCAAGATGGCCGGCAATGGCCGGATCGAGAAAGCGGTGCTGCGCGAGGCCTTCACCGGTTACTTGCCGGAATCGATCCTGTGGCGGCAGAAGGAACAGTTCAGCGACGGCGTCGGCTATGGCTGGATCGATGGCCTGAAAGCGCACGCCGAGTCGGTGGGGAGCGATCGGGACTTTGCGGCATCCGCCCAGCGCTTTCCGATCAATACGCCAGCGACGAAAGAGGCGTACTTCTACCGCCGGATTTTCGAGCAGCACTTCCCGAGCGATGCCTGCGCGCGCACGGTGCCGGGTGGCAAGTCGATCGCCTGTTCGTCGCCGGCTGCGATCGCGTGGGATGCTGCGTTCGCCAATGCGGCCGATCCGTCTGGGCGTGCGATAGCGGGCGTACACAACGCAGCGCTGTGAGCGTCTTTTCCTTCTCCAGGAGGGAGAAGGAATGCGCCCTCAATGCGGCCGCAGCGTCAACATGTGTTCCCCGTCCCCCGGCAGGAACGGTGTCGGCCGCCCATGCACCCAATCCTCATGCCCTGCGCCCCAGTAGGGCGATAGCGGATGCCCGCTCTGGCCGCCGGGCATGTGGATGAAGCCATCGGCCTCGTGCCCAGGCGACACCACCATGCGTTCGGACGCGCCGAAATCCGGCGCCGTGACGCGCGGCATGTTGCTGTCGCCGGTCAGTCGATCGAACGGCATGCACAGCAGGCGCTTGGCGAATCTTGGCAGCGCCATCGACAGCGGATGGCAGATGCGCGCGGTGTTGCGTTCTCCCCAGGTGCGCTGCGCAAGCGGGCCTTGTCTGGCGAGGTCGTCGCGCACTTCCTTCGCCGCGTCCTCGAACAATGCATCCCAGCTCGCGAACCGCCGCGGCAACAGGTGATCCGGTCGCTGCGTTACCAGCGGCCATGCGACGCCTTCGAACTGCAGCAGGTCCGGCATCAGGAAATCGTCGCCAAGCGCAGCCTGCGCCGGCGCAGTGAGGCCGTCGAGCAGTCGTGCGTTCACCGCAAGTCGCCAGGCGCGGACGACGCGATAGCTGACCGAACCTGTGCTGGCGTGGCCTTGCCATCTGTTCGACGCGTCGGCGAGCGCGTGAAGCGCCGGGGACTTCGCGCGCGCGGCTTGGTCCCGCAGCAGCTGCCACCAGCGCTGCAGGAACAAGGCGCGGTCGTCGAGCTGGATCGCGAGCAGATCGCGCTCGGTGAACTTCTGTGCGGCGAAAAGATCGTCGCGGATCTGCTTCGCGCGTGCGCCGAGGGCGTAGCCGCCATCGCCGACCTGCTTCAGCGCTGCGCCGTCGAGCGTGCGGTTGTTCGCGGTCCACAGCCGACCCGCCGCAAGATGCTCCATGACTGCCGCGCTGGCACTTTCGACCGGCCATGCCCGGCAAGGCCGGTCTGAAGGCGACGGCTCTCCGGCCATGTCCTGGACAGGTCCCGGTTCGGAAGCCTGGCACCCAGAGTCCCGCTTCGGCAACGGACCCAGGATGCGCCACCCGATATTGCCAGCGGAGTCTGCGATCGCCAGGTTTTGTCCGGGAATGGCCACGGTGGCGCCTTCCACAAGGGTGGTGCGGACGTTCCTGGTCAATGAAAAGCGCGTCAGACCAAGATTCAAGGAGCCCGGTAATTGCGCCGTCCACCGCAGGGCGAGGGCATTGCCCCGCGAGTCCCGACTGATCACGGGCCCCCAGAAGGTTTCTTCGACGTCGAAGTTGACGTCCTTGTCGCCAGAAACCGCGATGCGTTCGCGATAGTGCCGAGTGGGAGCACATCGGGCGCCAGCCTGACACGGGGGAAACACAGCCCAATCCGCCACGTCGGCATAGCTGTTGGTGAATCCCCAAGCCACATGGCCATTGCTGCCGACCACGACCAACGGCAACCCAGGCAAAGTGAATCCTGAAACATCGACCCTGCCATCGAGCGCCCGCGCATCGGCATAACGCAACCGCGCGCGGAACCAGATGTTGGGCACGCGCAGGCCAAGATGCATGTCGTCGGCAACGATGGCACGGCCGTCCTTCGTCAAGGCGCCAGACACCGCGAAGTTGTTGCTGCCGACTTCCCTTGATGGCGGGATCAGGCCAGCAAGTTCGCGCAGGTGTTTCGGCATCGCCAGCGTCCGCAAGTCCAGCGTCGCCGCGTTCGGCAACACTGCATCGCCGCGTGCCCGGCCTATCAGCGGCGCATCCCAACTGGTGCCATCGCGTGCCAGCAGTGCGAACAACGCCGGTGGCACTGCTTGCTTGATCTTCCACAACGTCAACTCGCGCTTGTTGGTGGAATCCTGCAGGTCGAAATACATCGCATAGCCGACCAGGGGCGTGTCTGCCAATTGCCAGGGTTTTGGCTTCGTACGCAGCAGGAGATACGGCCACGGCCGCACCTTGAGGTCGGCAAGACCGGCGTTGACGCCATCAACGTAAGCCGTGAGCACGGCCATCTTGTCGCCGGCGATGGTGCCCAGTTGCTGCGTCACCCGCGCACGCATGCGGTGCACGCGGTGCTGTTTGTCGGTATCGACGGCGATCGGTCCGAACAGTTCGGCGAGCTCACCGGCCGCGGTACGCCGCATCAGGTCCATCTCGAAGAATCGTTCCTGCGCGTGCACGTAACCCAATGCGCGCATGGCGTCGACCTCATTGGCCGCCTCGACTGTGACCACGCCGAGGTGATCACGCTGGATGGTAACTGGCGCCGACAGCCCGGGCAGCGACATCGTGCCGTCAAGTGTCGGCAGGCTGCCATGTAACAGCCACCATGCGGCCAGGGCGATGAGCAGAAACAGGCCCAGCAGCACCAGCGCGAGGCGCTTCAACCGCGCCGCGATTGTGTTCGCCCTCGGCGGAAGCGGCCGCGCCGCCGCGCGCCCGGAGACTCGCATGCCATTCATTGGAAAGCTCATCGACGCCACCCTGTTTTCGCGAGGATAGCGGAGATCAGCGCCGCTGCAGGCGCCAGGCGACAGTCTGCAGTGACGTCACGCCACCGGCCGCGAACCCCGGTTGCTCAGCGAGGATGTCGCGACGTGCCAGTTCGCCAATGATCCAGTCGTGGTCGTAAAGCGCGCGGACTTCGTCTTCCGGCACCGAGAACGGTGGTCCGTCTTTCTCGTGCTGTGGGTATTCCAGCGTGACGAGAAGGCCGCCGCAGCCGATGGGCAAGTGCCGGTAGAGCTCGGCGGCATAGCGTTTTCGCATCTGCGGCGGCAACGCAATCAGTGCGGCGCGGTCGTAGACGCCGGCGCAGTCGGCGAGTACATCGGCATCCAGCACGAACGCATCGCCGCAGATCAGTTCGATCTCGCCGGCAACGTAATGAAGGCCATAGTGGGACGCGCGCAACGTCGGCTCGAGCCCGTGCTCGGCGAAGAACCCTTCGACCGCGACCTGCGACAACTCCACGCCGAGCACGCGGTGCCCGCGCGCCGCCAGCCACAGCAGATCCAGTGACTTGCCCGCGAGCGGAACGAAGATCTGTCCACCTGCGGCGACACCGACCTCGTCCCAGTACTCCTGCAGCAGCGGCGTAACGCGCTCCTGGTGGAAGCCGATCTGGCCATCACGCCAGCGCTGTCGCCAGAACTCTGCGTCCATTATCCGACCGACAACCCGTCGACATTCTGCCGCGCCGCGACAAAATCCACTGGCGTCACCCTCCAACGCGCCGCAGCGCGCTGGAAGATTCGCCTGCTATTCAACAGAGAGGCCATCGACCTTCTGCCACCCCCGCGGCAACAACCCACCCCGCGCTGCACGACTGCCAACGTATTCGCCAAGGTCCTTGAACGAGAGCGTCATCGTCCGTGTGCCCGATTTCACCGACAGCGTGGCCCCCGGCGCAACGACTGCAATCGCGACCACGCGCTCGGTGCCAAGTTTCGCCTTGGGGATATCGATCAGCTTGTTGCCCTTGCCCTTGTCGAGTTCCGGCAATTCCGACACGGCGAACGCGAGCAGATGACCGGCACTGGTGACGGCGACGATACGATCTGTCTCGAGGTTCGCGACCATCGCCGGCTGCACGATCCTGGCGCCTGGCGTCAGCGACAACAGCGCCTTACCGGCCTTGTTGCGACCGGTGAGGTTCTCGAATCGGGTGACGAAGCCGTAGCCGTGCGAACTCGCAATCACGAAACGCGCGTCGTTGTCACCCGTCGCCAGTGCCTGGAACGCAGCGCCTGGTGCGAGGGCGAAGCGACCGGTGAGTGGCTCGCCATTGCCACGCGCACTGGGCAGCGTGTAAGCCGTGGTGGAGTAACTGCGTCCCGTCGAATCGAGGAAAGCCACCTGTTGCGTGCTGCGTCCCTTGACCGCCGCGAGCAGCCCATCGCCATCGCGATAACTCAGCGACGCGGCATCGAGTTCATGTCCCTTCGCCGCACGCACCCAACCCTTGTCGCTCAGCACAACCGTCATCGGCTCGCTGGCGACCAGTTCGGTTTGATCCAGCGCCTGCGCCGCACCGCGTGCGACCAACGGCGAACGCCGCGCATCGCCAAATTTCTTCGCATCTGCAAGCAGCTCATCCTTGATCAGCTTCTTGAACCTGGTCTTGCTGCCCAGCGTCGCGATCAGGCGATCGCGTTCGCCGGCGAGTTCGTCCTGCTCTCCGCGGATCTTCATTTCCTCCAGGCGTGCCAGCTGCTTCAATTTCGTATCGAGGATGTAATCGGTCTGCTCCTCGCTGAGTGCGAAGCGCGCGATCAACGCCGGCTTCGGCTCGTCCTCGCTGCGGATGATGCGGATTACCTCATCCAGGTTGAGGAAGGCGATCAGCAAACCTTCGAGCATGTGCATCCGGCGTTCGACCTTGTCGAGCCGATACTGCAGGCGTTTGGTGACGGTCTCGAAGCGGAACGCCAACCATTCCGACAGCAGCATCCGGAGGTTCTTGACCTGCGGGCGACCGTCGACGCCGATCACGTTCATGTTGACCCGGAAGCTCTTTTCGAGGTCAGTGGTAGCGAACAGATGGCCCATCAGCTGCTCGGCGTCGACGCGGTTTGAACGCGGGATCATCACGATCCGGGTTGGATTGGCGTGGTCGGACTCGTCGCGCAGATCCTCCAGCCATGGCAACTTCTTCGCCCGCATCTGCGCGGCGATCTGTTCGATCACCTTCGATGGCGACACCTGGTACGGCAGCGCAGTGATGACGATGTTCGCGTTTTCCTTCGCGAAGGTTGCGCGTGCGCGCACGCTGCCAAGGCCGGTTTCGTACATCGCCAGCAGGTCGCTTGCCGGTGTGATGATCTCGGCTTCGGTTGGATAGTCCGGGCCGCGCACGTGCTCGCACAGGTCGCGCACCGTGGCCTCGGGGTCGTCGAGCAGGCGCACGCAGGCGCTGACGATCTCGTTGAGGTTATGGGGCGGCACGTCGGTCGCCATGCCGACCGCGATGCCCGTGGTGCCATTGAGCAACAGGTGCGGCAATCGCGCCGGCATCCATTTTGGCTCTTCAAGCGTGCCGTCGAAGTTCGGATCCCAGTCGACCGTGCCCTGGGTGAGTTCGCCCAGCAGCACATCGGCGATCGGCGTCAACTTGGACTCGGTATAGCGCATCGCCGCGAACGATTTTGGATCTTCGGAGGAGCCGAAGTTGCCCTGACCCTCGATCAGCGGATAGCGATACGAGAACGGTTGCGCCATCAGCACCAGCGCCTCGTAGCAGGCCGAGTCACCGTGCGGGTGGTACTTGCCGATCACATCGCCGACGGTGCGCGCGGACTTTTTCGGCTTGGCGCCGGCGTTCAAGCCCAGCTCACTCATCGCATAGATGATCCTGCGCTGGACCGGTTTGAGTCCGTCGCCGAGGAAGGGCAGGGCGCGATCCAGCACCACGTACATCGAGTAGTCGAGGTAGGCGCGTTCGGCGTATTCACGCAGCGGGATCTGCTCGAAGCCGTGGAAGGCGGGGCGGACGGATTCGGTCATCGTGGGGCACTCGCGTATCGATCCGCCGATTCTACCGGCCGGGCTTGTCGGGCTTCGACCAGTCGCTTCGCGGAGGGCCCGCTGACGGGCTGTGGGGGTTTTCCCAGGCCCGGCCTGGTTGGTTTCCCGGATGGGCCGGTGTTGGTCTTCGCGGCAATGCTCGCGGTGTCTCCGCTACCGATAGCGATGATGCAGGCATTGCGATCCAGCTTTTACCAGTTCGATCTCCTGATCGGCATGGCGCGTACTTCCACCCAGGCCGCTGTCCCTGGCGAACTCGATTTCGAGATCATCGCGTCCGCGCGGCAGCTGTGCGGACTCCTGGGCGAGTGTGGCACGGCGCAGTCTGTGCAGCGCACCTGCGACTTCGCACGCCGGGTGCTGGCGGGCGGACGGCTGCGTCGGCACTGGATGGGGATCCTCGACGTTGATCGCGAGATCACCCGCGCGGCGGTGCGCCGTCGCATCGACATGGCGGCGGCCGTGGAATAGCCCTGGCCCCGCAACCTGATCGCACGACCCGAAGGCGCGTGCGATGTGTTGACCCAGGGTGGCTTCTTTGTGGGGTCGGGAGTCTCACCGGCCGCGTTGACAAGCCCCACCTCGCACCGCAACATACGCGCCCTGTACCCCTGCCCGGGTGGCGGAATTGGTAGACGCACTAGCTTCAGGTGCTAGCGGGGGCAACTTCGTGGAGGTTCGAGTCCTCTCCCGGGCACCAGCTTCAAGTCCGACCCAGTCCGCCTGAGTCCGACCGCAAGACAAAAACCCCGCGTTGCGGGGTTTTTTATTGCCTGCCCCGGCCGCCCACAAGCCGTAGCTGAACGCTTCTCCCACCGGATTCACGCTTCATCCAGCGCGCAGGCCAGAGACTGCCCAATGGATCAAGGGGGGCCATGTTCGGAAGCGAACGCCGTCGTCAAACCGAGCCCGAGCGCGCGGCTGCGTTGCGGCGTGGGTTGACGGCGCCGCAGTTGGCGACCCTGGAAACCCTTGAAGGTTTCCAATGGACGCTTACCTTCGTGCGCAGGCCGCTGTTCCGCGATCCGGTTCCGGTCGTCTTCGATCGCAGTAGCAATCGCTATGTCGTGATCGAGCCCGACGGCAGCATCAACGATCATCCGAGACTCGTGATCCGAGCCTGAGGCGAGCGGATGGGCCTCCCCGGATCAGTCGGCCCGAGGTGCTCTCGGTGCGGACGATCTGCCCGCGTGGGCTGCCGACGCCAGCGCCTCAGCGTTGCCAAGGCGCAGTCATGTTTCCCGCGTGCCCGGCATGTGATTGCGTAGATAACAGATTCTTTGCGTGGCAATTACGATTCTCCTCGTATGTTTGATTCCGCGTCCTGCATGGCGAACATCCCCGACGGCGCGTTGAGTCATCCACAGGGCAAGAGGAGAAATGCCTTATGCCGATCCGGACCAGAAGGGGCGATGACAGCAGTGGCGAAAAGCAACCTGACAAGCAGCGCTCGCAACGCACGGAACACGAGGGTCGCTCAACTGCTCGGCCAGGTTCGGATCGCGACATCCGGCCGCGGGATGCCGAAGGGCGGTTCATAGAGCGGAGACACTTCGGCCTTCGGGGGGCATCAGATCGCCGGGTTGCCAGCAACGAGGACCGGTCGCATGGTGCCGAGCGTCGGTTGGCTGGCGATGACAGGCGCACGCATACCCAGTCGAGGTCGGGGCATGAGCGTTCAGGCGACGATGATCCTCCGCGCGATGCAGTAGGTCGTTTCAGCGACCGCAACAAGTCCGGTTCGCATTGATCGCTGTCGGCATGGTGTTGGCGCTCCTCGCTGAGCGCTCCGCGCATTGCCGGCACACCGCCAGCGGTGGCCTTTTCAGCGCGACCATTGACAGGCGCGGTGTAAACTCAGAGGGATGACAAAGCCTCCCAGCAAGCGCGGCAGTGGCCGTGGCAGCAAGACTCCCGCCCGTTCCGCCGCCAGGTCTCCTGCGCCGCCCCGCGCGCACCATTCCGGTCCAAAGCCGAATCCGCGTCCCGGATGGATGCCTGATCCCGCCCTTGTGCGGGCGATGGGACCGAAAGCGCCGGTGATCGGGGCTGATCTGCGTGACCCCCAAGCCGCTCGCGAAGCGACGCGCTACGAGCAACCCATCGCCAGTCGCGAAATGATCGTTCAGCTGCTGACGTCGGCCGACGGCCCGATGGATGCGGGCGAACTTGCGCAGAAACTCGGCTTGACCGAGCCGGATCGTTTCGAGGCCTTGAGCAAACGACTGGGCGCGATGTTGCGCGAGGGACAGCTACTGCAGAACCGTCGGGGTGGGTTTGCCCCGGCTGCACGCGTGGACCTGATCCCCGGCGTGGTGATCGCCAATCCGGACGGCTTCGGCTTCCTGCGCCCCGACGCGGGCGGCGGCGATGATCTGTTCCTGCCGCCATTTGAAATGCGCAAGGCGATGCACGGCGATCGCGTGCTCGGCAGCGTCACCGGCGTCGATCGCCGCGGCCGTCGCGAAGGAGCGATCGTCGAGGTGCTGGAGCGTCGGCTCAATCGCCTGATCGGCCGTTACACGGTCGAGGCCGGCATCAGTTACGTCGTGCCGGACGACAAGCGGATCCAGCGCAACATCATGATTCCTCCCGATGCCAGCCTGGATGCAAAGGCCGGGCAGCTGGTGGTGTGCGAAATCGTGCAGGCGCCGGATGCCAAGCGTCCGCCGATCGGGCGCGTGCTGGCCGTGCTCGGCGACAAGCTGACCGCATCGCTGGCGGTGGAGGCGGCGATCCACGGGCATGAGATCCCGCACGAATTCCCGTCGGAAGTGCTGGCGCAAGCCGCCGCGGTGCCGGTGGAAGTGGACGCTGCGACGGTAGCGACGCGCGTTGACCTGCGCGCGCTGCCACTGGTGACGATCGACGGCGAGGACGCCAAGGATTTCGACGACGCGGTGTTCTGCGGGCCGAATCGCGATGGTTTCCGGCTGGTGGTCGCGATCGCCGATGTCTCGCATTACGTGCGTCCCGGGACGCCGCTCGACGAGGAAGCGACCAAGCGCGCCACCTCGGTATATTTCCCCGGGTTCGTGGTGCCGATGCTGCCGGAGACGCTGTCCAACGGCATCTGCTCGCTGAAGCCGCGCGTGGATCGGCTGTGCTTCGTCTGCGACATGCAGATCGATCGCAGCGGTGACGTCACCACATCAAAATTCTACGAAGCGGTGATGGATTCGCACGCGCGACTGACCTACACACAGGTGTGGAACGCCGTCGGCGAGGGTATTCCGGAAGAAGATCGCGGGCAGGCGCTGGCGCTCATTGGTCCGCTGCTGCCGCAGATCGAGCGCCTGCATCAGCTGTACTTCATCCTCGACAAGGCACGGCAAAAGCGCGGCGCGATTGAGTTCGAGACCTCCGAGGTGCGCTTCGTGCTGGGCCCGCAGGGGGAGGTGACGCAGGCGGGCATGATCCAGCGCAACGACGCGCACAAGCTGATCGAGGAATGCATGATTGCGGCCAATGTCGAGGCCGCGAAATTCCTGCTCGATGCGCAGATCCCCGCGCCATATCGCGACCACGACAAGCCGCCGGAAGCGAAGTTCGGCGACCTGCTGGAATTCCTCAAGGAGTTCAAGCTGCGCATGCCTCCGTGGGCCAAGGTGCAGCCGCGCGACTTCCGCCAGTTGCTGGAAATCATCCGCGACCGTCCCGATGCCGCGCTATTGGAATCGGTGGTGCTGCGGAGCCAGAGCCTGGCGGTGTATGCACCGGGCAACATCGGCCACTTCGGTTTGGCTTTGGCGGCGTATGCACACTTCACCTCGCCGATCCGCCGCTATCCGGACCTCCTGGTGCATCGTGCGATCAAGCATGCGCTGGCCGGTGGCAATGCGGATTCCTATCTGTATTCCATGCACGCGATGGCGGCGTTGTCGCTGCAGTGTTCGGAGCGTTCGCGCCGCGCCGACGAGGCCCAACGCGAGGTCGACGAGCGTTACCGTGCGGCGTGGATGGAGCAGCATGTCGGTGGCAAGTTCGTCGGGACCATCAGCGGTGTGACCAGCTTCGGACTGTTCATCGAACTGGATGATTCGAAGGTCAATGGCCTGGTCCACGTCACCCAGTTGCCGAACGACTTCTACCACTTCGATCCGATCCGCAAGACACTCACAGGCGAACGTCGTGGCCGCGAATACCGGCTTGGCGACCGCGTCGAGATCGTGGTGTTGAAGGCGAGCGTCGAGGATCGGCGCATCGATTTCCGGTTGGTCGAGGAGCCCTCGGCGGTTGTCGAAAAACCGTCGCCACCACGCGGGCAGCCGGCGAAGCGGAAGAAGGCGAAGTACTAAGCCTGTCCTTCTCCCCTTGTGGGAGAAGGTGCCCGAAGGGCGGATGAGGGCGCTCTTCGCGCACATGGCAGAGCACCCCCTCTCCCTGCTTCGCTACGCGAAGCGGTCCCTCTCCCGCAGGGTGAGAGGGTGGAGGGGTCGACTTTACGAGTCATCCCATGCTTCAGGCAAAATACCCACATGAGCAAAGACAGCCAGTGGATCGCCGGCATCAACGCCGTCATGTCGGCGATCGAGCACGATGCCGACAACGTGCGCGAGGTGCTGCTTGAAGCGGGTGGGAAGAACCCGCGCATCACCGAGATCGAAGGCAACGCGCGGCGTGTGGGCATCGAGGTGCGGCGCGTCGCACAGCAGGCACTGGACGGGGTTGCCGGCGGCCTGCGCCATCAAGGTGCGGTCGCGCGCTATGCCGCGGCGAAGACCTGGGACGAGCACGAACTGCCGGCCATGATCGAAGCGGCAAACGGCCGCGCGCTGGTGTTGGTGCTCGACGGCGTCCAGGACCCGCACAACCTCGGTGCATGCCTGCGCAGCGCGGCCGCCGCCCGGGTGACCGCGGTCATCATCCCCAAGGACAAGGCGGTGCAGGTCAACGCCACCGTGCGCAAGACCTCGGCTGGCGCCGCCGACAGCATTCCGGTGATCCGCGCAACCAACCTTGCGCGCTGCCTGCGCGATCTGCAGCAGCTTGGGGTCTGGATCTACGGACTGGCCGGCGAAGCGACCGCGTCGCTGTATGCGATCGACCTGCGCGGTAATGTCGCACTGGTGCTGGGTGGCGAGGCCGACGGCCTGCGCCGGTTGACTCGCGAGCATTGCGACCAGTTGGTGAAAATCCCGATGCCGGGCCTAGCTTCCGAACAACGTGTCGAGAGTTTGAATGTCTCGGTCGCGACCGGCGTGACCCTGTTCGAGGCCGTGCGGCAGCGGCAGGCTTGATCAACGACCAGATCACCAACCAAGGCAATCCCGTGGCGTTCAATCTTGACTGGTACGACTGGGTCGGCATGGCCGGGACGCTGATGGTGCTCGGTGCTTTCCTGTTGCTGCAGTCCGGGCGCCTGTCCGGCACCGGTTTCACCTACCAGTCGCTCAACCTGTTCGGCGCCGCCGGCGTGCTGGTGTCGTTGCTGGGCACGTTCAACGTGTCGGTGTTTTTACTGGAGCTGACATGGGTGCTGATCAGCGGCTACGGGATGGTTCGGTCGTTCAAGGCGCGACGGTTGGCAGGGTAATGAGCCTCGTGTAGCTGCAAGGCGCGTCGGGCCGCGCAAACATGCCCTTGCGACCTTCCCTACAACGCGCCTGCGGGCGAGTGCGGCGACCATGCATTCGCAATCTTGCAAAACAATTCCGCGGTGCGCTCGGCGTCGTAGACCGCCGAATGCGCTTCGTCGCCATTCCACGCCAGTCCCGCGGCCTGCATTGCGCGACCCAGTACGGTCTGGCCGTAGGCAATCCCGGCAAGCGAGACCGTGTCGAACACGCTGAAAGGGTGGAACGGATTGCGTTTGTGTTCGACGCGCGCGACCGCGGCATTGAGGAAATTGAGGTCGAAATGCGCGTTGTGGCCGACCAGGATCGCGCGTTGGCAGCCGTGTCTGCGCACCGCCGCGCGCACGGCGGCGAAGATGTGGTCGAGCGCTTCCTTCTCGGACTTGGCCATGCGGAACGGATGGCCGATATCAATACCAGTGATTTCCAGCGACTTGGGATCGATCTCCATGCCCGGCGCCGGGTCCAGGTGGACGCAGGCGACTTCGCCCGGAAAGAGCCGGCCTTCGCTGTCGAGTTCGACCGGAATCGCGGCAATCTCCAGCAACGCGTGCCGGTTCCAGTCGAAGCCGCCGGTCTCGACATCCACCACTACCGGCAGGAAGCCGCGGAAGCGCTCGGACATCTTGCGGACCGTTGGTGCGTCGGGAGCGATGGGATCGACCTGGGTCATCGTGCAAGCCTAGCGTGCCGGAGGACGACTTGTCTGGGTCGATCCCGCAACGCGCCGCCGCGCGCGATGTAAACCAATCACAGATTCTTGACTTGCGCGCCGCTGCGACAGGTCAGCGCGCGACAATCGTTGAACCGGACTGCAGCGAGGTGTCTTCCGACAGGTATTCCCGCGCCAGCAGGCGGGCCCGATGCAGGCGCGCCTTCGCTGCCTCGGTGTGCAGGCCGAGCTGCGCGCTGATCTCGGCGATGGTGCGGCCCTCGAGGTCACGCAGCAGCAGGATTTCGCGGTAGTGCACTGGCAAACGTGCCAGTGCTGCGGAGACGTCGCGCAGCAGACCGTCGGGTGCGGGGTAGTGCGGCCCGTCGATCTCGTCCAGCACCGGTTGCAGTACCAGGTGGCGCAGCGCGCGCTTGAGGCGATTGCATTCGCGCTTGACGATCCGAAACAACCAGGAGGCATAGGCCTCGATCGCGCGCAGGTCGCCGACCTTGCGCGCGATCAGCATCAGGCTTTCCTGCACCGCATCTTCGACGTCGTTGATCGCGCAGTGGTACTCGGCATAGCGGCGCAGGTCCTGGCGCGAGCGCGCGAGCAGGTGCTCCAGCGCGGCGGCATTGCCGGCGCGCGCTGCTTCGATTTCCTCATGGGTGGGAGTACTGGCCACATCGCCCTCCTGCGCTGCGAAATAACGAAGATAGCCGGCGAATTGCGGGCGACAACGGGTCAGCGTCGCTCAAATCAAGGGATCAACCCACCGTTGGTCCCGTCACGCTTGTCCCGAGGTGGCAGCATTTCATCGCCGTGGACGCGGTACCAGACGTTCTCGGCAATGTTGGTGGCGTGGTCGCCGATCCGCTCGATGTTCTTGGCCATGAACAACAGGTGCGTGCATGGGGTAATGCTGCGCGCATCCTCCATCATGTACGTGAGCAGTTCGCGGAACAAACCCGTGTACTGGGCATCGAGCTCGGCATCGCGTGCACGCACGAGTTGCGCGGCTTCGGCGTCATTGTCCCGATAGGCGGCCAGCACGTCGCGGACCTGCTGCACCGCCAATTCGCCAAGCGCGCCCAGCCCGCGGGTGTGCGGCAGCGGCGGCGCCAGGTTCAGCGCCATGGAACGCTTGGCGACGTTGGCAGCGTAATCACCAATGCGCTCGATGTCGGAGGCGATACGCAGTGCCGCGAGAATCTCGCGCAGGTCCCGTGCCAAAGGCCCCCGCAGGGCGAGGCGCATCACGTCCTGGCTGATTTCCCTTTCCAGCGTATCGATGGCGTCATCGTTGCCAATGATTCGCGCGGCGGCTTTGTCATCGCGGCGATCAACGACATCCAGCGCGGCTTCCAGCTGCGAAGCGGCCATCTCACCCATCCGCAGGATCTCGTCGAGCAGGCGGCGTTGTTCTTCGTCCAGGCTTTTGACGATGTGTCCGTGGATCTGGCTGCTGGTTTGTGGCGTATTCATTGGCATTGTCCTCGTGATCAGCCGAAACGTCCGGTGATGTAGTCCTCGGTCTGCTGCTTCGAGGGATTTGAAAAGATCGTCTCGGTGGTGTCGTGCTCGATCAGGTCGCCCAGGTACATCAGGGCGGTGTAGTCGGACACGCGCGCGGCTTGCTGCATGTTGTGGGTCACGATCAGGATCGTGTAGTCACGCTTGAGGTCTGCAATCAGTTGTTCGATGCGACTGGTCGAGATCGGATCCAGTGCTGACGTCGGCTCATCCAGCAGCAGTACGTCCGGCCGAAGCGCGACGGCACGGGCAATGCAGAGGCGTTGTTGCTGCCCCCCCGACAGGCCCAGTGCGTTCTGTTTTAGTTTGTCCTTGACTTCATCCCACAGCGCCGCCTGCCGCAGGGCGGCCTCGACGCGCGATTCCATTTCCGCTTTCGATACGTTTTCATGATGGCGGATGGCATAAGCCACGTTTTCGAAAACCGTCATCGGGAATGGCACGGGCTTCTGGAACACCATGCCGACCTTCGCGCGCAGCCGATTTATCGGGTACTTCGCGTCCAGGATGTTTTCGCCATCGAGCAGCACGATGCCACGGGCTTCCTGCTTGGGATACAACGCATAGATGCGGTTGAAAATTCGCAGCAATGTCGATTTCCCGCAACCCGAGGGTCCGATCAATGCGGTCACGCGTTTTTCCGGGACGTCGAGGTTGATGTCCTGCACCGCCTGGAACTTGTCGTACCAGAAGTTGAGGCCGCGTGCGGAGAGCTTGGCGGGTGACGTGACAGGCGTGGCCGCATCGCGTGCGGGCATCGTCGACATGGTGAGGCGTGCATCATTCATGACGGGAGCCCAGGCTTCAGGAGGAGACGTTGCGGAGGTGGTTGGAAGATCAGTCATGGCTGATCCTGTTGCGGGCCACGATTGCGCGGGCGACCAGGCCCACCAGCAACACGAACAGGGTCAGGATGAATGCGCCCGCCCAAGCCAGCGTATGCCAGCTCTCGTATGGGCTCAGGGCGTACTGGAAGATCACCACAGGCACGTTGGCCATCGGTGAGAGCAGATCGGTGGTCCAGTACTGATTGTTCAGTGCGGTGAACAGCAGCGGCGCAGTCTCGCCGCTGATTCGCGCAAGCGCCAGCAGGATGCCGGTGACGATGCCAGACAACGATGCGCGATAGAGCACCTGCACGGTGACCTTCCATTGCGGCACGCCCAGCGATAGTGCCGCTTCGCGCATCTGCGCTGGCACCAGTCGCAGCATTTCGTCGGTCGTGCGCACGACCACCGGCAGCACGATGAAGGCGAGCGCGATGGCGCCGGCCAGTGCCGAGAAGTGCCCCATTTTCGCGACCACCAGTGTGTAAACGAACAGACCGAGCACGATCGAGGGCGCCGACAGCAGGATGTCATTGACGAAGCGTACGGTTTCGCCTAGCCAGGTCTTCTGCGAATACTCGGCGAGGTAAGTGCCGGCGAGCACGCCAAGCGGCGCGCCCAGCAGGATGCCCAGCCCGCTCACTATCACGCTGCCAACGAAAGCGTTCAGCATGCCGCCCGTTTCGCCCGGTGGCGGCGTCATCTGGGTGAACAGCGCCAGGTTGAGCGACGCGAGGCCGTTGTGGAAAGTGGTCCAGAGAATCCAGGCCAGCCAGAACAATCCGAAGATTGCCGCGAGGATTGCCAGCGACTGCGCGACCAGGTTCTTGGCCCGGCGAAAGCCGTAGCGCGAGACACTCATGAGCTTCCTTCCCTGCGGGCCAGTTGGCGCAGCATCAGGCGTGCAATGGCAAGCACCACGAAGGTGACCAGGAATAGGACGAATCCAAGTGCGATCAGCGATGAGCGGTACATCTCCGAATCAGCTTCGCTGAATTCATTGGCGATAGTCGCGGCGATCGAGTTGCCCGGCATCAGCAGCGATGCACTGAGTTCGTGTGCATTGCCAAGCACGAAGGTGACGGCCATCGTCTCGCCCAGTGCACGGCCAAGGCCCAGGAAGATACCGCCGATCACGCCCGAACGCGTGTACGGCAATACGACATCCCAAATGACTTCCCAGCGGGTCGAGCCGAGCGCGTACGAAGACTCCTTCAAGGGCCCTGGCACCGTGAGGAAGACATCGCGCATGACCGAGGCGATGAATGGGATCACCATGATCGCCAGCACCAATCCTGCTGTGAGCATACCCAAGCCGAGCGGCGGCCCGGAGAATAACGCACCGATGACCGGCCATTGGCCGAGGTGCGCATCGATCCACGGGTACACATGCTCGGACAGCACCGGGACCAGCACGAACAGGCCCCACATGCCGTAGACGATCGACGGAATGCCAGCGAGCAGTTCGATCGCGCTGCCGACCGGGCCGCGCAGCCATTTTGGTGCGATCTCGGTGAGAACCATCGCAATTCCGAAGCTGACCGGCACTGCGATGATCATCGCGATCAGCGCGGTGACAATGGTGCCGTAAATCGGAACCAGCGCACCGAACAGTTGTCCGACCGGATCCCAGGTCTGCGACCACAGGAAGCCAAGTCCGAATTTTGCGAATGCCGCCCGGCCACCCAACAACATCGACAATGCTGCTGAACCGAGTGAGACCAGAACAAAGACGCCGGCAGCCGTCACCAGCCAGCGGAAGCCGCGGTCCGCTGCGGTGTCGCGCGTGTTGCGTTGGTCAGCGGTGGCGGTGATGGCGTTCATCGGCTCGAAAGGTCTCGTTGGTCATGCCGGTGGCGGTCAGCGGGTGAACTCGGTCGACCAGTAGGCTTCAACCTGCTGCACCAATGCGGGCGGCAGCGGTACGTAGTCGAGCGCTTGCGCCTGCGACTGGCCATTGTCCAGCGCCCATTTGAAGAAGGCGAGCGTATCCTGCGCGCGCTTGGCATTCTTTGGATGCTTGTACATCAGGATGAAATTGGTCGCGGTGATCGGCCACGCATCGCCACCGGCCGCGTTGGTGATCACCAGGTTGAAGTCGCGCGCATTCGCCCAGTCGGCGGTCGACGCCGCAGCCTGGAAGCTTGCGGGGCTGGGTTGCACCCAGTTGCCGGCAGCATTCTGCAACGACGCGTGCGTCATCCCGTTCTGCGTCGCGTAAGCGAGTTCGACGTAACCGATCGAGCCCTTGATCTGCTTGACGTACGCGGCGACACCTTCATTACCTTTGCCGCCAATGCCGGCCGGCCACTGCACCGATGTGCCTTCACCGACTTTTGTCTTGAACGACTGGCTGACCTTGGACAGGTAGTTGACGAAGTTGAACGTGGTGCCGGAACCATCGGAACGGTGCACGACATTGATTTTCGACGAAGGCAGTTTGACGTCCGGGTTCAACGCGACGATCTGCGGATCGCTCCAGCTCGTGACCTTGCCCAGGAAGATGTCCGCGAGCAGCGCGCCGGTCAGGCGCAACTTGCCCGCCGAAACGCCCTCAAGATTGACGACCGGCACCACGCCGCCGATTGCCGATGGAAATTGGCCAAGGCCCGATGCCGCGAGCTCATCGCTGGGCAGCGGCTTGTCGGTGGAGCCGAAGTCGACGGTCGCGGCCTTGATCTGCGCGATTCCGCCGCCGGAGCCGATCGACTGGTAATTGATCTTGTGGCCGGTGGCCTTGTTGTACTCGTCCGACCACTTCGACAGCAGCGGATAGATGAAGGTCGCACCGGCACCGGTGATTTGTGCGGAAATCTCGGCGCCCTTGGCGGGCGGCGCGCTTGCATCGGTGCCGGCAGCGGGCGCAGTGGATTGCTTGCATGCCGCGACCAGCAGCAGGGTCGAGAAGGCGAGGGTAATGAGGCGGACGCAGCTATTCATGTAGGGGCTCCCTGACCGAAGCCGGCTGAGGCCGGCCGGCTGCTCTATGAAATGATGTTTTTGTTACGTCCCGATGACATCGAGGACGGCTGCTGACCAGCGGCAGGATCAGGATTCAGTTGACGAGGATACGGAAGTCCGTGAGGAACCGGTCTATCGCTTCGGGCGGTGTCGCCCAAGAGGTCACCAAGCGGAGCGCCGAATGCGCCGTGTCGATCCGGGTCCAGACATGAAAACCATAGTGCGGGCGCAGTTGTTCGACCTGCGTATCAGGCAAGATCGGGAACACCTGGTTGGCGACCGGTTCGCTCAGGAAACGGATATCGCACCCGCGCAGACCGTCCGCAAGTCGCGCCGCCATCGCGTTGGCGTGCCGTGCCAGATCGAAATACAGCCCATGCTCCAGTAGCGCCACGAACTGCGCGCCGAGGAGCCGGCCCTTGGCAAGCAGCGCGCCGCGCTGCTTGAGGTGGTAGCGGAAGCGCGTTTGCAGCGCCGGTGTATTGATCACGATCGCCTCGCCAAGCAACGCGCCATTCTTGGTGCCGCCCAGGTAGAACATGTCGACCAGCGCGGACAGCTCCGGCAGCGACAGGTCGCTGAATTTGCTGGTGAGCGCCGGACCCAGGCGCGCGCCGTCGAG
>JANMAO010000244.1:0-4554 GCA_031359875.1 Lysobacter sp.
GCAGCCGCCGCCCCCCGCGGGTTTATTCCGTTTTGAAGGCCACATTGTTTTTGGGCGTTGCTGGCTGGGCTGCTGTTGTCGGTTTGCTCCCGAGCACGCTGGCCACTACTACGTTCGGGATGACAATTCAAATGTTCTCAACAAATATTCTCCACCGGACCCATCCATGACCCAGTCGTTGAGCCTCGCCGAGTCCCGTCTGTTGCTGCCCGCCGGGCTCGACGCCAGCGGTCTGGACCGCACCTTCGGCACGCTGCTCGGGCCTGGCATCGACTTCGGTGACCTGTATTTCCAGCACTCGCGGCGCGAGAGCTGGACGGTGGAGGACGGCATCGTCAAGGACGGCGCGCATTCGATCGAGCAGGGTGTCGGCGTGCGCGCCATCTCCGGTGAGAAGACCGGCTTCGCCTATTCGGACGACATCAATACGCAGGCCTTGATGGAAGCGGCGAAATCGGCGCGTGCCATTGCCCGCGATGGCGCTGCGCATTCCCCACGCACGCTGGTGGCTGGAAGTGGACGCGCCCTGTATGCGGGTATCGACCCGATCGACGCCATCGACAACGAGGAAAAAGTGGAAGCGCTGCGCAAGCTCGACAAGCTGCTGCGCGCCAGCGATCCGCGCGTGCAGCAGGTGATGGTCGGGTTGTCCGGCGGCGTCGACACGGTGCTGGTGGCGCGCAGCGACGGCGTGCTCGCCGCCGACGTGCGCCCACTGGTGCGCATCAACGTGCAGGTCATCGTCGAGCAGAACGGTCGCCGCGAAAGCGGCTTTGCCGGCGGCGGCGGCCGCTATTCCTATGCGGAGCTGTTCGCGGATGGCAAGCCGGAAAAGTGGGCGCGGGAAGCGCTGCGGCAAGCGCTGGTCAATCTCGAAGCGGTCGACGCGCCGGCCGGCGTGATGCCGGTGGTGCTCGGCAACGGCTGGCCCGGGGTATTGCTGCACGAAGCGGTCGGCCATGGCCTTGAAGGCGATTTCAATCGCAAGGGAACCTCGACCTATGCCGGCCGCATCGGCCAGCGCGTTGCGTCGCCCGGCGTTTCCATCGTCGACGATGGCACGCTGCCCGGACGCCGCGGCTCGCTCAATGTCGACGACGAAGGCACGCCGACCAACTGCACCACGCTGATCGAGGACGGCGTG
The DNA here is from genome assembly GCA_031359875.1 of Lysobacter sp. Lineage (GTDB taxonomy): Bacteria > Pseudomonadota > Gammaproteobacteria > Xanthomonadales > Xanthomonadaceae > Cognatiluteimonas. The sequence continues at coordinate 1,145 of JANMAO010000244.1, forward strand.
CTGGTCGGTTACATGCAGGACACGCTCAACGCGCGACTGATGGGGATGGCGCCGACCGGCAACGGTCGCCGCGAATCCTTCGCGCACCTGCCGATGCCGCGCATGACCAACACCTACATGCGCGCCGGCACGCACGATCCCGAGGAGATGATCCGCTCGGTCAAGCGCGGGTTGTACGCAGTCAACTTCGGTGGCGGACAGGTCGACATCACCTCCGGCAAGTATGTGTTCTCGGCGACCGAGGCCTATCTGATCGAGGATGGCAAGGTCACCGCGCCGGTCAAGGGCGCGACCCTGATCGGCAACGGCCCGGAAACGATGCAGCGGGTGCGGATGATCGGCCACGATCTTGCGCTGGACGAAGGCGTGGGTGTGTGCGGCAAGGACGGGCAATCGGTGCCGGTTGGCGTCGGCCAGCCGTCGCTGCTGATCGACGGGATTACCGTCGGCGGCACGCAGGCCGGGTGATCAGTCGTGCCGGTCTTGATCGCGCCCGTTGTGTTCGTCCTGCGCGGCTTCGCCGTCGACCGGCGCATCGTCCTGCAACAACAGCTCGCGCAGTTCGCGGAACAACTCGCGCGACGCATGCGGGGGCTTGTTGCGATTACGCTCCTCGACCGAATTGCGGACCAGCTGGCGCAGGTGCTGGCGATCGGCATTCGGAAATTCGCCGAGCAGGCCCGACAGCGCGGCATCGATATCGGCGAGCAGGCGTTCGCGCCAGCCTTCGATCCGGTGCAGCAGCGCGGTCTCGCGGCGTCCGGATTCGCCGCCGGCATCCAGCGCATCGCGGATCGCGTCCAGCGTGGCGTCGTCCTCGCGCCGCATCTGCTTGGCGAGGAATGCCAGTTGCCGTTTGTGCGCGACATGCGAGGTAATGCGCTGGGTGTCGACGATGTGCGGCAGCAGATCCTCCGGGATCGGCAGCTTCGCCAGTTGCGCGGCGCTCAGCGCGGCCAGCTGCTGGCCAAGCGCCAGCACGTCCAGCGCCGCGCGCCGTTGTTCACTGCGGCTGGGGCCGAGGAATTCTCCGGTGTCGTCGTTGCGTCCGCGCATGGTCGATCCCCACTCCCGCTCTTTGTAGAGCCGAGCTTGCTCGGCTGCCCATCGCATCGAACCCAACGCAGCCGAGCAAGCTCGGCTCTACAGGATCTTTCAAGATCGCCAAGGATAAGCCATTGAACGTCGTGACCCCGTCCACTTCCTCCAATCCAGCGCTCAGCGGCGACGACAGTGTCGCGCGGCTTGATCACCTCGCTGGCATTGCGCAGCAGCTGCTCGAGCGCTGTCGGGCACGTGGGGCCAGCCAGGCCGAGGTCGGCTGCAGCGAGGAACATGGGCTCAACGTCAACGTGCGGATGGGCGCGGTGGAGACGGTCGAATCCACCAGCGATCGCGGCATCGCGGTCACGGTCTATTTCGGCCAGCGCAAGGGCAGCGCCAGCACCGCCGACCTGCGCCAGGAAAGCCTCGATGCGACCGTCGAACAGGCCTGCGCGATCGCACGCTACACCGAGGACGATCCGGCCGCCGGCCTCGCCGATGCCGCGCTGATGGCGCAACTGCCCGCCACTGGCGGATTCCCTGAATTCGATGCCTGGCATCCATGGGCGCTGGAAGCCGATCGCGCGATCGATCTGGCGCTGGCCTGCGAGAGTGCCGGTCGCGACAGCGATCCGCGGATCGAGAACTCCGACGGTGCTTCAGTCGGCTCCAGCGCATCGCTGAGTGTGTATGCCAATTCGCATGGCTTCGTCGGCCGCGAGCACGGCACCCAGCATTCGATCAGTTGCGCGCTGATCGCCGGGCGTGGCGAGGACATGCAGCGCGACGGCTGGTACAGCACTGCGCTTGCGGCGGAGGACCTGGAGCCCGCGAATGCCGTTGGCCGTCGCGCCGCCGATCGCGCCGCTTCGCGCCTGCAGCCGCGCTCGCTGGCGACCGGCGAGATGCCGGTGCTGTTTTCGGCGGAAATCGCGCGCTCGCTGATCAGCCATCTGCTGGGCGCGATATCGGGGGGCGCTTTGTACCGCAAGGCGAGCTTCCTGCTCGACAGCGCCGGCACGCAGGTGTTTCCGGACTGGTTCGCGATCGATGAACTGCCATTCCTGCAGCGCGGTTTCCGATCCGCCGCCTACGACGCCGAAGGCGTGGCGACACGCGAGTCGCCGCTGGTGTCCGGCGGCGTCCTGCAGCGTTACGTGCTCGGCAGCTATTCGGCACGCAAACTCGGCCTGCAGACGACCGCCAATGCCGGTGGCGTGCACAACCTCAAGGTTGCCGCGAACGCCGGTGATCTACCTTCGATGCTGGATGGCATGGGCCGTGGCCTGCTGGTGACGGAATTGATGGGGCAGGGCATCAATCCGGTGACCGGCGACTATTCTCGCGGCGCCGCCGGCTTCTGGATCGAAGACGGCAAGCCGGTCTACCCGGTCGACGGCATCACCATCGCCGGCAACCTCAAGTCGATGTTCCGCGCGATCGAGGCGGTCGGCAGCGATGTCGATCCGCGCTCGCACATCCGCAGCGGCTCGATTCTGGTCGGCAGGATGACCGTGGCCGGCACCGCCTGAAAACGGTCTCGCTTGACTCGGGTTGCCTCGACGCCGACATTGCGATCAGGCGTCGCGAAGGACGTCGACCACAAAAGGGAAGAGGCATGAACGACATCAATCCGGAGTCCGCTGGTGACCGGAGCGGTATCTCTGCGGAAGAAAGGCAGTGGGCCATGTTCGCGCATCTGTCGGCGCTGGCTGGCGGCATCCTCACCTCAGGCTGGGCTGGCAGCATCGGTTGCTTCATCGGCCCATTGGTGATCTGGCAGATGAAGAAGGACACGATGCCGTTTGTCGGCGATCAGGCGAAGGAAGCACTCAATTTCAACATCACCGTCGGCCTGGTGTTCCTCGCGTTGTTCGTGCTTTCGATCGTGACGCTCGGCATCGGTCTGATCATCGCGATCCCCGGTTGGATCATCGTTGGCATCGCGTGGCTGATCTTTACGATCATTGCCGCGATGAAGGCCAACGTAGGTGTCGCCTATCGCTATCCGTTCGCACTGCGCCTGGTCAAGTAAGGCAGCGACGCGGCCCCCGCGGGGCTGCGTCAACCCATCCGACTCCGGAGCGTTGGGACAAGAGGGTCCCGACGTTCCGGAGCGATGCAATGAAGGCTGGACAGGCGGTTTCCGCCGCAAATCGTTTTGGCCTGGGCGCAAAGCCCGGGGAACTGGCATCGATCGGCGGCGATTCACAAGCATGGCTGCGGCGGCAATTGCGGCCTGCGCCGCCGCCTGCGGCCTTCGTCGGGTTGGCGGACAGCAGCGACATCCTGCGTAGCGAATACGCCTACAGAAGCGCTCGCCGCGCCAGCAAGCCCGACAAGACAGGCGCCGTCGCCGCGGTCGA
>JANMAO010000095.1:0-10033 GCA_031359875.1 Lysobacter sp.
GCGCCATACATTCCGAGCGCAGGAGGTTCAACCACCCGCAGCGGGTTTGGCAGTTGCCTCGGCCCACGTAAACGATTGTTCCACCGCGGCGCCACCCTGCGGCTCGAGCCGGGCCAACACCCGGATCGGTTGCAGGCCCGCGGGCAATAACAAATCGCCTTCGACCTGCTGGAAATACTTGAACGAGTAATCCACGCCCGGCGCGGCGGGCTGCTGGCGCAATTGCCCCCAGTCCAGCCGCTGCATGCGACCGTTGCGGCTGCCTTCGACCGAGAGCGTCAACCGGCCCGTGTTGACGGCACCACGGTTGAGGTTCTGGGTCAGGGTCGCGGTGAAATGCCAGGCGGGGCCGTTCTGGCGCTGCAGGTGCAGCGCATGCACGTTCAGGCCGCGACGCTGCGCGGTGCTGCCGACGAATCGCGCATAGAAGGCGACATCGGCGCGCAGGCCGGCGATCTCCTCGTCGCGTTCGGCCAGGGTGCCCTGCAGGTCGCGATTGGCGTCGCGGCTGATCTGGTCGGAGCGGGTCAGCGTGGCGACGCGCTGTTCAAGGGCGTCGATTCGCCCCTGTTGCGCGCGCAGTTGCGCGCGTGGATCGCCCGGCGCCGGGGCGAGCACCCGCCATGCGCCCCAGCCGCCGAAGGCCAGCGCCACCAGGAATACCGCGATCACCGTATAGGCGAGACCGTGGCCATGCGCCTGCTCCGCGGCCGGTGGCGCAGGCGTCGCGGGTGGCGCTGGCTCGGATGCGGGCTCGGATAGGGGTTCACTCATCGCACCGGTATAGCGAGCCGCTTTAGCCGGCGTCAAGCGATGCGGCTGTATAGACTGCGCATAGCGGCCGCAGGGGCCGCACTGGCCGGAGCCTGCAATGTCCGAAGCCCATCTGTTCGCGATCGGCGTGCTGCTGGCATGGCTGGCCGGCATCCGCGTTTATCTGACCGTGTTCGGCATCGGCCTGGCCGGGGCCATGGGTTGGCTGGACCTGCCGCAGGCGCTGCAGGTAACGCAGTCGCCGTGGGTGCTCGGGATCTCCGGCGCACTGGCGCTGGTGGAGTTCTTCGCCGACAAGATCCCCGGCGTCGACTCGGGCTGGGATCTGCTGCACACCCTGCTGCGGGTGCCCGCCGGCGCCTTCCTCGCTGCCTCGGCGATGTCGTCGGACGGCCATCTGGGTGCCGGCATGCTCGCCACCGGCGCCGGCGTCGCGCTCACCAGCCACCTGCTGAAATCGGGTTCGCGGCTGCTGCTCAACGCCTCCCCGGAGCCGGTCAGCAACTGGACCGCCTCGGCCACCGAAGACACCGTGGTGGTCGGTGGCCTGGCGCTGGCATTCGCGCATCCCTGGCTGGCACTGACCCTGGTCGTCGCCACCAGCGTGCTGCTCGCAAGCCTGGTCTGGTGGCTGTGGCGCAGCGTGTTCAGGCCCAAGCCGCGGCGACAGCCTGGATGAGCCATGCGCCATGCGCCGACCGCTTTTCGTCTTGAAATCCCTGGCATGACGTATGCCAGGGGCGCCCGCATAATGAGGCCTCATCGAGGGGCGTCATGACCGTCATTCCTACCCCGCAGCGCGAACCCGCGCGCACCCCGGTCGCTGGCTTCGGCATGCCAGCGTGCGCGGGGCACCACGGGGGCGACGACACACCGGCCGCGAGCGCGCCGATCATCACCGCACCACTCGCCGCCAACGCATCGGTCCAGACGCCACCCTCCGCACTCGCTGATTCCGACGAAGCGCCTTACCGGGTGCTGGTGGTGGAGGACGACGCGAGCCAGGCGTTGTTCGCCGAAGGCGTGCTGCGCGCCGCCGGCATGCAGGCACGCGCATTGCGAACGGCGGCGGAAGTGATGCCGGAGATGGAGCAGTTCCGCCCCGACCTGGTGTTGATGGACTTGCATATGCCAGGCATGAGCGGCACCGAACTCACTGCGCTGATTCGCGCGCATCCGGATTTTGCGCATATCCCGATCGTGTTCCTGACCGGCGATCCCGATCCCGAACGCCAGTTCGAGGCGCTTGAACTGGGCGCCGATGATTTCCTCAGCAAGCCGATCCGTCCGCGTCACCTGATTGCAGCGGTGCAGAGCCGCATCAGGCGCGCGCGCGCATCGCACAAGCGCCAGCACGCCGACGACTCCAACCGCAACCCGGCCACCGGCCTGTACCACCGCCCGTTCCTGCTGCAATCCATTGCCGCGGCGATTGCGGCCGACAGTATTGGTGGCGCCCTGTTCGTCGAGATCCAGAACGCCAACGCACTGCGGGAGCGTTACGGCTATGCCGGGTTCGAGCAGCTGATGAACGACGCTGGCCAACGCGTCGCGCAAGTGGCCGGCGCACGCGCCTGCGCGCGGCTCAACGACAACGCGTTCCTGGTGCTGGCGCCGGCGTGCGACAGCGGCCAGCTGGAAACGCTCGCGCGCCAACTGCGCGATGGCGTCAGCCAGCCACCGTTCGATCGCGACGGCATGCCGCAGCGTTTGCGTGCGGTGCTCGGCTACGGCGCACTCGCGCATTTTTCCGATCCAGACAGCCTGCTCGATGCGATCGAACAGGCCGCGCGGGTGGCGCGGGCCGACCCGATCAGCATGGCCGCCCACACCCCGGCGACCCCGGAGCGAGAGACCGCCGATGACCTGATCGCAGCGATGCGCCTGGGCCTGCGTGATGGTGCCTTCGAGCTCGCGTTCCAGCCGATCGTGGCGGTGGCCGGCGGCGAGGACGCGCAGTTCCAGGCGCTGCTGCGCATGCGCGGCGCGGATGGCACGCTGCATCGCGCCAGCACCCTGGTGCCGGCGGCGGAAGCAGGCGGACTGATGCCGGAGGTCGATCGCTGGGTATTGCAACAGGCCGTCGAGCTGCTGCGGCAGCGCCGTGACGAACAACGCCCATTGCGCTTGTTCGTCTCGCAATCGCCGCACACGCTGGCGCACGATCTGCATGCCCAGTGGCTGCTGGAGCTCCTCGCCAGCCAAGGCATCGAAGGCCCATCGCTGGTGATCGACCTGCGCATGGACGATGCCCTGGTGCACTCGGTGACGTTGCGCCAGTTCTGCGAACTGCTGACGCCGGCCGGCGTGCAGTTCTGCCTCAGCCAATACATACCCGGGCCGGAAGCCGATGCGTTGCTGCAACAATTGCCGTTGGGCTATCTGCGCCTGTCGCCGGCTTATTCCAGCGCACACGCCGATCCGAAACTGCGTGACGGATTGCGAGGCGTGATCGAGCGTGCCCATCGCCTGGGCCTGCAGGTCATCGGTCCGCAGGTCGAGGATCCGCAAGCCGCGGCGACGCTATGGATGAGCGGTATCGACTTGATCCAGGGGAATCTGGTACAGCAGGCGGATGGAGAACTCAATTTCGACTTCGCACATGCGGTGCTGTAGATGACGGCGCGCACGACGGCACCACGCGGGGCAGCATCCCCGGTCGCACGCTGGATGGCGCTTGGCGCCGCCGGCGGCGCCGCCATTGCGGTGGCGTTGGGAACCTGGGGGTTTGCCGGGCCCTGGCAAAGCATCGCCCTGGTGCTGGCGCTGCTGGCGGTATTCGCGATCAGTGCGTTCCTGTTCTCCACCGGCCGTCGCGAGAAGGAGTGGCTGCAGACCGATGAGCGCGCACGCCGCGGCGAGGTGGCGGTGGACGAACTGCAACGCGAGATCGACCGCCATACCGTGCTGGAACAACAGCTGCTGCAGGCCAAGCAGGTGGCGGAATCCGCGGTGCTCGCCAAGGGCGAATTCCTGGCGACGATGAGCCACGAAATCCGCACCCCGCTCAATGGCATCGTGCCGATGCTGGATCTGCTGATGCACGCGCCATTGGCGGCGGATCATCGCGAGCTGGTGCGCACCGCGTTCACCTCCTCGCACCAGCTGCTGCGGATCGTCGACGACATCCTCGATTATTCCAAGCTCGAGGCCGACCGGCTGGAGCTCGAGACCACCACGTTCAACCTGCGCGAATTGCTGGAGACGGTCATCCAGCTGATGGAGCGCCCGGCCGAATCCAAGGGCCTGCGCCTGAATCTGCATATCGATCCGGCGGTGCGCCTGTCGGTGCGCGGCGATCCGGTGCGGTTGCGACAGGTACTCGGCAACCTGATCAGCAACGCGGTGAAATTCACCGATCGCGGCACGGTCTCGGTCAGCGTGCGTCGCATCGGCGAGAGCACCGCGCAGCACCAGCTGTCTTTCGAGGTGCGCGACACCGGCATCGGCATCGCGCCCGATGCGCAGGCGCGTCTATTCCAGGCCTTCAGCCAGGCCGACGCCTCGACAACGCGGCTGTATGGCGGCACCGGTCTGGGGTTGGCGATCTGCAAGCGCATCGTCGACCTGATGGGTGGCCGCATCCAGGTGCAGTCCGAGCCCGGCCGCGGTGCGACCTTCTCCTTCGATATCCCGCTGCTCAAGGTCCAGGGCGACATGCCCGTGCGCGAACTGGAATTCGGCGGCGGCCGACTGCTGCTGCTCAGCGCCGATACGCGGCTGCGCTCGCGGCTGAGCATGCTGTTGCCGAACTGGGGCATGCGCGTGACCGCGGTCGAGAACACCCAGGAAGCGCTCGATCGCCTGCGCGCTGCTGCCACGCAAGGCGCGCCATGGGCTTACGTCACCGTGCTGGCGGACCTGGCCGGCATGCGCAATACCGCCCTGGCGTTGCACCGTAACCTCGAGCGCCATGCGATCTATGGCGACGTGCGCCTGATCTGTCTGTATGGCGACGAGCCCGTCCCCGATGAACTCAAGCGCAGCGTCACCCTGCTCAGCCGCCAGGTGCCGGACGCCGACCTGCGCGTGGCGCTTACCAGCAAGCCGGCGCCGCCAGAAGCCAGCATCCCCGTGCCCAGCGAACTCGTACCCAGCGAGGCGCCCATTGACCTGGCGACCGCCGCCTCCGTGCGCAGCGCGCGGGTGCTGCTGGTCGAGGACAACCCGGTCAACCTGATGGTCGGACAGCGCCTGCTTGCCGTCCTGGGCGTGGACTGCGACAGCGCCCACAACGGCGAAGTCGCGTTGCTGCGGATGTCGACATCGCGCTACGACATGGTGCTGATGGACTGCCAGATGCCGGTGATCGACGGCTATACCGCCACCCGCCGCTGGCGCGAAGGCGAGGAGGCGGCGGCCGATGGCAACCACCTGCCGATCATCGCGATGACCGCCAATGCGATGGCCGGCGACCGCCAGAAGTGCCTGGACGCGGGCATGGACGACTACCTGGCCAAACCGGTGACGCGCGCCGAACTCGAACGCTGCCTGCACCGCTGGTGGCGCCCGAAAACCTCGGACGCCCGCACCGGCGCGGCGCCGACGACCTTGGCCGTCAGCAACGCGCCGATGGTTGTGTCCCAACCGCTGCCAGCGCGGCTGCCGCCGGAACCGATCATGACCGAGACGCTGCCACAGGCGGCGGCATTCGTCGCCCGGCCAGTGATCGACCAGGACGTCCTCGACGAACTGCGTTCGGTCCTCGGCGACGACGTCGGCAAGGTGATCGACCTGTTCCTCGACGACACGCCGTTGCTGCTCGCCAAGCTGGAAGCGGCCGCGCTCGCCCCGGATTTCCACGAATTGTGCGAAGCGGCGCATTCGCTGAAATCCTCCAGCGCCAACCTTGGCGCGATGGCGCTATCGGCCGCGGCCAAACGGGTCGAACTCGGGGCGCGCTTGCAAACCCTCGACCGTCCCGCAGTGGCTGTCGCATTGATCGCAACCGAATTCGCGCGCGCGCGCGCGGCGCTGCTGGCCGATGCCAGAGAGGATGCGGCGGCAATTCCGCTGTGAGCAGGTAGGGTCCCGTCGCACGCACCATGAGCCGCGCGCCATGAACCGCGCGGCGTTGGGCTAGCCCTGGGTCCTGGTCAGCAGATAGTTCTGCTCGCCGATGCGCTCGATCAGCGCCAACTGGGTCTCCAGCCAGTCGACGTGGCCTTCCTCGGATTCGAGGATCTCGGTGAACAGCTTGCGGCTGACCGCGTCGCCGACGGTTTCGCAATGCGCGATCGCCGCACGCAGTACCGGCAGGGCTTCGAGTTCCAGCGCGAGGTCGCATTCGATCACTTCGCGCGGATTCTCGCCGATGCGCAGTTTGCCAAGCGCCTGGAAATTCGGCAGGCCGTCAAGGAACAGGATGCGCTCGGCGAGCTGGTCGGCATGCTTCATCTCGTCGATGGATTCCTTGTACTCGTGCTCGGCGAGTTCAGTCAGGCCCCAGTTCTTCAGCATCTTGGCGTGCAGGAAATACTGGTTGATCGCGGTCAGCTCGTTGAAGAGCGCCTTGTTGAGATGTTCGATGACCTTGGCGTCGCCTTTCATGGCCGCGTTCCGTGTGCGATGGACGGCCTCACTCTAGCGCCGCCAAGGCGGAGAGGGGGAAACGCAAGTCCAGTGCATTGCGCGCGGTAGCGCCCATGCGGGCTTCAGGCGGCGTGTGAGAACACCCCAAATGACAGCTGGACCAGTGGCAGCGAGGGCAACGGCAATGGGCGCGCCGCGTGGACTTCATCGAGCAGTTGCATGGCCATCTCGACACAACTGCCACAGCTGGCACCGCAGCCGGTACGCATGGTCAGCTCCGAGATCGTGCGACAGCCAGCTTCGGCCACCTGGCGGATCTCGCGGTCGGTGACTCCATTGCACAGGCAGACGTACATGGCGACTCGCAGCAGGGAACTCCGCGATCATTCTGTTTGTAAATGCGAATGATTGTCAATTCGCAGCTAAACCTGGCCTGTATCAGGGGGCTTGCCGCCAGCCACGATGGCAAGCGATGGCGCTGCGCCATGGACGCGTTGTTGGCGCTGCCGGGCCGCCGTGCGCGACCACGCCTCCGCCGCGGCCTGCGGAATCGCCTGCACACCGGCGAGCTGCCGCGCAAACGGCGCCAGATGGCGCAATGCGCTGGCGTAGACCCCGCGCTTGAATATCACCACGTGCTCGAGCGGGTACCAGAAATCGACCCAGCGCCAATGGTCGAACTCGGGCTTGTCGGTCATGTCCAGGCGCAGGTCGGTCTCTTCGCCCGTGAACTGCAGCAGGAACCAGACCTGCTTCTGGCCGATGCAGATCATGCGGTCGCTGCGGCGGATCGCGCGCTGCGGCAGCCGGTAGCGCAGCCAGCCCGGGGTCACCCCGAGCACCGCGACGTGGTCCGGATCGAGTCCGGTCTCCTCGCGCAGCTCGCGGTACATCGCCTCCAGCGGCGTCTCGTCGGTGTTCATCCCGCCCTGCGGGAACTGCCAGCCGTCACGCCGCACGCGCCGCGCCCAGAACACGCGACCGTCGGGATGCATCAAAACGATGCCGACATTGGGTCGGTAACCGTCCGGATCGATCACGATGCGGACTCCAAAAGGATTGACTTACGTCACTGTCCCCGACTCTGCCACGCTCGGCGCGGGCGGACAAGCGCGGCGGACTTCGATTGACGCCGGGCGCAGCGACATGGACAATTCGCGGTTCGCCGCGAGTCACGTGCGGCCACCGTGGCCAGGTCGCTCAGGCGGTTAGAGCAAGCACTCACAATGCCGGGGTCGCCACGGCAGAAAACACAATTTGGCTATATAGCTCAGCTGGTTAGAGCGTGGCACTCATAATGCCGAGGTCGGTGGTTCGAGTCCACCTATAGCCACCATTCCTGCGTCCCCGCCCTGCCGACGGCCTGCGTCCGCCATGGACATCTTCAAGACATTCACCATCGAAGCCGCGCATCGGCTGCCGAATGTGCCGACCGGGCACAAATGCGCGCGGCTGCATGGGCATTCGTTCCGGGTCGAGTTGCAGGTGTCCGGGGAGCCGGATCCGCAAAGCGGTTGGATCATGGATTTCGCCGAGATCAAGGCGGCGTTCCGGCCGCTGTTCGAGCAACTGGACCATCGCTACCTCAACGAGATCGACGGGCTCGACAATCCGACCAGCGAGCGGCTGGCGATCTGGATCTGGGAGCGGCTCAAGCCGACGTTGCCCCCTCTGAGTGAGGTGGTAGTGCACGAAACCTGCACCTCGGGCTGCCGCTACCGCGGGCCCTGACTGCCGAGGACGCGCTCAAACCGTTGAAACAGAACGGTTTCTGAACGCTCCGACCAACGGTTTCGCTCGATGTTGCAATGCAGCATTTGCGGGTTTATGCTGCATCGCACAAACCGGCACTCCCTGCCGGATCACCGCAGGAAACCCGCCATGAACCAGTTCAACACCAGCCAGATCAACGACCAGTTCGCCTCGGCTTCGCGTCAGTTTGCCGACACCGCCGGCCAGGTCAGCCGCCTCGCCCTGAGCAATGCCGAGCAGGTGTTCGGTCTGCAGTTCGCCGCGATCGAGAAGAACGTCAACGCCGCGTTCGCCTTCTGGGGCGAGCTCGCCGAGACCCGTGACCTCGACGGCTTCAAGACCCTGTTGCCGAAGGGCATGCAGGTTGCGCGCGAGAACATCGAGCGTTCGATCAGCACCGGCCAGGAAGTCATGGGCCGCACCGTGAAGACCAACGAAGCCATCAGCGAAATCGCCAAGGGCCAGTTCGAGCGCGCCACCGCGCAGGCCAAGGATGCTGCCCTCCAGGTCAACGACCAGGTGAAGAATGCCGCCGAGCAGGCTGGTGCGCAGTTCAACAAGGCTGCCAACACCGTTGCCGATCAGGTCAACACGCAGTTCAACAAGGCTGCCGGCAAGAACAGCAACAAGTAAGTCACTTTGGCCCCGGCTTTCGAGTAGAAAGCCCGGCCACGCGGATCTCTCTCCGCCTTCGAACCGCGCCGCGATACAAATCGCGGCGCGGTTTTTTTTTGACGCGCCGCCGCGCGCCGGGAGCCGCCAGCTATCCGGCGGTTCCCGCCGGCAGCACAAGCTGCCGGGTTTTTTATTGGTGCACGTCTCAGTGCACCGGCTGCAGCTACGGTGCAGCTACTTCCACCGTTCGCCCTGAGCGTAGGCGCGAAACGCCGACGTCGAGGGACCACTCACGACGCCAACCTGGCCACGATCCTGCGACTTCGGAACCCGATGCTGCCTACGTCGCAGCAGCCGGCTTCGCTGCCTGCTTGCCATGGTCGCGGCCGATCAGCAGGTACATCACCGGCACCACGAACAGGGTGAAAACCGTGCCGATCGCCATGCCGCCGACCACCACCAGGCCGATCTGGTTGCGGGCCTCGGCGCCGGCACCGGTGGCGATCGCCAGCGGCAGCGAGCCGAACACCATCGCCCCGGTCGTCATCAGGATCGGACGCAGGCGCAACGCGGCCGACTCGATCACCGCGTCGAACTTGCTGCGTCCCTGCTCCTGCAGCTGGTTGGAGAATTCGACGATCAGGATGCCGTGCTTGGCAATCAGGCCGACCAGCGTCACCAGTCCGATCTGCGAATAGATGTTCCAGCTGCCGTGGCCGCTGAGCTTGAGCGCCAGGAACGCGCCGAAGGCCGCGAGCGGCACCGCCAGCAGGATCACGAACGGATCGACCCAGCTCTCGAACTGCGCCGCCAGCACCAGGAAGATGAAGGCGAGCGCGAGTGCGAAGATCAGCGCGAAGTCGCTGGACGACTCACGGAATTCGCGGCTCTGTCCTCCCAGATCGTATTGCGCGTCCGGCGCGACCTGCCTCAGCGCCCCTTCCATCCAGGTCAACGCTTCGCCCATCGAATAGCCGGGCGCGAGGCCGGCGCTGATCGTCGCCGCGCGCAGCTTGTTGAAGTGGTTCAACTCCTTGGCCGCGACCGTTTCGTGCACGTCGACCAGATTCGACAACTGCACCATCTGCTTGTCGCCGCCGCGCACAAAGATGTTGGACAGGTCGCCGGGCGTGCGGCGGTCGACGTCCTCGACCTGCACGATCACGTCGTACTGCTCGGAGCCGCGCTTGAAACGGGTGACATTGCGCCCGCCCAGCAACGTCTCCAGCGTGTGGCCGACGGTGTCGACGCTGCTGCCGACCGCGGCGACCTTGTCGCGATCGACGTCGATCTTCAGCTGCGGCTTGTCCAGCTTCAGGTCCGAATCCGGATTGGTCAGCTTTGGGTTTTCCGCCATCTT
>JANMAO010000059.1:0-65260 GCA_031359875.1 Lysobacter sp.
GTGGTGCAGGTAGTGGAATTCGCAGACGGTGGTGTAGCCGGCTTCGAGCATTTCCGCGTACAGCTGCGCGGCGACCGCATGGAGCGTGTCGGGATCGAAGCGCGCGGCGAAGCGGTACATCGTCTCGCGCCAGGTCCAGAACGAATCCTCGGGGTTCGTCTGACGCTCGGCGAGGCCGGCCATCGCGCGCTGGAACGCATGCGAATGCAGGTTCGGCACGCCAGGCACGCGCCAACCGTCGGGCGCACGCGTCAGCAGGGGTCGATCGTTCGGCATTGCGCATTGTCGCCGGCCGACGCTGGATCGGCCAGCACCCTCGCACCGTGGTATGCGGCCTGATACGGCTCAAGGTCGCGGGATCGCTTCGAATGCGCGGACCTTGATCTTGCGGGCACGCTGGTCGAGCGTTTTTCCACCGACGATGATGATGGCTGCATTTGTGCCGTTGCCGGTCTTCGCAGTCGTAGGTTGCACCGCCATCTGATCAGGATCGGGTGGCCCGGGCGGCAGCGGCTGCGGATTGAGAGCGACCGCATCGATCTGACGGTAGGTGTCATTGTTTTGTTGCACCGTGGCGGCACGGTACGCTCCCCGGGTATCGCGCACGGTATCGGTCACCACTTGCGAGCGATCGAACGCGCCGTTAGCGCGCGCATATTCGGCGAGCAATCCAGGGCGTTGGTCGCTTGGGATTCCGCGACGCGACGACGGCCGCAATCCTCGGCCGAATTCTTCCCAGAATTCCGATGGGGCGTCGGGAATGTTGTCGCCGATGCGCGCGCAGTCCACGTCGTGCAGCCATGGATCTTCGGCGCAGCGCCATCCCACCACCGCAGTGAATGTTTGCGAAGGACCGGACAGCGTATCGACGTGGTAGATCTCCGACGCATTGGCGTTCCCGGGTGCGGTTTCCGACGGCGTCCAGGTCCCATCGATGCGGTAGCCGAGAAATTGGCCTTCGCGCGCCGTGCAAACGCCGCTGAAATGGTATTCCGCGCGGCCCGGGGACACTTGCGTGAATGCGGGATGCGCGTTGAGACCGCCGTCGGTGCAGGTCACGCCGGGAGTGCGCGGCGGATCGGCGTGGGCGACGGGCATGACCGTGGCGACGGCGATCGCCAGGCAAGCAAACGATGGCGAGAGCGGGTGGCAACGCATGGGGTTCTTCCTGTTCTACGGATCGGCTTGTTCGGAGGTCTCGGCAGAACGCCTGATCGCTGACGTCAGGGGTGCGGGCTAACGGTCGCGCTGCCGGTCGACGCGGGGTCGGTCGTCGTCCTCAGCGTGCGGCGATAACGGGTTTTCCCGCCGACGATGATGATGGCTGCATCGCTGCCGTCGTTGGCGACAGGGGCCGCGGGTTGCGTGGCGCGATCCGGATCGGGTGGACCGGGCGGCAGCGGTTGCGGATTGAGGCTGACCGCATCGACGGCTTGCGTGGTGGTCGCGCGCGCGGGAAAGACCGCGCGATTCGTTTGGCCCACCTGCATATACGGCTCGCCGGGGTTGATCACCGGATTCGTACGAAATCCTTTCTTGCCCGCCGCGACGCCGTACGCTTCGTTCGCCGTGGCTTCCATCGCCAACGACACGCGGTAGTTGCGGGCATCGGCAAGCGGTTGCGGCACGATGACGCGTCCGTTCCAGCCGTCGCTCGCCAATTTGATTGTGACGCGGTACAGCGAATTGCCAGCATTCTTGACCTTGTTGCCGTCGATCACGCGCGCCGTCAACACGTTCGGCCAACCGGCGGCAAGGCCGCTGAGCGTGAACGCGCAACTGCTGGCGTCCACCGGACTCGCTTGGAACGTGCCCACTTGCCGCGTCGGTGCGGCCGCATTGGCCGTGTACATCGGCACCGGTCCGGTCTGCACCGTGGCGCGAATGTCGAAACTTTGGCAGCCGCTGCGCGGCGAGAATTGCGCCGGATCCCAACGCAACAAGCCGGTCATGCTTCCGTTCAAAAGCGGCGGAATCTCGCGCGGAGCGAACGCTACGCTGATGTAATGGCCGCTCCCGGACAAGCCCACCCGCACCGCATCGGACGGGCCTTTGAGTTGCGCGTTGACCGGCGCCAGGCCGGCGTCGAAGTCGCGAGCGAAATCGACCGAGACCGCGTTGACCGCGTTTTCGGCCATGCTTTTGTAGTCCGGGCCGCCGAAGAACGGAACCAGTTCGCCGGCGACGAACTTGAGCATGTCGCCGCTGAAATTGTGCGAATCGAGCGTGGCGTCGTTGAGCGTGAATTGCGCCTTAGACACGCGCAGCGTTTTATCGCGGTTCGGTTGCACGGCCAGCGCCAAGTCGAGCTTGGCGGTGAGTGCGACCGAAAAACGCGGGTCGGCGTATTCGCCAAGTCCAACGCCGAACGCAACATCGGGCGTGGTCGAGGTGGCTTCGACATAACCGCTGACGGTGAACGTCGCGTGCAACGCATTTTGACCGGCGGACGAAACGTCCAGTACGACGGCTTCGTCCAGCACGCAGGTGATGTCGCTCAACGTCTGGCCGTGCGCGGCGCCGCCGACGCCCATTTTCAACCGGAGTTGCTCGCAGATGCGCGGGCGCGCGCGCGACCACGCGTCCTGCAGCGAATCGCTGACAAGGCTGGGCTCGTCGAATAGCGGGATCACGTTGGCCTGATCGGGTTCGACGGGATTCCAAGCTTGCAGGACCGCGCGCGCGCCGGTCGCAGCCTGTGCGAGACCTGCGGAAGCAGCGAGCGTGGTTCCAACGAAGATGGCCAGCGCGATGGGTGTGCGTTGCGGTTGCATGTTGTTCTCCTTGCGAATGTTGCCGACATGGAGTTAGGAACACGGCGCGGGAAGAAAGCCGGACATAGAAGGAACGCGCCGTTTTTCGCTTTTCGGCATGCCGGGCGCGAATGCCCGGCACGTCGGCGGCCGCCGCTGCTAGAACTGCGCGAACACCCAGCGCAGATTCCCCCATCCATTGCCCACCTGCTTCGTTGGATCCCAAGCGAACCGCCCATCTTTGTAGCCGAGGTGGTGGTACCACATCAGCTTGCCATCGTGCGTCACGGCATACACGACCCCATCACCGGTGGAGAACACGCGTTCGAAATCGTTCCAACCGGTGCCGACGTCCTTGCGGCTTTCCCATGCGCCGGGCGTGCCTGTGCCGGCGCCGGTCATGAACGCATTGTGCCGGGTCCACTTGAGCTTACCGTCGCCAGCGATCGCGTAGATCACGCCGTCGCCGCCGGAGAAGACTTTCAATCCGCTCCAACCCTTGTCGACATCCTTAGGGCCTTCCAGCGCGGATTTTCCGTTCGCCGATACGGTTTGCCTGTACCACTTAAGTGTACCGTCGCGCGCGATGGCGTAAATGATGCCGTGCCCGACGGAAAACGTTTGCGCGAAATTACCCCAGCCGTTGGCGAGTTGCTGCGGTGCGAGCCAGCCACCGGTATCGTCCCTGCCCAACCCGGCGGCGAACCCCGCGTGCTGGTAGCGCATCAACGCGCCGTTACGGGTGATGGCGTAGATGATGCCGTCACCGCCGGGAAAGACGTCCTTGAAGTCGCCCCAATTCACGTCGACGACGCGTGCTTCTTGCCACCGGAACGTGCCGTCTTGCGCGCCGTCGTGGCGGTGCCAACGGAGTTTGCCTTCGCCGTCGATGGTGTAGAGGTAGGCGGGGGTTACCGCGCTGCCCGCCGGACCTGACGACGGCTTGATCGCGGCACATTGCCTTTCAAGGTTGGGCGCGGCGGGCGAATTGCGCGCGCGCGCATCGCGCGCCGAGTCGCAGATCGTCCATCCCGACGGGTGCGACGGCGGTGGCGTGCCCGTGTTCACCCTGCCTATCGTTTTAGCCGGCAGGGATGCGCACATCGCCTCCAACTTCGGCGCCACGGGTGAATTGCGCGCGCGTGCATCGCGCGCCGAGTCGCAGATTGTCCAACCTGGCGGATGCGGCGGCGACGGCGCGCCCGTGTTCACCCGGCCCAGCGGTCTTCCGGGCGCGGGTGCCGCGCCGCAGATCAGGCCGATCGCATCCAGCCAGATACCCGAGCGCCCATGCACGCCCACCGCGACCTGGCCGGAGGGGCAACGCTGGGTACCGCTGTGTGGAGTATCAAAATGTGACCATACGCTGCTGCTGCTGTAGCGCGGAGCGTCGAAGAGCGCCGAGGGTAAATCGCTGGCGACCTGCGAGTTGGTCGCCTCGCCACAGAAGAGATGGATGTTATTGACGATCACCGTGTCCTGGCCTTCGGCGTCGACGAACATGCCGGTCACGATCGGCTTGTACTTCGTGCAGACAATGCTCGTTGTGCCAGCGCCAGGTCCGCCGTACCAGTTGTTTTCAGCGACTGGAGCACTGACGTCGCGCGGTCCGCTCGCGGTAACGCAAAGCGGCCGGATCCCATCTACGTCATCGCCGGTGCGCAGTTCGAAGCCGGCCAGCAACTGGTGGGCCGGGCAATGCGCCTCGAACGGGCCGCCGCCGCCGCCGCCGAGCAGATCTAAATAATCATCCGCCCAGGCAGGGCCGGACAATGCGGCGGCGAGCACAGCAGCCACCAGCGCCATGCAACTCCGAGGCAAACCGCGAGCCGCGGGTTGCATTGGTCGAACGGAGGTCTGGCGCATGATCGGCTCCTGGCGATAACACTGGGATCTGCATCACGGCGATCCCGAGTAGGCCATTTCGAAACTCAGCGATGCGCGCGGTTGGTTCGCCGTCAAAGTGACTTGTCGAATGCCATCCACGATCGTTCTTCGCTCTCCCGCCGGCGGCTGCGCCCGATCGCCGTCGAGCCAGACCGCGCTACCCGCTGCGCGCTCGTCGGACATCGCAACACGCACGCTGAATGCTTGATCGAATGGCAAGTCCGGTATCAGGTAATCGCAGGCATACCCGCCGTTGGACCTGCGCATGCGCGGCTGCGTGTCGATCCTCACCAACTTGAGACTGCGGTCTACGGTGAGCGGGTGGGCGGAGACATAAAACGCCGCGCACGAATTCGGTTCCGGATCAGGAACGCCCGTGGTTTCTTTGTATCCGTACGCAACGGGATACCGCACTTCGACGCGAATCGAATGTTCGGGTTGCTGCATGGCCTGCAAGCTGGCGCCTTGGTCGACCTCGGTCCCGCCCTGTTCGATGGGTGGATGGCGGTCGTCATCGCGACGGCCACCTGCATCATCGGCATGGCGGCCTGAAACAGCGACGTCCGGCCCGCGCGGGCTGGGGTGACGAACCCCTTGCCGCGATTTGTTGATGCCCGACACAATGGTGCCCATCAGCTCACGCAAAGCCGCATCGCGTGAAGCGCGTTTGGCGACGTTGGGGTCGGATTCGACCGGCGGCACCTGGGTTTCGGGTGGTGGCGCGGGCGCAGCTGGAGGCGGAAGGCCCGGCGATGCCGTGCCCGTGGGGGTTACCCTGCCGATTGCTTTCGCGGGCAATTTCGCGCATTGGGCTTCGAGGTTCGGCGCGGCGGGCGAGTTGCGTGCGCGGGCGTCACGCGCAGCATCGCAGATCGTCCATCCTGCCGGATGCGGCGGCGATGTCGCATTCGGCTTCACCCTGCCCAGCGTTTTTGCGGGCGCGGGTAGCGCGCCGCAAATCAAACCGATCGCATCCAACAACGCGCCCGAGCGCCCATGCACGCCCACGGCGACTTGGCCGGCGGGACAGCGCTGGGTTTCGCCGTCATAAAGCAGGCTGAATCTGCCGTGGCTGCCGTTGTCGTAATCAGGAGCGTTGAAAGAGGCCAATGGGTTCATGCTGATCACCTGCGCGGCGGCAGCCACGCCACAGAACAGATAGATGTTGTTGACGACCTTGACCTGCGGACCTTCGGCGCCCACCAGCAGCCCGGTGACGATTGGCGTGGCGCTGGGGCACACGACATTGGCGATGCTACCGCCAGCGCCTCCGTGCCAGTCACCGGGTGACGCCGCACTGACCTTGCTCGGCGCTAGAGCCGTGACACAGAGCGGCCGGATCGCACCCACGTCATCGCCTGCGCGCAATTCGAACCCGGTCAGGAGTTGATCGTTCGAGCAGCGCGCGCTGAATTGGTCACCACCATTGCCGCCGAGTGGGTCCAGCAAGTTATCCGCCCAGGCAGGGCTGGACATTGCAGCGGCAAGCAGGGCAGCAATAAGTGCGCGCCTGCATTGCGAGTTGCGATCTGCAGGCCATAGCGACGAGACGGATTGAGTGAACATGATTGTGACCTGATGAGATTGTGTGAGGTGGTGACGTGTCGGTTAGTGATCGCACTGCAGTTCGCTGACGACGCGACATGCGTTCGCGTTCTGGCAGACATCGCCGTTAACGGCGCGCACCGGTATGCCCGGCTGCGCGTCAGCAATGCGCACATCGGGGCCGCTCTGCGCGCCGCGCAACACGCAATACGCTTGCGCGGATTGCTCGCCGGAACACGCCTGCGCGTCGGCTTCGCCTGCAGCAGCGTCCGCGCACGCCCAGAGCTGCTCGCCGTCCTGCAACAATGGCGGACTGAAGACGGCAGGCAATGCGGGTGCGGGCACTGCCAGTGGGGGAGCTGCGGGTGCCGCGGGCGACGGCAGGGCGGGAATCCCCGCGTGACCCTCCGTGTGCGCGCCGAGCCCACCGAAACGGGACGATGTCTCCTGTACCGTCGTGCTCGATCTGTCGACCATGGCCGCAGGGGTCGCGGTGGATTGATGCGTCGTCGACGGGACCGGGCCTTTGTAGAACTCAGGCTTCCAATAGCGTGAATCGCGCGCCTGGAGGTAGTCCCAGCCCATGTAACCCGCCGAGAATACCGTGAACGACCAGTAGTGATTCGGGTCCTTTAAATACTCTTGAATGTTTTGCAAGCCCGACCATCTTTCGTCTTCACCCGCGTCCGCAGCTACCCGAATGGTGTTCCAAATGTGCACCGGATCGAAGACGCGCAGTTGAAAGTCGGCCGGACTGCACTGGCCTGGTTGCAGATTACGGCCGGTCCGGTCAGGCGGTTGTGTGCTGCGGTTGAAGACCACTTGCAGAGTGCCGCCTTCAGAAAGGGATAAGCCAAAAACGCGCAGCTGCGTCCCTCCCCGGCAAATCAACTGAAAATCGGCACCTTTGTTGACGCGGTCCATCACTGGTGCGCCTATAACACTCGAATCAACCCCGCCCGTTTTGGCGACGGATTTTTTCAACTGGGCATGCGCGGCTGTCGCGACCAGGGCGATGGCCAAGCCGACAGCAAGCAGCGAAGTGGTGTGGCGCATGTTCGGGCTCCTCTTGAAAGATCCGCAGACTCAGGACGCGCAAGGCAATCCGCCGACCGCAACGACATCGTCCGTCGCCCACATGTCGTCTTTGGTGCACGCACCGGACTATCGGCCCGCACCGCCGCGATGTTCAAACTGGCTGCGGGATGTGTCGGCTGGCCGCCACCGGCGTCGCCGATCAGATTCAGATACACATCCGCCCAAGCATTGCCGGACAACTCGGCGACGAGCACGGCCATGACAAGAGCCGTGCGCCTGCGTGGTGAAGCTGCGCGCGATAACGATTGAGCTGATTTGAGGAACGTGTTCAAGGCGTTCCTCCGCTGGCACGGCACATCGCCTCCAGGTCGGACGCTTTGGGCGAGTTGCGCGAACGCGCATCGCGCGCCGAGTCGCAGATCGTCCATCCCGGCGGATGCGGCGGCGATGGCTTGCCCGTGTTCACCCTGCCTAACGTTTTGGCCGGCAAGGATGCGCACATCGCTTCCAAGTCGGGCGCTTTGGGTGAGTTGCGCGCGCGTGCATCGCGCGCGGAGTCGCAGATCGTCCAACCCGACGGATGAGGCGACGATGGCGTGCTCGTCTTCACCCTGCCCAGAGTTTTTCCGGGCTCGAGTGGCGCGCCGCAGATAAGTCCGATCGCATCCACCCAGATACCTGATCGTCCATGCATTCCCACAGCGACCTGCCCGACGGGACACTGCTGGGAGGCGTGGTAAGACCCGGTGGGACTGGCTAGATAGCCGGTGGGGGTGTAGTTTGGGGCGTCGAAGTCCGCCGCGGAGACATCGCTGGCAGTCTGCGGTCCGGCCGCCATGCCACAGAACAGATGAATGTTGTTGACGACGATCGTGTCCGCGCCTTCGGCATTCACGTACAGGCCGGTCACGATAGGCGTATATCGCGGGCAGACGAGGTAGGCGGAGGCCCCGCCTATGCCGCCGTGCCAGTCGCTGCTGGATGCAGCACTGGTTTCGCGCGGGCCGTATACGGTGACGCAAAGCGGGCGGATCGCATCCACGTCGTCGGCCGCGCGCAGTTCGAAGCCCGCCAGAAACTGGTTGGCTGAGCAATGCGCCTGGAACTGGCCGCCGCCGGGGCCGCCGATTGGATCCAGATACTCATCCGCCCAGGCATTGCCGGACAGCGCGACGACGAGTACGACCATGACAAGTGCCGTGCGCCTGCGTGGTGAGCTTGCACTCGATGACGATTGAGCTGATTTTAGGAACCTGTTCAAGGCGTTCCTCCGATAGCACGACACTGGGCTTCGAGATTGGGAGAGGCGGGTGAATTACGTGCGCGCGCGGAGCGCGCGGCGTCGCAAATGGTCCATCCCGGCGGGTGCGGCGGTGACGCGCCCGCGTTCACCCTGCCGATCGATTTCGCGGGCGCGCTGGCGGCACACTGGGCGACCAGATTGGGGGCTGCAGGCGAGTTGCGCGCAAGAGCGGCGCGCGCGGCATCGCAGATCGTCCAACCCGGCGGGTGCGAAGGCAACGGCGTGCCCGTGTTCACCCGGCCCAGCGTTTTTCCGGGGTCGGGTGGCGCGCCGCAAATCAGGCCGACAGCGTCCAGCCAGATGCCCGATCGGCCATGAAGACCGACGGCGAGTTGGCCGTAGCTGCACGACTGGGATCCGTTTGTCTTGCGCGCGTCATCCCCGGTGGCAACGTAGAAATACAGATCGACTCGCGATGGGCTGATCCGCGGGGCATGAAACGACACCGTGGGCGGGATGGCGGGAAACAGTGGTGAATCGCGAAACCGCCTATCGACAGCCAGGCCGCAGGACAACGTGATGTCATTGACGATCACCGTATCCATACCCTCGGCGGCCACGTGCATGCCGGTCACGATCGGCGTATCGCGCGGGCAAACGAGGTACGTGGAGGCACCGCCGGTGCCACCGTGCCAGTCGCTGTCCGAAGCAGCACTCGTCTCGCGCGGGCCGGAGGCGGTGACGCACAGCGGCCGGATCGCATCCACGTCGTCAGCCGCGCGCAGTTCGAAGCCCGCCAGAAACTGGTTGGGTGGGCAATGCGCCTCGAACTGACCGCCGCCGGGGCCGCCGATCGGATCCAGATGCTCGTCCGCCCAGGCATTGCCGGTGCATGCGGCCACGAGCATGGCCGTTGCAAAAGTCGCGCGCGCGCGGCGCGCGCTGTGCGGTGCAAACGATGGTTGCCGGAATGTTTTGATACGCATGGTCGGAGCCTGTTGTGAGCAATTCAGCGTGGGTCGTTGCAAGTTTTTACGCACCGTCATCCGGGACGGGAGCGGGATCTGGTTCGGGTGCAGGTGCGGCGGGCGGCGGCCCTCCGATGGCACGACACATCGCTTCCAGGTCGGACGCTTTGGGTGAGTTGCGCGAGCGTGCATCGCGCGCCGAGTCGCAGATCGTCCATCCCGGCGGATGCGGCGGCGATGGCTTGCCCGCGTTCACCCTGCCTAACGTTTTAGCCGGCAGGGATGCGCACATCGCTTCCAGGTCTGGCGCTTTGGGTGAGTTGCGCGCGCGCGCGTCGCGCGCCGAGTCGCAGATCGTCCAACCCGGCGGGTGCGGCGTCGAAGACGTGCCCGTCTTCACCCTGCCCAGCGTTTTTCCGGGCGCGGGTGGCGCGCCGCAGATCAGGCCGATCGCGTCCAGCCAGATGCCCGAGCGCCCATGCACGCCGACGGCGACCTGGCCGCCGGGGCAATGCTCGGTATTGCCGTCCCGGTAGGGCTGACTGCCGCCACTGCCGATGCCCAACATCGCATCGGAAGCTTTGTACGCCGGAGCGTCGAAGACGGACGCCGGATAGTCGCTGGCGACCTGCGTGGTGGCCGCCTCGCCGCAGAACAGATGGATGTTGTTGACGATGACCGTGTCCACGCCTTCGGCCGCAACGAACATGCCGGTCACGATTGGCTTATCGCTCGGGCAAACGATGTTGGCGAGACCGCCGCCCATGCCGCCATTCCAGCCGCTTGCGGGTTCCATCCAATCTCCGGCGGCTTCTGAATAATTGCCGAACACTTCCCTGTTCGGATCGACGATGTGAATGATCAATCCACTGCCGTTCGTGAACGGAATCGCACTCACGCGGTGCGGGCCGTACGCGACGACGCACAGCGGCCGGATCGCATCGACATCGTCGCCCGTGCGCAATTCGAAACCGGCAAGCAACTCGTTGCCCGGACAATGCGCCTTGAACTGGCCGCCGCCGCCACCGCCGATCGTATTGAGATAAGCGTCCGCGCAGGCGGCATTGCCGGCAAACGCGGTGGTGAGCACCGCAATGACAAGCGCTGCGCGCCAGCATTGCGGACGACGGAGCGACAATGCACGCGACGCGAACGAAACAGTCGAATTGGTCATTGGTAGTCCCTCACGCAATTGCAGTGGTTGCAGGGCGCAATGCGCCGTTTCAATAAGAGGAAACGGCTGTGAGCGCGAAAGCGGACATGCCGTGGCGATCCGTTCGTTCGCGACTCAAAGAAGGTCCGCTATGGGCCGGTCTGGCCGGCGCTGTGTGCCGGGCGACGCTGCAGCAGCCTCGACGCACCCCGTGTCGGCGCGGAAGGCTTCAGCTGCAGTTGCTCGTAGTAAGTCGGCAGGACCGCCAGGGGCGCCGCATACGTCATCTCGAAAACGAGCCCAGCGCGCGGCTGGCCCGCGTTCAACTGGAGACTGCGGATGCCGTCCACGATCGCGCGGAACTGCCCTTGCGGCGGCTGCGCCTCGCTGCCGCCGACCCAGGCTTCCGTCGAGGGTTCACGCGGACTGCCGATGCCCACCCGCAGCGTGACCGTTTGATCCAACGGCAGCTCGGACACCTGGTAGTCGCAGGTGTACATGCCGCCGCCGCTGCGCATCCGGCCCTCCTTGGCGATCCTGATGAGCTGCGGCTGGCGATCCTCGCTGCCGGACGTCGCCACCCCGGCATGAACCGAGAATGCATCGCAGGAATACGGCCCGACTTCGCCGAACGCGCTGGACGTGCCGACGTATCCATAGCGCAGCGGATAACGCACCTGCACCGCGACCGAATTCTCGGGCTGCTGGAGTTGCTTCGGGCTCGCACTGGGCACTACCCGCTCGACCGACAGGGCCGGCGATACGCGCCATGAGCCGGCCCCCTGCGTCGCGGATGAATCCTGCGCGAGGGCACCGGCGCCCGTGGCCAGCAACGGGATTGCCATCAGCATGGCCAGCGCGCTGCCCTCGCGACGCACGGCGACGGCTTGGATGACGTTCTGTTTCATGATCGCCTCTGCGTTCGTCCGATTTCGCGACGACATGAGAGGGAAACACGGTGTGGGCGCGGGGCCGGACACCCCGACCGATCGTTACGATCGGACCATCACCGACACGAGCGTCGGTTAGCCCGGAAGTTGCTGCAGGGCGCGTTCGAGTCGACGCAGCGGCTCGCGGTACTGTTCACCGAGCTCCCGATGCCCGGCTTGGATGGCGTTCGCGGCAGCCGCAAGTTTCCGTGCCAAGGCTGGCTGGCCCAAGGCCAGATAGCACTCGGCCAACGCGATTTGCGTCTCGGCGATCACCGGGCTGGATGGCGCCAGCACCTCCTCGCGCGTGGCGAGCGCACGCCGCAGCAGCGGCAGGGCCGAAGCGGGTCGTCCGTCCAGCAGCGCCGCTTGACCTTCGATCAAGTCGGCACGCATCGCATAGAACTTGAGGTAAGCGTCGAGTCCGCTCTTATTGACCTCGCCGCGCACGCGTTGGGCAAGTCGAGCGGCTTCGGCGGTGCTTCTTTCGGCCAGATCGACCTTGGCAGTCAACAACATTTTTTCGGTTGCAGTGAACGAGATTCCCATCGTCTCGTCGGGATCGACAAAAAAATCTTTGAGCAATGCTTGCGCACGCTCCGTTTGGTTTTCAGTCAATGCCAGTCGGATGCGTGTGGTGGTATTGGCGTTGTAGCGCCTTGTGCGCGCCACCAGCCCGGCTTTCATCTTCAGGGAGGTGGCTTCATCCAGGTTGTGGAGCGCCTGCACCGTGCGACCCAGGTCCACCAGCGCCGAAGCCGCGTCCTCGAGCATGGTTGCCAGATAGATGGTGTCGGGGCGATTGGCTCGGCGATTGGCGATGGCAGCCTGCATGTCGGCCAAGCCCTCCTCCAACAGGCCGGCACGCGCCTGCGCGTGGCCAAGTTCGGTCCGCGTCTGCGGGATATGGAACGGATCGTCCGCGTCACGGATCTTCAGCGCGCGCGCTTTTGCCGACTGCAACAGAG
The DNA here is from genome assembly GCA_031359875.1 of Lysobacter sp. Taxonomy (GTDB): domain Bacteria; phylum Pseudomonadota; class Gammaproteobacteria; order Xanthomonadales; family Xanthomonadaceae; genus Cognatiluteimonas. The sequence continues at coordinate 12,485 of JANMAO010000059.1, forward strand.
CCAATCCTTCACGGGTGCGACTGGTATCGAACATAAGGCGTCCCAGGCGCATTTCGGTCTGCAGCGTATCGACATGGTCTTCGCCGTTGATTGCTCTGGCCGTCTTCAGTGCAAGGCGCAGGTTTTTTTCGGCGGAGGCGATATCTTGTTGATCGTACTCGACCTCACCGAGATACGCGTAGAAGCGTGGCAGCGCGGGGTTGGGAAAGCCGTCTACCTGCATGGACACGTCGATGGCGCGACCAAAGGAAACCCCGGCTTCGTGCTGCAGGCCGGTGCCCTGTTCGATCAGACCGCGTGCGTACAGGGCTTCCGCGAGAGCGGCCGATGGCGCCTTGGCCTCGAACAGGCGCACCTCCTGTCGCGCATAGTCCAGTGCGCGCGGCGCATCCTCGCTCTGGTAATGCTCGGACAATTTGTTTAGCAGCGCTCCGCGGGTATCGGAGGTGAAATCGCCTTTGCGATCGAGGATAGCAGTGGCTTCCGCGAGCACCTTTTCCCGCTCGTTGACGGCGCTGGAAGCGTGCATCGAGCCGGCCAGGTCGATCAGCGCACCGGCAGCCTCGGTTGAATCTCCGCCGTACAGGCTGCGCGCGAGCCCTACCGTTTCGCGGCGCAGCCGAACTGCTTCATCATCCAGCGCCAGATCGTCGTAAAGCTCGCCGAGCAAATGCAGCACGCTCAGCTTCGCGGCCGGCGCGTCAGCCATCGATGTGTCGATCTTTTTCGCGCCGAGATCGAGCAATTGCCGCGCCGTCGTCTCACGCGCCTTGACTGGGTCGTCCTGAATGCTGGTGTTGGCGCGGAACAGGTCGCTCAGGAAATCCTGCACCGCCCCGGCGGTGCGTGCCTGCGTTTCGGCGCGGCGCGCCTGCCAGAGGGTGCCGGCCAACCCGGCGGCGAGCGCGAGGATCAGCACGCAGGTGCCAGCAACGACCAGGCGATAGCGGTGCATGAATCGCCCGAAGACGTACAACCGGGCGCCCTCGCGCGCCACCACGGGTTCGCCGTGCGAGTGCCTGCGTACATCGGCCTGCAGGCCGACCACCGTGGCGTAACGGTCCGCAGGTTGCTTGCGCAATGCCTTGCCGACGATTGCGTCGAGATCGCCGGCCAGCAGACGCGCCGGCACAGGTGGGGGCGCCATGCCCGCTGCAATCGCGGCCGGTGCAGGCGCAGTTTCGTGCAGCACCTTGTCGATCGCGACCGCGACCGGAATTTGTCCGGTCATCCACGGCAGTCGGTCGGTCAGCAACTCGAACAGCAGCACGCCGAGCGCGTAGATGTCGGTGGCCGTGCTCACCGCCGCGTGCGTGAGTTGCTCCGGCGCGGCGTAGGACAGCGTCAACGGAGTATTGCGGGTGGCGTCCTCGGCGGCGCCGGAAAGAATCTTGGCGACGCCGAAGTCCAGCAGCTTGGCGCGGCCGTCGTCGGTGACCAGGATGTTGCCGGGCTTGAGATCGCGGTGGATCACCAGGTGCTGATGGGCGTAGGCGACCGCATCGCAGACCTGGGCGAACAAGCTGAGTCGTTCGTCCAGGCCGGCCTTGCGCTGCCTGCACCAATCGGTGATGGGCACACCTTCGACCAGCTCCATCACCATGTAGGGCCGGCCGTCATCGCCGACGCCGGCGTCATACAGGCGCGCGATGCCGGGATGTTCGAGCCTCGCGAGGATGCGCCGTTCGCTGACGAACAGGCCGAGATGCTCGACCGCATCCTGGCGCAGCAGCTTGAGCGCGATCTGGTGCTCGAACTGGCCGTCGGCGCGTTCGGCGCGGTAAACCTCGCCCATGCCGCCCCGCCCCAGCAGCGCCACCACGCGATAGGCGCCGATGCGATGCCCTGGCTGCAGCTCCAGCGCCGGCGAGCGGCGAAGCAGGGCATCGGCCGCCGGGCGATCGAGCAGATCGCCGCGCGTCTCGAATCCCGCGAGAAGGGCCAGCACTTCGTCGCGCAGGCGCGGATCGTCGGTGGTCTGCTGCTGCACGAACGCCGCGCGATCGGTGATCGGCAGCGCCAGCACGCGATCTAGCAGCCGGTCCACCTGTGCCCAATGTTCAGCGGCTCTTTGATCGCTCATGCTGCCCTCGTAGCAGGCGTGCTCCAGACTACTCCTGTCAGAAACGCGGATAGACTCCAGCCACGGCCGATCGGCTGTGACAGAATCGTCAGGAGGCTTATGAACAGTCCATCCCTCCTCACGCTGCAGCACAGCACCGCCCCGGCGGACGTGAAGCATGCCGCAGAGCAGCTGCTGCCCATGTTCTATGCCGATGTCCGGCGGCTGGCGCGTCAAGAGCGCCGGCGTGTCGGCGCAGGGGACACGTTGCAGACTACCGCGCTGATCCATGAGGCCTACCTGAAGTTGTTCCACTCACCGTCGTTCAACGACCGTGCACATTTCCTGCGCGCCTCGGCGCTCGCGATGCGTCATGTGCTGATCAACTACGCCCGCGAGAACATGGCGGAGAAGCGCGGCGGCGGTGCGGTCGTCGAGTCGTTGACCGCCTCCCACGACATCGGCGTCGCCGACGACCAGTCGCTGATCGACGTCCACGAGGCACTGGACCGGCTGGCGCTGCTCGACGAGCGCTTGGCGCAGGTCGTCGAGTGCCGTTTCTTCGCCGGGTTCAGCGAAGAGGACACCGCGCACGCACTCGGCGTTAGCGATCGCACTGTGCGTCGGGACTGGATCAAGGCGCGGGCATGGCTGCGTTGTGAACTAGCCGATAGCCACGCCGCATCTTCGGGACCTTGAGTTGCACAACATCAGCGCTTTCATTTCCCCATGCGCCTCGTCATGACGACCTGCAACGACCAGCGGAGACTGGATGGGCTGATCGTCGGTGCCTCGATGGCGACGTTCGACGCCGACAGCGGCTACGGCGTGATCGTCAATGGCGCGCTGGGATGGCGCAATGGCGTGCTGACGTTCGTCGGGCAGCGCGCGGCATTGCCAGGCGATCCGTCGACACTGGCACACGAAGTGATCGAGACCGATGACTGGATCACGCCGGGGCTGGTCGATTGCCACACGCACCTCGTGTTCGCCGGCAACCGCGCCGTGGAATTTGAGCAACGCCTGCAGGGCGCGAGCTATGAGGAAATCGCACGCGCCGGGGGTGGCATTCTCTCGACCGTACGCGCGGTGCGCGCTGCGAGCGAAGAAGATCTGCTGGCGCAATCGCTACCGCGTGCACGCGCCCTGATGCGCGATGGCGCCACTACGATCGAGATCAAGTCCGGCTACGGCCTGGACTTCGACAACGAGCGCAAGATGCTGCAGGTTGCGCGGCGGATCGGCGACAAGCTCGGCATTACCGTTCGCACGACATATCTTGCCGCGCACGCACTGCCACTCGAATTTTCCGGGAACGCCGACGGCTATATCGATGCCGTCGTCGAATGGCTGCCGCGCTTGCATGCCGAAGGCCTGGTCGACGCAGTCGATGCCTTCTGCGAAGGCATCGGGTTTTCGCCAGTGCAGACGCGACGGGTGTTTGAAGCTGCTCGTGCGCTTGGCCTGCCGGTAAAGCTGCATGCCGACCAGCTGAGCGATCTTGGCGGGGCGGCGCTTGCGGCGGAATTCGGTGGACTGTCGGCCGACCATATCGAGCACACACCGGAAGCTGGCGTGCGGGCGATGGCGCATGCGGGCAGCGTTGCCGTCCTGCTGCCCGGCGCCTTCCACGTGTTGCGCGAAACGAAGTTGCCGCCGCTGGCGCTGTTGCGCGCACACGGCGTGGCGATGGCCGTCGCGACCGACTGCAACCCCGGCACCTCGCCGCTGCTGTCGCTGCGGCATGCGATGCAACTGGCTTGCACGCATTTCCGGCTGACGCCTGAAGAAGCACTGCGCGGTGCGACCGTTCATGCCGCGCGTGCGTTGGGATTGTCGGATCGTGGCGTGCTGCGGGCCGGCATGCGCGCGGACTTCGTGCATTGGCGGATCGGGGAGCCGGCGGAGCTGTGTTACTGGCTGGGCGGAGACCTTGCCGCCGCGGTGTTCGCAAACGGCGAACGCATCATCTGAACGCAGCAACAAAAAGCCCCGCGATGCGGGGCTTTTTCAAAACGCGTTGTGGCCGGGAATTACCTGGCAGTGGTCTTCTTGGCCACGACCTTCTTGGCGGGTGCTTTGGCGACCGACTTGGTCGCGGTCTTCTTCACAACGGGGGCCGCAAAGGCACCGGTCGCCTTGGGCGCGGTATGGGAACGCGCGTTGCCATAGCTGGAGGTGGCGCGCTTGCCCTTGGCCGTCTTGCTGTCGCCCTTGCCCATCGATGTCGCTCCTGAATTTAGTGTCGCAAGCGAGTGTTCGCGTGCGCGAGGGTGCTGATTCTAACTGACTTTCTGCAGCTGATCTTCCCAATTCGAGCTGCCCAGTCTGATCTTCCCAATCTGGGCTGCCCGCCCGCTCAGTGCATGCAAGTGGCGTTGTGCACGTGGCGGTGATTGAGCCGCAGGTTGGCCAGGTGCGCCATGCCGACCAGGATGCCGCCCACGGTCATCGTGATCGCATGCGGCACGACCGCGTGGTGCAGGGGTGAATACAGCACGCTGAACCAAAGCGTTGCCAAGCCCGGCAGCAGCAGGCCCAGCGCGCGCACAACGTGGTGGCGGCGGTAACCCCAGATCAGGATGAACAACCCGAACAAGGTCGCGAACACCACGAATCCGTGTTCGAAATCGTCCCCAAGCCAAGCCGCAATGCCCATCGAGGGCAACAGCGCGATCAGCAGCGGCAACAGCGCGCAATGGATCGCGCACAGCAGCGAGCCGGTCGCGCCGAGACGGTCAAGCAATGGATGCGGAATGCTCGCCTGCGGGAGGCGTGCTTCTACAGAAGTTAGAAACGACGGGCGGACGGCATCCTTCATTAGTTATAATATAACACTACTGGCCGGATTTTCCGGCGTTCAATGAGATGCAATCAACAAGGGGCGTGACTTGTGGGGGATGACACCATTGAGTGATATTATAACATAACAACTCCTAGCCTCTACCGAGTCAAACGATGCCCCGCCACGGATCTCACCCGCTGCCCTCCCTCCTCAGCATTGCCGTTGCCTCGCTCCTGCTGATGCCCAGCGCACGTGCGCAGTCGGTAGCGCCATCCGGCGGCGGGGATGCCACCTCGTCCGATCAGAGCGGATCACCTGCCCCCGATCCTGCGGCCGGCCAGACCAAGACATTGGACACGGTCGAGGTGGTCGGCAAACTCGACGCGTCCCGCAACCGTCTTTCCCCGGATATCGGCGCCAGCCAGTACGTGCTTGACCGCAAGGCGATCAATCAACTGCCAAACGGCGATTCGACCTCGCTCAACGAGGTATTGCTGCGCGCACCGGGCGTCGTTGGCGATTCGTTTGGGCAGCTACACATCCGCGGTGACCATGCCGATGTGCAGTACCGGATCAACGGAGTGATCATTCCGGAAAGCATCAGCGGTTTCGGCCAGGCTCTGGACACCCGCGTCATCAACAACGTGTCGTTGTTGACGGGCGCCTTGCCTGCTCAATACGGCTACCGGACTGCTGGCGTCGTCGATATCGTCACCAAGTCCGGCACCAAGGGGAACGGTGGAAGCATCGGCATCACTGCCGGCTCATTCGGGACGCTAAATCCATTTGGCGAGGTTTACGGCAACAGTGGCCGCTGGAGCTACTTCGTCACTGGCAACTACCTGCATAGCGACCTGGGAATCGAGAACCCGACGTCCTCGCGCAACGCGATCCATGACCAAACCAACCAAGCCAAGCTGTTCGGCTCGGTGTCCTATCTGGTCAATGACGGGATGCGAGCCAGCTTCCTGTTTGGCTCCACCAACAACCGTTTTGAGATCCCAAACAACCCCGGTCAGCAACCAGCATTCGCGCTCAACGGGGTGAGCAATTTCGAATCCCGCAATCTGGATGAGCGCCAGCAGGAACGCACCCGATTCGGAATTTTTTCGCTGCAAGGATCGTTTGGAAAAACCGACTACCAAGTGTCTGTCGGACAACGGTTCACCAGCGTGCATTATCAGCCCGACCCCGTCGGAGATCTGATCTTCAACGGCGTCTCCGGAACGATCGGGCGCAGCAATCGGGCGAACACCCTGCAGGCCGACTTCTCCGATGCGCTTAGCGATCGCCATACTCTGCGCTATGGTCTGTATGCAAGCGACGAGCGCCCCGTCAGCAACAATACGTCAGTAGTGTTTCCTGCAGATGTTGACGGCAACCAGACCAGCGATGTTCCCTTCACCATCGTCGACAACGCAGCCCCTATCAGCGCGCGTACCTATGGGCTGTATGTGCAGGACGAGTGGCACGCAAGCAAGGCGCTGACCATCAACTATGGCCTGCGCGCCGACCGTGTGGATGCCTATGTCAAGGAAGGGCAGATCAGCCCGCGCCTGGGCGCGGTGTACCAGTTGAACGCCAGTACTACGCTGCATGCCGGGTACGCACGCTACTTCACCCCGCCGCCCGCGGAACTGATTGCGTTGAGCGACATCGCGTTGTTCCAGGGCACCACCAACCAGTTGCCGACCAACGTCAATACGCAGACCTCTTCGGAGCGCTCGCACTATTTCGACCTGGGCATTTCGCGGAAGGTAGGTGACCATCTGGTGCTTGGCCTGGACGCCTACTACCGGCGCGTGCACAACCTGCTGGACGAGGGCCAATTCGGCTCGGCGTTGATCTTTTCCCCCTTCAACTACGAGCGCGCCCGCGTCCACGGTCTCGAGTTCACCTCCAGCTACGACAACGGCGGTTTCAGCACGTTCCTGAACGTCGCCCTCAGCAAGGCCGAGGCCACGCATGTCGTCAGCGGTCAATACAACTTCGCGCAGGACGAGCTCGACTACATCGCTACCCACTACGTGCATGTGGATCATGACCAGAAGCTCGCAGCGTCCGGCGGAGCGAGTTACGACTGGAACGGCACGCGGCTGGGCACGGACTTCGTCTACGGTTCCGGCCTGCGCCGCGGCTTCGTGAATTCAGAACACCTGCCGTCGTATTACACGATGAATCTGTCGGCGCAACGCACAATCAAGCTGGATACGATCGGTCCGCTCGACGTGCGACTGGCCGCGGTCAATGTCTTCGACAAGAGTTACGAATTGCGTGACGGTTCTGGCATCGGCGTCGGCGCACCGCAATTCGGGGCGAGACGTGGCCTGTACCTGAGCGTGACCAAGTCGTTCTGATTGGCTTGCGTCCCGCAGGACGGATCAAACCGTCTCGCGGGGCGTACTGACGCGTTGATGGCATTGCGCGCACAGCCCGTGGACTTCCAGCGTCTGCGCCTGCGGCACGAAACCCAGCGCCCGGGCGCGTTCGTCGAGGGCGGCTACAACCTGTTCGTCTTCCAGTTCGACCGCCGAATGGCAGCGATCGCAGATCAGGAATGGCACCGAGTGCTGCGCGGTGTTGGGGTGGTGGCAGGCGACGAAGGCGTTGACCGACTGGAGTTTGTGGATGAAGCCATTGGCGAGCAGGAAATCGAGCGCGCGGTAGACCGTCGGCGGCGCGGCCGCGCCGGCGCCCTCGCCCTCGGTGCTGTTGCCGACGCGGATCTGATCCAGCAGATCGTAGGCCTTCACCGGTTTGCCACCATCGGCGATCAGCCCCAGCACGCGCGCCCGGATTGGCGTCAGCCGCAGGCCGCGCTGATGGCAGGCGGCTTCAACCGCGGTCACGAACGCCGAGGCGTCATGGACGTGATGCTTGGGATCGATGCAGGCGTGTCGTGACATGGGCTGATGATGGTGCCGTGCAGGCAACGACTCAACCCCGAATGCGTTGGAGTGCCGCATCGATGCGTTTCAGCGCCTCGCCCTGCCCCGCCAGGTACACCGTATGCGCGATATCCGGGCTGACCTGGGTGCCGGTGATCGCCACCCGCAGCGGTTGCGCGACCTTGCCCATGCCCAGGCCCAGCGCTTCGGCGGTTTCATGCAGCGCAGTGCTGATGTTTTCCGGAGCCCATGACGGCAGCTTCGCCAGCCGCTCCCGTGCGTCCGTCAGCGGCGCCCGCGCAGCGGTGGTGAGATGTTTGGCGACGGCGGCATCATCGTATTGCGTCAGCGGCTGGTACCAGACCGCGGCGCGCTCGGCCATTTCCTTCAGCGTCTGCACGCGGTCGCGCAGTGCGATCACGATGTCGGCGGGCTGCGGACCGTTCGCGAGATCGAAGCCGTGCTGCTGCAGATGCCACTCCAGATGCTTGCCGACTTCGATCGGATCGTCGGTCTTGAGGTACTGCTGGTTGAACCAGCCCAGCTTGGCCGTATCCAGGCGCGCAGCCTTGGCGTTGACGTCACTGAGGTCAAACAGTGCTTTCATCTCGGCAATCGAGAAGATTTCCTGATCGCCGTGCGACCAGCCCAGCCGCACCAGATAGTTAAGCAGCGCATGTGGCAGATAACCCGCATCGCGATACTGCATCACGTCGGCCGCGCCGGTGCGCTTGGACAATTTCGCGCCTTCCGGATCGAGGATCATCGGCAGGTGTGCGAAGTGCGGCACGGGCGCACCGAGCGCTTCGTAGATGTTGATCTGGCGCGGCGTGTTGTTGACGTGGTCATCTCCGCGTACGACGTCGGTGATCTTCATGTCGAGATCGTCGACAACCACCGCGAAGTTGTAGGTGGGATAGCCGTCGGAACGAAAGATCACCAGATCGTCGAGTTCGCTGTTGCTGATCTCGATCCGGCCCTTGACCTTGTCGTCCCACGCGACGCTGCCGACGAGCGGATTCTTGAAGCGGATCACGCGATTCGGGTCGTCGCGGCGGCCAGCACCCTGCTCGCGATAAGCGCCGTTGTAGCGGGGCTTCTCGTTCGCGGCCATCGCCACTTCGCGCATCGCCTCGAGTTCGCCTTTGGTCTCGTAGGCGTAGTACGCGGTGCCGGCGGCAACCATCTGCTCGGCGACCTCGCGATAGCGCTCCAGACGCTGGGTCTGGTAGATCGGGCCCTCGTCGTAGTCCAGGCCGAGCCACGCCATCGCCTTCAGGATCGCATCGATCGCCGCCTGCGTGCTGCGCTCCTGGTCGGTATCTTCGATCCGCAGGATGAACTGCCCGCCGCGACGACGCGCCTCCAGCCAGCAATACAGCGCGGTGCGCGCACCGCCGATGTGCAGGTAGCCGGTGGGACTGGGAGCGAAGCGGGTGCGGCAGGACATGCGGAGGCCAGCGTTGCGGGGGATTTGCTGAATTTTACGGGACTCCGCTCGGCTTCGCCCTTTTGTAGAGCCGGGCCCTGCTCGGCTGCCTCCGCCGCCGTCGCGCGGCCAGCCGAGCAGAGCTCGGCTCTACAATGTCCTCATGACGACGTTGTTCATCTCCGACCTGCACCTCGACGCCGAACGTCCGGCGATCACCGAGTTGTTCGGCCACTTCATCGATGAGCAAGCACGCGGCGCGGATGCGCTGTACGTCCTCGGCGACCTGTTCGAGGCCTGGGTCGGTGACGACGACCCTTCCGACGCCGGTGGCTTCGTCGCGGAAAAGTTGCGTAACCTGCGCGATGCCGGGGTGCCGGTCTATTTCATGCGCGGCAACCGTGATTTCCTGCTGGGCGATGCGTACGCAGATCGCGCGGGCATCACGATCCTGCCCGATCCGACCGTCGTGCTGCTGTACGGCAAGCCGACGCTGCTGATGCATGGCGACACGCTGTGCAGCGACGACATCGCCTACCAGCAGTTCCGCGCGCAGACGCGCAATCCGGAATGGCAGCGCCAGTTCCTGTCGCAACCGCTGGCTGCGCGTCTCGCCTTCGCGCAGCAGGCGCGTGCCGCCAGCCAGACGCATCAGTCCGGGCTGAAGGCGCAAGGCGCAATGGATGCGATCACCGATGTCAGCCCGACGACGGTCGCCGCGAGCTTCACGCGTTTCGGCATCGACACGCTGATTCACGGCCATACCCACCGCCCGGCCGTACATACGAACGAAGGCGGCACGCGCATCGTGCTCGGCGACTGGTACGAGCAGGGCTCAGTGCTGCGGGTCGACGAACACGGCTCGGAACTGTCGTCCCTCTAGAAGCCGGCAAGCGTGTCGACTCGCGCGCTGCGGCGCGCTGGACATTCCCGCAAGCGAGTGCAATCGCGGCGCGGTACGAGCAGGGCTCTGTGTTGCGTGTCGACGCCGATACGCATGCACTGGAAACACTGCGCTAGTGACCGCCAGCAGCTAGTGGGCTTGATCGACCCGTTGCAGCTGATCCAGTTCCAACCGGGTGAAGCCCGCCGCAAGGCGGGCTTCGTCGTTGAACGGGCCGCGTAGCGCACCGGGCGCGTATTGCGCCAGCAACGCGGCAAACGTCGCCTCCGGCGCGCAGGATCGTTGCGCGCAATACCAGCGGAACCAGCGCGAACCCGCGGCCACATGCGCGATTTCCTCACGCAGGATCGTGGCGAGAATGTCAGCGGTCGTATCATCGCCGAGCCCGCGCAGCTTCACGATCATTGCCGGGGTCACGTCGAGGCCGCGCGCCTCCAGCACGCGCGGCACCAATGCCATGCGCGCAAGACCGTCGTGCGCGGTCAGCTCGGCCATCTCCCACAAACCGTTGTGTGCGTCGAAATCTCCGTAGTCATGCCCAAACTCGCGCAGCCGCACGCGCAACAACGAGAAATGCCGCGCCTCGTCGTTTGCGACCGAAACCCAGTCCGCGTAGTACGTATCCGGCAGACCACGGAACCGGTAGACGGCATCCCATGCGAGGTCGATCGCGTTGAACTCGATATGCGCGATCGCATGGATGAAGGCCGCACGCCCCGCCGGCGTGCCGAGACCACGCCGTGACAACTCGCGCGGATGGACAAGCCTTGGCGTCACGGGCCTGCCGGGCATGCAGATCGGGTCAGGCGCAGAGGCGGTCTCCGGGATCGCCAGTCCACCATTCACGAACGCGTCCACGACCGCAATCGTACGGGACAGCTTGTTGTCGGGCGAGGCCGCGTCGAGGCAACTTCGCGCGGCGTCGAATAGTGAATACACGGCGCTTTTTTTACAGCGCGCGTCGTGTCTTTTTGGCTTCGTCCGAGCGCAGCTGCTGGATGCGCTCGAAATACCCCGGCTCGATGCCGGTGACGTACTTGCCGTCGAAGCAGGACGAGTCGAAGTGGTCGATGCGCTGTTTCGGACCGGACACGGCTGCCTCCAGATCCTTCAGGTCCTGGTAGATCAGCCAGTCGCAGCCGAGAATCTGCTGGATTTCATCCTCGCTGCGATCGTGCGCGACCAGTTCATCGACCGACGGCATGTCGATGCCGTAGATGTTCGGGTAGCGCACCGGCGGCGCGGCGGACGCCAGATAAACCTTGCTGGCACCGGCGTCGCGCGCCATCTGCACGATCTGTTTGGACGTCGTACCACGCACGATCGAGTCGTCGACAAGCAGCACCACGCGGTCCTTGAACTCAAGCGGGATCGGGTTGAGCTTGCGCCTCACCGACGCCGTGCGTTCACCCTGCCCCGGCATGATGAAAGTGCGTCCGACGTAACGATTCTTGATGAAACCCTCGCGATATTTCACGCCAAGCACATTGGCGATTTCCAGCGCGGCATCACGCGACGTATCCGGGATCGGGATCACGACGTCGATGTCGTGGTCCGGCCGCAGCCGCTGGATCTTCTCGCCGAGCTTGACGCCCATGCGCATGCGCGCCTTGTGCACCGAGACGTCGTCCATCATCGAATCGGGGCGCGCGAAGTAGACGTATTCGAAGATGCACGGCGCGTGCTGCTGCGGTTCTGCGCACATCCTGGTAAACAATTCGCCACGCGCCGTCACCACCACGCCTTCGCCCGGCGCGACGTCGCGCACGCGCTCGAAACCGAGAATGTCGAGCGCTACGGACTCCGATGCAACCACGTATTCGTCACCAGCAGCGGTAGTCCGCTTGCCGAGCACCAGCGGTCGAATACCATGCGGATCGCGGAATGCGACCAGGCCGAGGCCCAGCACCGTGCACACCACCGCATAACCGCCACGCGCACGCCGGTTGACGCCCTCGATGGCGTGGAACACGGCGTCGGGCGTCAGCGTCTTCTGGGTGCCAAGCTCATGCGCGAAGACATTCAGCAGCACCTCCGAATCCGATTCGGTATTGACGTTGCGGCGATCCTGTTCGAATACCTCGCGCCGCAGCGCGTCGGTATTGATCAGGTTGCCGTTATGCGCGAGCGCGATGCCATAGGGCGAGTTGACGTAGAACGGTTGCGCCTCGTCGGCGCCGGCGTTGCCCGCGGTGGGATAGCGGCAGTGGGCGATGCCGACGCGGCCCTGCAGCAAGAGCATCGACTTGGCATCGAACACGTCGCGCACCAGCCCGTTGCCCTTGTGCACGCGCAGGTGCGAGCCATCGGCAGTGGCGATGCCGGCCGCATCCTGGCCGCGATGTTGCAGGACGGTAAGTCCGTCATACAGCGCGGGCGCGACTTCAGTGGTTGCAACGATACCGACGATGCCGCACATGGAACTTCTCCGCTTAGCTTGCCCTGGGCCCGTTGAAGGGCCTATGCGCCGCTTGGTTGCGGCAACGGCAACGCGTTACCGGTATCAATGAAATGTGGCGCCGAGGCACCGAAATCAACCCGCGCCGACGCCCACCCAGGCAACCAGCCGCGCAGCCATTGCGCACCCGGAAGCAGCACCGGAACCACCTGCGATTCACGCCAGCCCGCTTCGCGCGGCATCGCAGTGAAGCCCATCAGCAGCACCAGCATGCAGGCGACCAAACCGCCGCGCGCCAGACCCAATGCCATGCCGAGCGCGCGATCCACGCCAGACAACCCGACTGAATGCACCAGCTTGCGCAGCAGCCAGCCAACGAACCCGACAACGACCAGCACACCCATGAAACTCAATCCGTAGCCCGCCAGCAGCTGTCCGGGACCGGGCTCGCCGCTGCCGGCAAGCACCAGCGCAAGCTTCGCGCCGAAGCGAAATGCCACCCATCCGGCCAATACCCAGGCAACGAGCGAAGCCAAGGCACCGATGAAACCACGCATCAATCCGAGCAGCGCCGATACGCCGATCACCGCGAGCAACAGCAGGTCGGTGGCAGTCATGCGGTCATGCGGTCATGCGGTCATGGGCGCACGGGCTCATGGGTGCGGACGCACGATACCGTCCAATCCAAGCCTGGCCTTGACCTGCGCCTTGAGCTGATCCGCATCGGCGCGGCTCACGACCGGTCCGACACGCACGCGCGTCAGCGTGCCCTTGTCGGTCACGACCGATTCGGTGAACGCAGTGAAGCCGGCGGCACGCAATTTGTCGCGCAACGCCGCCGCATCGTCGAGCTTGCTGAACGCGGCGAGCTGGATCGCAAAGCCGGTGTCCGCAGCCGCTGGTGCCGCGACGGGCTTGGCCGGCTCGACAGGTTTTGGCATCGCCACTATCGGCTCGGCGGGCTTAACTGTCGTACTCGCAGGTTTCTCTGGCTTGGCGATCGCGATCGCGGGTGCAGGTGCAGCAGCTGGAGGTGTCGGTGCCTTCGTAGTTGCGGTGCTTGCCGGCGCGACCTGCGCGTCGAGCACGACAACGCGCGCGCCAACATCGTTGCGCACCTGCGTCGCACGCAGGCGTGCTGCTTCGGCCGCGGCGCGGGTCGCATACGGACCGATGCGCACGCGCCAGGCCGGCTTGTCGTTCGACGTTGTCGCCTCGCGGTAGCCAGGCAATTGCGAGGCTCGCAGCGAGCCGATCACGGCATCGGCGGCGACCGTCGTCGCATACGTCCCCAGATTCACGGCGTAGTCGCCGGCGGCGGTCGGCGCCGGCAGCATCTCGCCCGCAGGCTTGGTTATCGGCGGCAATGGCGCGCTTGCTGCGGGGGGGCTTTCGCTCGCGGGTACTGCCTGGCTGCTTGAAGCATCACTGCCAGCCGCTTCCACGGGAGGCGAACTCGAGCCCGGAGGGGCTGCCGGATGACTGGAATCCATGCCGACTGCACCACCATCGGGCGCATTGCCGGGCGTCACCAATGGCAAATCGCGGGTTTCATAGGTGGCGTGCGGGGTGTCGGGCATCGACAAGGGCACATCGGACACACCGCTGTCGGGCGCAGGCCCCTGCACCAGCATCGGCAGGAAGATGACTGCCAGCGCGACCAGCACGGCGGCGCCGATCAGGCGCTGCTTTAATCGGGAATCCATCGGCGCTCACGGGCAACGGAAGGCGTGCGAATTATACCGCGCCGCGAGAAACCCACGCCCCAATGATCTCAAACAGGCCCCGGCGCGCCCGCGTCTTCAAGAACGGATCGAAATGGATGCCGGGATCGATCCCAGCAAGGAACACTGGAAATTCAGGTCTGCGAGTTCTTCTCAACCCTGTGCCTGCAACACGCGCAATGCCGCCGCCGCGGTATGGAATGAGCCAAATACCACAATGCGATCGTAGGCCTGCGCCTGTCCCTGCGCTGCGGCCAGCGCCTCGTTCACGCTGGTGAATTTTTCGCCACTCTCGGCGGTGCTGCCCGCCAGTCGTTGTGCGAACGCTGTCACATCCAGGCCACGCGGGCCGGCTTGCTCGAGGCCGGCGACGAACCAGCGGTCGATGCATTCGGCGAGCGCCGCGACCACCCCGACGATGTCCTTGTCGCCGAGTGCGGCGAACACAGCGAATGTCCGGCCACTGATCGGCGCCTGTCGCAGCCATGCTGCGAGTTCGCGCGCGGCTTGCGGGTTGTGGGCGACATCGACCATGACCTCGACGCCATTGCGTTCGAATCGCTGGAGACGTCCTGCGATGCGAGCATCGGCAACACCTTGCGCATAGGCCTTGCGCGGGATCGGCTTGCGCAGCGCACGCAACGCAGCGATCGCCGTGGCCGCGTTGCGCATTTGCACCGGTGCAGCGAGCTGCGGCATTGGCAAGTCCATTGCATGGCGGACTTCGCGCCAGCGCCAGTGCTCTCCATCGACCGGATCGAAAAAGAAATCGCAGCCGGCCCGGATCGCCGATGCGCCAATCGCATAAGCCCGGCCCAGCACGCTCGATGGGGGATCGTCCTCGCCCAGCACCAGCGGTTTCCCGGCGCGCGCAATGCCGACCTTTTCCAGACCAATCGCTTCGCGCTCGCTGCCGAGCCAATCCTGATGGTCGATGTCGACGGTGGTAATCACCGCGACATCGGCATCGATCAGGTTGACCGCATCCAGCCGGCCGCCGAGGCCGACTTCCAGGATCGCAAGGTCGAGCTTGCTGCGCTCGAACAACCACAGCGCCGCCAGGGTGCCGTATTCGAAATAGGTGAGCGGCGTGTCGTGCCGCGCCGCGTCCACGACCTCGAAGGCTGCGATGAGATCCGCGTCATGCGCGTCGATGCCGTCGATCCGCACGCGTTCGTTGTAGGCCAGCAGATGTGGCGAGGTGAACGCACCGACCCGCCAACCCGCCGCGCGCGCAATGGCCTCGATGAAAGCAACTGTCGAGCCCTTGCCGTTGGTACCGCCGACGGTGATCACGCGCTTCGCCAGGCGCTGCAGGCCCATGCGTTGCGCGACTTCGCGCACGCGATCGAGTCCGAGCTCGATCGACTTGGGGTGCTGGCGCTCGATGTAATCGAGCCATTCCGCCAGCGAACGCGCCGTGCTCATAGCGCCCGATGCACCGCTTCGCCGAACAGCGCGGTGTGGTGTGTGCAATCGTTGAGGCGCACGACTTCGAGATGATCGACGTCCGCGCCTTCGAGCAGGTTGAGCGTCGTCGGCGCCTGCCGAAAACTCCACAACCGCTGCACTGGCAAGCCAAGCACGCGGCACAGCAGCACGCGATTGACCGCGTCGTGCGCTACAACCAACAACGTATCGTCGGAATCGAGTCCTGCACAAGCGCGCACCAGCGCCGGCCATGCGCGATCGAGTACGTGCTGCAGCGATTCGCCCTGCGGCATCAGCACCTCGTGCGGCGTTTCGCGCCAGGCGCGCAGGCGTTCTGGATCGCGAGCATGGATCTCATGCGCGAGCAGGCCTTCCCATTCGCCGTGCGCGATTTCCTTGAGGCCGGCGTCGGTGGTGAGCAGGCCGACGCGCTCCTCGCCAAGCGCAAGTTCGGCAGTGCGCAGCGCGCGCGACAATGGCGAGGCGACGGCGCGGTCGATGTGCACGCCGCGCAGGCGTTTGCCGAGCGCACGCGCCTGCGCTTCGCCGACCGGCGACAAAGGGATGTCTTCCTGGCCCTGGTAACGGCCTTCGGCGTTCCATGCGGTTTCGCCGTGGCGGGCGAGCAGGATGCGCACTACAGCGTTTCCAGCGACAGCACGCCGGGAATGCTGCGCAACGCAACCAACTGTGCAGCAGGGACTGCGCGGTCCACCGTAATCGCCGCCAGCGCCTCGCCGTCACCTTTCGCTCCGAGCGAGAAATTGACGATGTTGACGCCGGCCGCGCCGAGGTGCGAACCGACCAGGCCGATGATGCCGGGGCGATCCTCGTTGCGCATCAGCAGCAGGTGGGATTGCGGATCGAATTCGATTTCGACGCCGTCCAGCCGCACCACACGCGGCCCCCGATGCAACGTCGCTTCGATCTCGCGAGCATTGCCCCGCTCATCCTCGACCCGCAATTTCAGCAGGCGATCGAATCCATCGCCGTCGCCGCCAACAGTTTCGGCCACGGTGAGTCCTCGTGCCACTGCTTCCTGCAGCGCATTCACCGGCGTCACCCGGCCCGACGCGCTGCCGAGCAATCCGGCGACCAGCAAGCGTGTCAGGGGGCGGGGATCGAGTGCTTCGCTGCGACCTGCGTAGGTCACGTGCAATCTGGCAGACGCCGGCAGCAGTCGCGCGCACAGTTTGCCGAGTGCCGACATCAGTGGCATCCACGGTCCGACCTCGCGCGCAGCCTCGGCCGACAGCGGCGGCAGGTTGACGCAACCGGCGACGGCACCGGTCGCGAAGTAATCGAGTACCTGCCGCGCGAGGATCGTGCTCACCGCCTGTTGCGCCTCGCCGGTCGACGCGCCGAGGTGCGGCGTCAGCACCAGATTCGGATGCGCGCGCAACGGCGAATCCGCGGGCAGCGGTTCGGTGGCAAATGTGTCGAGCGCGGCGCCGGCGATATGTCCGCTGTCCAGCGCATCAAGTAGCGCGGCTTCGTCAACGAGGCCGCCGCGCGCGGCGTTAATGACGTAGGCCCCCGGCTTCAGCCGTGCCAGCGTCCCGGCATTGAGCAGATGAGTCGTTTCCTTGGTGCGCGGGATGTGCAACGTCACGACGTCAGCCCAGGCCAGCAGTTCGTCCAGCGTCTTCAGCGGCACGCTGCCGTGGCCGGCGGCCGATGGCGGCAGGAACGGATCGTAGGCGGCGACCTCCATGCCCAGTGCACGCGCCTTGCGCGCCACCGTGCCACCGATGCGACCCAGTCCGATCACGCCGAGATTCTTGCCTTCGATCTCGAAACCGGTGAGGCCGGCCTTGGGCCATTCACCCGCCTTCATCCCCGCATCGGCACGTGGCACGTGCCGCGCCAACGCGAACAGCAGCGACAGCGCGTGCTCCGCCGCAGCCAGCGTGTTGCCGTCGGGTGCGTTCATCACCGCGATGCCACGTGCGGTGGCGGCATCGACATCGATGGTGTCGACGCCGGCACCGGCACGACCGATCACGCGTAACGCGTTCGCGTGCTCGATCGACGCAGCGGTCACAGCGGTCGCCGAACGAACCAGCAACGCATCGACGCCGGTAAGCGCCCGCGACAGCGCGACCGGATCCTTGATCGGTTCGGAAATTTCGACAATCCAGCCGGCGTCGCGGAACAACGCCAAACCGTCTTCGTGGATACCGTCGCAAGCCAGCACTTTCATCGCATGCTCCTGTGGTGGGGGACCACGGACACACATGCCGCCGGCAGATCGGAACTCTACGGAGCGAAGCGGCGTCGCGGGTTGGCGGCGCGCACTACGCTGATCAGGAAACGGGGCCGGCTGGCATGGGAATCCGCGATGGACATAGCCTAGCAGAGCGCGATGAGGGTGCAAAACTGGCACCGCCCGAAACGATGCGACACCATGGCCCCCTCGATACGTAGGGAGCGAGTGATGAACCAGCAGGTGAAAGGCGAATTCGATGTCAACCGCACGGTCGAGCCGACTTGCGACATGGGCGACGGCAAGACCGTCGGCCATTACCGTTTCGACAAGCACTTCCAGGGCGACCTCGATGCGACCAGCGTGGTGCACATGCTCGCTGTCGGCACCGACGTGCCGGGCTCGGCCGCCTATGTCGCGATCGAGCGCCTTTCGGGCACGTTGCAGGGTCGCAGCGGGACGTTTTTCCTGCAGCACAACGGCGTGATGAACCGCGGCGCGGCGTCACTGTCGCTGACGATCGTCCCGGACTCGGGCACTGGTGAGTTGACGGGCATCGCCGGCCACATGGCGATCGACATCACCGATGGCAAACACTTCTACACGCTGGACTACGCCCTGAATCCGACGGGCTGAGCCGGCATCGCTCACGGGCGGCGAAGGGCCGGCGCGTATAATTCGCGCCTTCCCAAGCTACACGACAGCAGCGACCCGACCCCCATGACGCAGACGATGAAAGCGCTGGTGAAGCGCGAGCCCGGCAAAGGCATCTGGATGGAAGACGTGCCGGTGCCGGCGCCGGGTCCCAATGAAGTCCTGATCAAGCTGGAAAAAACCGCGATCTGCGGCACCGACCTGCACATCTACCTGTGGGATGAGTGGAGCCAGCGCACGATCAAGCCGGGGCTGGTGATCGGGCATGAATTCGTCGGCCGCATCGTCGAACTCGGCGCCAGCGTCACCGGCTACAACGTCGGCCAGCGCGTCTCCGCCGAAGGCCACATCGTCTGCGGGCATTGCCGCAATTGCCGTGGCGGACGCCAGCACCTGTGTCCGAACACGGTCGGCATCGGCGTCAACCGCAATGGCGCGTTCGCCGAATACATCGTGATGCCGGCGACCAACCTGTGGCCGATCCCGGACCAGATCCCGAGCGAGCTCGCCGCATTCTTCGACCCCTACGGCAACGCGGCGCACTGCGCGCTGGAGTTCGACGTGGTCGGTGAGGACGTGCTGATCACCGGTGCCGGCCCGATCGGCATCATTGCCGCCGGCATCTGCAAGCACATCGGTGCACGCAACGTCGTTGTCACCGACGTCAATGATTTTCGCCTGAAGCTGGCCGCCGATATGGGCGCGACGCGCGTGGTCAACGTGGCGAACACGTCGCTCAAGGACGTGATGGCCGACCTGCACATGGAAGGCTTCGATGTCGGCCTGGAGATGAGCGGCAATCCGCGCGCGTTCAACGACATGCTCGATTGCATGTACCACGGCGGCAAGATCGCGATGCTCGGCATCATGCCCAAGGGCGCCGGCGCCGACTGGGACAAGATCATCTTCAAGGGCCTGACCCTGCATGGCATGTATGGCCGGAAGATGTACGAGACCTGGTACAAGATGACGCAACTGGTGCTGGGTGGCTTTCCGCTCGGCAAGGTGTTGACGCATCAGTTGCCGATCGATGACTTCCAGAAGGGCTTCGACCTGATGGAAGAAGGCAAGGCGGGCAAGGTCGTGCTGAGCTGGAATTGAACTCGCGTTGCCGCTCTTCGTAGGAGCGACGTAAGTCGCGACCCATCGCTCCGACGAACACCTAGTCGCGACTTACGTCGCTCCTACGAAAAGCAGAATCGCCATGTCACTGACCCAACGCTACGCAGACACCCTCGACGAGATCCGCGCCGCCGGCCTGTTCAAGTCCGAGCGCATCATCACTTCGCCGCAGTCGGCGGAAATCAAGCTCGAAGACGGCCGCACGGTGCTGAACTTCTGCGCCAACAACTACCTCGGCCTGGCCGATCATCCGGACGTGATCGCCGCAGCCAAGGATGCGCTCGATACCCACGGCTTCGGCATGGCATCGGTGCGCTTCATCTGCGGCACCCAGGACCTGCACAAGCAGTTGGAGAAGACGATCGCCGATTTCTTCGACACCGAGGACACGATCCTCTACGCCGCCTGTTTCGATGCCA
Source organism: Lysobacter sp. (assembly GCA_031359875.1). Classification (GTDB taxonomy): domain Bacteria; phylum Pseudomonadota; class Gammaproteobacteria; order Xanthomonadales; family Xanthomonadaceae; genus Cognatiluteimonas. The sequence goes on from JANMAO010000059.1 coordinate 32,507, forward strand.
ATGGCGGCCTGTTCGAGCCGCTGCTCGGCGAAGACGACGCTGTCATTTCCGACGCACTCAACCACGCCTCGATCATCGACGGCGTGCGCCTGTGCAAGGCCAAGCGCTTCCGTTACGCCAATAGCGACATGGCCGACCTGGAAAAGCAGCTGCAGGCCGCGGACGCCGTCGGCTGCAAGACCAAGCTGATCACGTCCGATGGCGTGTTCTCGATGGACGGCTTCATCGCCCCGCTGGATGAAATCACGGCGCTGGCGAAAAAGTACGGCGCGCTGGTGCATATCGACGAGTGCCACGCCACCGGGTTCCTCGGCAAGACCGGTCGCGGCTCGGCGGAAGTGAAAGGCGTGATGGACCGGATCGACATTTTCACCGGCACGCTCGGCAAGGCGATGGGCGGCGCGCTCGGTGGTTTCACCACGGCGAAGAAGGAAGTGGTCGAACTGCTGCGCCAGCGCTCGCGGCCATATCTGTTCTCCAATTCGCTGCCGCCGCACGTAGTCGCGGCCGGGATCAAGGCATTCGAGATGTTGTCGACCGCCGGCGACCTGCGCGAGAAGCTGGCCGAGAACACAGCGTACTTTCGCGAGCAGATGACCGCCGCCGGCTTCGACATCAAGCCCGGCGTGCACCCGATCAGCCCGGTGATGCTGTACGACGCGCCCCTCGCGCAGACGTTTGCGCAGCGGTTGCTGGAAGAAGGCATCTACGCGATCGGCTTCTTCTTCCCGGTCGTGCCACAAGGTCAGGCGCGGATCCGCACGCAACTCTCGGCCGCGCATACCCGTGAACACCTGGATCGCGCGATTCATGCTTTCATCAAGATCGGCCGCGAACTCGGCGTGCTGAAGCACTGACATGCGCGCGCTCGTGTTCGACCGCTTCGGGAGCCCAGAGGTGCTGCAGCTGCGCGAACTGCCTGATCCGGTACCGTCTCCGCAACAGGCGCTGGTCCGCACCCGTGCGATCGGCCTGAATTTCGCCGACGTCTATCGTCGCCAGGGTCACTACCACCTCGCCGGTGATCCGCCTTGGATCGCGGGTTACGAAGCATCGGGTGAGATCGTTTCCGCGCCGCAAGATTCGGGATTTACGCCGGGAGACCGCGTCGCCTTCGCGGACAGCGCCTATGCGAACGCCGAACTGGTCGCAGTCGACCTTGATCGCCTGATCTCGCTGCCTGAAGACATCGACTACGACACCGCCGCGGCGTTGCTGCTGCAGGGTCTGACCGCGCAGTACCTGATCCGCGACAGCCACCCGCTGCGCGCTGGCGAAACGGTGCTGGTGCACGCGGCCGCAGGCGGCGTTGGCCAGTTGCTGGTACAGCTCGCGGTCGCGGCCGGTGCGCGCGTGTTCGCGCTGGCATCGACGCCGGAGAAATGCCAGGTCGCACGCCGCGCCGGTGCGGAGGATGCGGCGACGTATGCCGAAGACTGGGTCGCGCGCGCGCAGGCATTCGGCGGCAATCCCGTGTACGGCGGGGGCGTGGACGTCGCCTACGATTCGGTCGGCAGCACTCTGCTCGATTCGTTGCGGGCCGTGCGCATTGGCGGCCACGTGGTGTTCTACGGCATGGCCGGCGGTGATCCCGCGCCCGTCGATCCGCGCCTGCTGATGGACGGCTCGAAGACGCTCACCGGTGGCGACCTGTGGAACGTGCTGCGCACCCCCGCCGACCGGCGCACACGCAGCGCGGAATTGTTCGATGCAGTGCGCAGCGGCAAGCTCAAGGTGAATGTCGATGCGCGCTATCCGCTGGCCGAAGGCGCTGCCGCGCATGCGCATCTTGAAAGCCGGCGTGCGCTGGGAAAGGTTCTGCTGATTCCTGGCGGCTAACCGCTAGGCGCCGCCGCATCGAGTGCGCGCAGTTCATCGTCGCCCAGTCGCCGCCACTGGCCCTTCGGCAGATCACCGAGCAACAACCCTCCAATCGCGACCCTCACCAGCCGCAACACGCCCACGTCAAACGCGGCCAGCAACCGTCGGATCTGCCGGTTGCGGCCCTCGTCGAGCACGATCTCCAGCCAAGCATTCTTGCCGCCAGCCCGCAGCAATTGCGCCGCCCTCGCGCGCAGGAACACGCCGTCGACTTCGATGCCCCTGACCAGCGACGCAAACAAGGCCGCATCGGGGATAGTGTCGACCTGCACGTGGTAGGTCTTGTCCTGCCCATGTTCCGGATCGGTGACACGCGCAGCCCATTCCGGATCATTGCAGAACAGCAGCAAGCCTTCGCTGGCCTTGTCGAGCCGGCCGACCGGAGCCAGCCAGGGCAGGCCGGCACCGTCGAAGCAGCGATACACCGTGTCGCGCCCGCGTTCGTCGACAGCGGTGGTCACCAGCCCGCGTGGCTTGTTGAGCGCGACATAGATGCGCTCGGCGGTGGCAAGCGGGACGCCATCGATGGCGATGACGGCGGTCGCGGCAGTCGCATGCTCCGGATCGCGCACGACCCGACCGCCCAGCGAAACCCGACCGGCGGCGATCCAGCGCGCGGCCTCGGTACGAGAACAAAGTCCACGCTTGGACAGGACGCGCGCCAGCCCATGGCGCGGGATCGATGGACGAATAGCACGTGTTGACATCCACGCAGCATGCGGCAGCTGGATGGCGTCGGCAATGATGGCCTGCGCGGAAGCACCGGTGGTGTCATGCGACGCCGGGAGATTCCGGCGCTGTAGTCCTTACGGTTGCGGCGGATTCGCGATTTCCGGCGGTTGCGGCGGAATTGCGAGCGGGGACGATTGAGGCGGCTTCGCAAACGGGGACGATTGCGGCGGCAGCAGAGCGGGCGCGGGCGATGACGTCGACGGCAACGTCCCGTCTTGCGCAGGGATAGGGATGGCGGGGGCCGAGGCAGCGCCGCGCGCTACACGTACGCCACGGGACGTCATCCAGGCGGCGAACTCGTCGGCCGTCATATTCTTGCCGTTCTGGGTCATGTTGAAGCGCCACGGTGTGTTGTCGTACTGGGTGCGCGGCTTGTACGCGGCCGGATTGTCGATAGCCGGCACCGCCATCATGGTGGCCATGCAGCTCTCAATGCGGATGCGCAGCAGCACCTGGTCGACCGACTGCGACTCATCGGTGTTCTGCGAGAGCACGCCATTTACCGAGCCGAGCTGGTTGCCCGCAAGTGCGAGTTCGCTGGCGACCGGCGCCAGCATGGTGGGCCGTAACGGCTGCGCAGCACTCGTCGCCGCACAGTTCATCGCCTGTGCAAAACCCGGCGCCAACAGTCCACTCAGCAGAAAGAGTTTGATCGTGCGCATGTCGCTGTCCCGCCTTGCCGATTCTCTGGAAGTGTAGGCGGCAAGGTTGCACGTCACAAGCTGGTCCGGCACGCATTGCGCATGCGCTCACAAATGCATCGTTCGGCAATCCCATCGACAAAAAAGAAGCCCGGCGCGAGGCCGGGCTTCCGTGTTACTTGGACGTATTGCCTTGAACCGGTTGAACCGGCGTCCGCTTAGTTCTGGACGTTCAGCTCGGTACGGCGGTTCAGTGCACGGCCTTCCGGATTGTCGGAACCATCCGGGTTGGTGTTCGGCGCGATCGGGCGGCTCTCGCCGTAACCGTTCGGGCCCACCAGGCGCGCGGCATCAACGCCGTTGCTGGTCAGGTAGTCATAGACGGCCTTGGCGCGACGCTCCGACAGCTTCTGGTTATAGGCGTCGGTACCGATCGAGTCGGTGTGGCCGGCAACCTCAACCTTCAGGTCGGGATAGCGCTTCAGGATATCGATGGCCTGGTTCAGGATCACAACCGCATCGGGACGCAGGGTCGACTTGTCGAAGTCGAAGTTGACGCCCTTCAGATCGATCGACACCGGCACCGGGCAGCCGTCTGGGCCGATGGTCTGGCCAGCCTGCGAACCGGGGCACTTGTCGTTGCAGTTGTTGACGCCGTCACCGTCGTCATCCATGTCGGCGCAGTTCGGCGCGACCGGAGCCGGGCCAATCGGAGCCATTGGAGCGGCACCCAGCGGAATCACGACGCCGACCGAGGCCAGCACGTCGGTGAAGTAGCTGTCGGTGGGCTGGATGTGGCTATGGCCGTTCATGTCGAAGCGGGCAGCCAGCTCGGTGCGGATCGCAACGCGTCCGAGGTCACCCTGCATACCGATGCCGACCTTGGCGGCCACGTTGCCGTGGTTGGAGCGCGCCGGTGAATTCGGGTTCGGGAAGTTGTCGTACTCTTCCTGCGAACGCTGATAACCGATGCCACCCAACAGGTACGGATGCCAGCTACGTCCATCATTGAGCAAGTGGCGACGCAGGTCGAGCGAAATGCCCTCCTGGTTCCAGTTCAGGTCGTTTCCGCTCAGGGCCGGATTCGGATTCTTGATGTTGTTGCGACCCTTGAACGTCGGGTGGATCGCGTAGTTCAGTTCACCGTCCAGCGACCAGTTGGGGCTGAGGAAGCGACCGAAGCCCAAGGTGATAAACGGGATGTCCTTGGTGAAACGATTGCTGTCCTGCCAATCGTAGCCAACCGCGCTGGTAACGTACCAGCGGTTGTCGAACGTCTGCGCGGAAGCTTCCGGAGCGGCAGCCATCGGGGCCTCAGCAGCCGGGGCCGGAGCCGGGGCGTCCTGAGCGGAAGCGACCTGCGCCATGCCCAGTCCCGCCAACAGCGCAGCACAAAGAAGTTTCTTATTCATGTTCAGCTCCATGATCAGATTAAAGAAAGCGGTAAAGCGTGAGTAGAAAGACGGCCTTTTTTCACGCCATCTCGTAAAGATTAATATCGGCCGCGTGAAGAGCCCGTTAACACTACCATAACAGTTGGAAGCGTGCACCCGCACGGCCTTCAACCGCACCAGCACGGCGATCTTACACGCGATATAGATTCATGAACTGATCGATAGGGGTCGATTCAAGCTTCCCCGGATCTGCCGCCAGGGCCAGGATCCGGTCCACTTGGGCAGCGGTCAGCTGGGCCCGCAGGGCGGCCTCGCATTTGGCCATCAGCACCGGGATCCCCTCCGCACGACGCTTGCGATGGCCGATCGGGTAATCGATCGAGATCTTATCGGTCGCCGAGCCGTCCTTGAAGAACACCTGCACCGAGTTGCCGATATAGCGCTTGTCGGCATCGAAATAGTCGCGGGTGAATTGCGGATTCTCGGTCACGGTCATTTTCCCCCTCAGCGCGTCGATGCGCGGATCGGCGGCGGTGTCGTCGTTATAGTCGGTCGCGGTCAGGCGTCCGAAGATCAGCGGCACCGCCACCATGTACTGCAGGCAGTGGTCGCGATCGGCGTAATTGGCCAGTGGGCCGGTCTTGTCGATGATGCGCACACCGGCTTCCTGGGTTTCCATCACGATCCGGTCGATCTCGTCGATGCGATTCATGACCAGCGGATGCAGCTGCATCGCGCATTCGACCGCGGTCTGGGCGTGGAATTCGGCCGGGAAGCTGATCTTGAACAGAACGTTCTCCATCACGTAGCTGCCGAACGGGCGCTCGAAGCTGAATTCCCTGCCCTGGAAAGCGACGTCGTAGAAGCCCCAGGTCTTGGCCGACAGCGCGCTCGGGTAGCCAACGACACCTTTTTCGGTCGCGTTCAATGCATGGATCACTGCCCGGCGGCAGGCGTCGCCCGCGGCCCATGACTTGCGTGGGCCGGTGTTCGGGGCATGGCGATAAGTGCGCAACGCACCGTTGTCGATCCACGAATGCGAGACGGCGGTGACAACCGCGTCCTTGCCACCACCAAACATCGCCGTTGCGACGGCACTGGAGGCCAACCGCACCAGGATCACGTGGTCCATGCCGACCCGGTTGAAGGAGTTCTGCAGCGCATACACGCCCTGGATCTCGTGCGCCTTGATCGCCCAGGTCAGCACGTCGCGCACGGTCAGCGGTTGGCCGCCGTCGCGGACTTCCTTGCGGCTGAGATAGTCGGCCACGGCCAGGATCGTGCCGAGATTGTCGGACGGGTGGCCCCACTCGGCGGCCAGCCATGTGTCGTTGAAATCCAGCCAGCGCACCTGGGTGCCGATGTTGAAGGCGGCCTGGGCCGGATCCAGCTCGAAATTGGTACCCGGCACCGTCGCCCCGCCCGGCAGGGTCGCGCCCGGGACCAGCGGGCCCAGATGCTTGACGCAATCCGGGAACTTCATTGCCAGCATCGCGCAGGCCAGCGAGTCCAGCAGCATGTAGCGCGCGGTGTCGTACGCCTCCTGCGACTGGATCTGGTAGTCGACCACGTAATCCGCGATATCAACCATCGGCTGATCGGGCTGGGGGCGGACGGCGGAACGGACGTCGACGTTACTCATGGACATTATTCATGGGAGCGGGGCTCATGCAGGCATCCGGATCGGAGGGAGCCGCTTATTTTGCCGCGCCGCGAGGTGACTGGCCAACTTAACTTTCCGATGGCCATAGCGCACCCCGATGCCGCGCACGCGGGCAGCGGAGCATTCCTGCAACACAGCAACCCGCGGGCAGGCTTGGGATTTGCTCTCGACAGCGCCATCGTTGGGGCATGGATACCTCAGCTCGCATGCCCAGCCTGTTCCTTTCCCACGGCTCGCCTATGTTGGCCATCGAGGACTCGCGGGCCGGCCGCTTCCTCAATGGGCTTGGCGCCGAACTGCCCCGACCGCGCGCGATCGTTATCGCGTCGGCGCACTTCACGGCGCCCCGGCCGAGCCTGGGCGCGGCCGAACACCCGGCGACGATCCACGATTTCGGCGGCTTCCCTCCGGCGCTGCACCAGATCCGCTATCCCGCGCCGGGAGACGCCCCGCTTGCCGATGCGATAGCCCGACGTCTCACCGACGCCGGCCTCGCCCCGCAACTGCTCCCCGAACAAGGCCTGGACCATGGTGCCTGGGTGCCGCTGCGACGGATCTATCCCCAGGCCGGTATCCCGGTCGTGCCGATGTCGGTCGATCCGCATGGCGACGCCGCCCATCACCTTGCCGTTGGTCGCGCCCTGGCGCCCCTGCGCGAGGACGGCGTGCTGGTGATCGGCTCGGGCGGCTTCGTTCATAACCTCGGCGACCTCGACTGGGCTGACCGCGACGCGCCGATGCCGGCCTGGGCGGCAGAGTTCAGCAACTGGATGCGGAAACACCTGGCGACCGGCGATCTCGATGCCCTCCTCGCCTGGGAACGCCTCGCGCCGAACGCGCACCGGGCCCACCCGACGGTCGAGCACCTGATGCCGCTATTCGTTGCCCTCGGCGCCGCAGGGGACGCACCGGCGGTCCGCCTGCTGCATCGTTCGCAGGAGTTCGGCTCGCTGGCGCTGGACGCGTTCGCCTTCGCATAACGCCGATTCGGGGCAACGGTCACACCGCGTTGGAGGGTTCGCATAACCCCATCCAGTCCGGGGACTGGGGCGCATAGCCCAATGGAATCAACGCGCTTCGTATTCATGTTCAGCCGACGTTGGGCTGCCGGTGGCTACGGTGCGCGCACTTTCGCTCGCCGCGGCTCTGAATCTGGAGCTGTTGGCGGGCACCGGCGCCACCCCCGCAATCCTGCAGGGATTCACGCGCCCGGGCTGAAGGCAGCCGCAGAGCTGCCGCCCTCCCCAATACGCCATGCCGGCTCCGCCGCTCATCCGACCTCAACAAGGACGGAGCAGCACCGCGGAGCGGGCGCAACGCAGCAAGGAGTTTTCATGAAGCTGGCCTGGATCCTCTGGCTGTCGCACGTGTTACCGCAGCCGGCCGCCGACTCGCTGTGCCTGAGCACCACTGTCTACCTGGAGGCCCGCGACCAATCGATCCGTGGCCAGCAGGCAGTGGCTGAGGTCGCGCTGCGCCGCCGCGACAGCGGCCTGTGGGGGAACAACCTGTGCGAAGTCGTGACCGCGCGCAAACAGTTCGCGCCGACACTGGTATCGCCCAATACCAACCTCGGCAACGGCGACGCGTGGGCCGCGGCGATCACGATTGCGATCCAGTCCGAGCGCAACTGGGCGCTGCCGCCGGGCAAGCGCAAGGAAGTGGTCCCGGGAGCGAGCCATTTCGTTGCCGGGGCACTGGCCTCGCCAAGTTGGCGCAACGCCTATCAGGTGGCGACCATCGGCGATCACACCTTCTACCGCGTGCAGAAATTGACGCCGCACATCTGATGCGCAGTGCCCTCGCGGCGACTTGCCGCAACGTTGCGTTCCACCAGTTCTGCTGACTCATCGCTCCAGACCGTCCATCCTTGCGCTCCCCGCAAGGAGTTCGCAATGAAGCTTTACACCTCACCAGGCGCCTGTTCGATGGCCGACCATATCGTGCTGCAATGGATCGGCAAGCCATTCGAGGTGCAGGTGGTCAGCCGCGAACAGCGCAAGACGCCGGAATTCCTCAAGCTCAATCCGGCCGGCGCCGTGCCCGTGCTTGATGACGACGGCTGGCTCCTGACCCAGAACGCCGCGATCCTGAACTATCTCGCCGATCTGCATCCCGAGGCCAAACTCGGCGGCTACGGCACTCCAAAGGGCCGCGCCGAGGTCAATCGCTGGCTGGCGTTCCTCAACGCCGACGTACACCCGGCCTTTAATCCGCTGTTCGGCAGCACCAGCTATCTCGGCGACGAGGCCGCAGCAAAGACCCAGGACGCCGCCAGGAAAACCTTGCGCGGTCACTTCGAACGCGCCGACAAGCAAATGCAAGGCAAGGACTGGCTGACCGGCACCCGTTCCATCGCCGACCCTTATCTGTTCGTGGTCACGCAATGGGCCAAGAAGATGAATATCGACCTCTCCGGTCTGGACAACCTCAAGGCGTTCGACCAGCGCATGTCAGCTGATGCCGGCGTGCAGGCGGCGATGAAAGCGGAAGGGTTGTTGAACTAACTTCCTTCCCCTCGATTCGTCGGCCTAACGTCGGCAATGAAAAAAGGCCGCGCCATGCGCGGCCTTCTGTTTTGTCATTCCGCGAAGGCGGTATGCGGAGCAACGCCGATCAGCGCTTCTCGATCGGCAAGTACTCGCGATCTTCCGGCCCGACGTAGGTCGCGCTCGGACGGATGATCTTGCCGTCCTCTCGCTGCTCGATCACATGCGCGCACCAGCCGGAGGTGCGGGCGATCACGAACAGTGGCGTGAACAGCGGGGTCGGAATCCCCAGCATGTGGTAAGCCGATGCGCTGTACCAATCGAGGTTCGGGAACATTTTCTTGGTGTCCATCATCAGCGTCTCGATGCGCTCGGACACATCGAACAGCACCTGGTTGCCGCCGTCCTTGCACAGCTTGCGCGAGATCTCCTTGATGATCGGATTGCGCGGATCGCCAATCGTGTATACGGGATGGCCGAATCCGATCACGATTTCCTTGCGCTCCATGCGCGCGCGGATGTCGGCCTCGGCTCCGTCCGGCGTGGTGTAGCGCGAGATGATCTCCATCGCCGCTTCGTTGGCGCCACCGTGCTTGGGACCACGCAGCGCGCCGATCGCGCCGGTGATGCAGCTGTGCATGTCGCTGCCGGTCCCGGCGATCACGCGTGCGGCGAAGGTCGACGCGTTGAATTCGTGCTCGGCGTACAGCACCAGCGACTTGTCGAGCGCGTCCGCGTGCAGCGCGCTCGCCGGCTCACCGTGCAACAGGTGCAGGAAGTGCGCGGCGATCGAGTCATCTTCGGTTTCGCAATCGATGCGACGGCCATTGCGGGTGAAGTGCCACCAGTACAGTAACATCGAACCGAAGCTCGCCATCAGCTTGTCGGCGATGTCGCGCGCTTCCGTCGACGGATGTCCTTCGCGTTCCGGCAGCACGGTGCCGAGCACCGAACAACCCGTGCGCAACACGTCCATCGGGTGCGCGTTGGCCGGCACCAGCTCCAGCGTCTCAGCAACGATCACCGGCAATCCGCGCAGCCGCTTGAGCTTGGTCTTGTAGGCGGCCAGCTGCGATGCGGTAGGCAACGCGCCATGTACGAGCAGGTGCGCGACCTCCTCGAACGACGACTTGGTGGCCAGATCGTGGATGTCGTAGCCGCGGTAGTGCAGGTCGTTGCCGCTGCGGCCCACCGTGCACAGCGCGGTGTTGCCGGCAGGCGTCCCGCTCAGCGCGACCGATTTCTTGGCTTTGGGAAGGACTTGCTGGCTCGTTTCGGACATCTGGAACTCCTGGCAGCTGTTTTTGCTGGTTGCTTATGTAGAGCCGAGCTTGCTCGGCTGCTCCCTACGAGGCGTAGACAGCAGGGGCTGCGGAGCAAGCTCCGCTCTACAAGTGCCTAGCCTTGGCTCTCGCGGAACAATTTATCGAGCTTGTCCTCATAGGCGTGATAGCCGAGGAAGTCATACAACTCTGCGCGTGTCTGCAGCGTATCGATGATGTGTTTCTGGGTGCGTTCCCGCCGCACGGTCTCGTAGAAATGCAGCGCGGCCTTGTTCATGGCGCGGTAGGCGCCGCAGCAGTAGAGCGCGATGTCGACGTCGGCCTCGCGCAGTTCATCAGTGGTGAAAAATGGGGTCGAACCGAATTCGGTCAGGTTCGCCAGGATCGGCACCTTGACCGCGTGCTTGAAGCGCCGGAAATCGTCGAGCGTCTTCATCGCTTCGGGAAAGATCATGTCCGCGCCGGCCTCCACATACGCGCAGGCGCGATCGATGGCTGCATCGATGCCTTCGACAGCAGCCGCATCGGTGCGCGCCATGATCACGAAGCTGGCGTCGGTACGCGCGTCCACCGCGGACTTGATCCGGTCGCGCATTTCACCGGTCGACACGACTTCCTTGCCCGGACGGTGGCCGCAGCGCTTCTGCCCGACCTGATCCTCCATGTGTACCGCGGCGACGCCGACACGCTCGAACGCGCGGATTGCGCGCGCAATGTTGAATGCGCCACCCCAGCCGGTATCGATGTCGACCAGCAGCGGCATCCCCGTGGCTTCCACGATCCGGCGCGCGTCGATCAGCACGTCTTCCATGGTGCTGATGCCGAGGTCCGGCACGCCGAGGGAATTCGCGGCAACGCCGCCACCGGACAGGTAAAGCGCCTTGTAGCCGACGCGCTTGGCCATCAGGCCGGCGTAGGCGGTAATCGCGCCCATCACCTGCAGCGGCGATTCTTCTGCGACGGCGGCGCGAAAACGTGCGCCTGCGGAGTCATGCGGCATTCCACACCTCGTAGGACGGGTTGAGCGAAGCGAAACCCATCAATCGGTTCAGACGGCGGCGGGTATCGCTACGCTCAACCCACGCTACAAAAACCAAGGCGACCGGAGCCGCCTTGCACTTGTTACAGCAGATGCGCCACGCCGGCGCGTTCTTCTTCGAGTTCAGCCAGGGTCTTGTCCATGCGTTCGCGGCTGAAATCGTCGACCGGCAGGCCTTCGATGCGCGTGTATTCGCCATTGGCCGTGGTCACCGGAACGCCGTAGATCACGCCCTCCGGAATGCCATAGCTGCCGTCGGACGGAACGCCCATCGTCACCCACTTGCCATTGCTGCCGAGCATCCAGTCGCGGATATGGTCGATGGCGGCATTGGCGGCCGACGCTGCCGACGACAGCCCGCGCGCCTCGATGATCGCGGCGCCGCGCTTGCCGACCAGTGGGATGAACGTGTTCGCGTTCCAGTCGGCGTCGCTGATCATGTCCTTGACCGATGCGCCATCCACGGTCGCGAAGCGATAGTCCGGATACATGGTCGGGCTGTGGTTGCCCCACACGATCAGCTTGTCGATCGCGCCCACCGGCTTGCCGGTCCTGGACGCGAGTTGCGACAGGGCGCGGTTGTGGTCCAGGCGCAGCATCGCGGTGAAGTTCCTTGCCGGCAGGTCCGGCGCCGATTTCATTGCGATATAGGCATTGGTGTTGGCCGGATTGCCGACCACCAGGACCTTGATATTGCGCGAAGCGACTTCGTTCAGCGCCTTGCCCTGCGCGGTGAAGATCTTGGCGTTTTCCAGCAGCAGGTCCTTGCGCTCCATGCCCGGTCCGCGCGGGCGCGCACCGACCAGCAGGGCGATGTCGGCGTCCTTGAACGCGACGCGCGGATCATCGGTCCCGACCATCCCGGCAAGCAGCGGGAATGCACAGTCCTCCAGCTCCATCATCACGCCCTTGAGCGCGGCCTGGGCCTTGTCCAGCGGCAACTCCAGCATCTGCAGGATCACCGGCTGATCCTTGCCGAGCATCTCGCCCGAAGCGATGCGGAACAGCAGGGCGTAGCCGATCTGGCCGGCAGCGCCAGTGACGGCAATACGGACGGGGTTTTTCATCAAAATGACTCCTGAGTTCTTTGTAGGGTGGGTTAGACGCGGAGCGTCGTGACCCACCGTGTGTGCAATGGCGGGTTACGCGGCGTTGCCGCTAACCCACCCTACGAATCGCTTAGCTCAACTCGGCGAAGAATTCCTGGAACCGCTGCAGCCCCGGCGCCAGCTGCGGCGTCGGGCAGGTATAGCTGATGCGCAATGCGCTCGGTGCGCCGAAGGCCGAACCCGGCACGCAGGCGACACCCTTGGTTTCGAGCAATACGTTGCAGAAGTCGACGTCGTTGCTGATCGAAAGCCCACTGGGCGCGTGGGTTTTTCCGAACGCGACGCTGATGTCAGGGAATACGTAGAACGCGCCCTGCGGCTTTGGGCACACGAGTCCCGGAATGCTGTCCATCACCGCCATCACCTGGTCGCGCTTGCGCTGGAACTCCGCGCATTTCTCGATCGTGATGTCCTGCGGGCCGGACAACGCCGCGACCGCAGCGGCGGTGACGACTTCCGGCAGGTTGGTGATGTGGTTGGAGTTCATCGTAGTGACGGCGTTCGCGACCGCCTCGGGGCCGGCCATGAAGCCGACGCGCCAACCCGGCATGCCGTAGGTCTTGGACAGCGAATCGATGAAGATCACGCGATCGCGCAACTCGGGGCGCGCGTGCACGAAATTGTGGTACCCGACACCGTCGAACACCATGCGGTTGTAGATGTCGTCGGTGATGATCCAGGTGTCCGGATGTTTGACCAGCACGTCGGCGAGCGCGCTGATCTCATCCTTCGAATAGACCATGCCGGTCGGGTTCGACGGATTGTTGAACAGGAACACGCGCGGCTTTTTCGCCAGCGCCGCGTCCAGCTGCGCCGGCGTGAGCTTGTAGTCCTGCCCTGCGGGACACGGCAACAAGTCGATCCTTGCGTTGACGATCTCGGCAATGTCGAGATAGCTGGTCCAATACGGCACGGGGAAGGTAATCGTGTCGCCTTCGTCCAGCAGTGCTTCGACCAGCGTGTAGATCACATGCTTGGCGCCGACACCGGTCGCGCAGTTGGTGCGGGTATAGCCGGCCAGGCCGATCTCGGCGATGTGCTTGAGGAAGGCGTCGAGCAATGCATCACTGCCGCGATTGCTGCCGTACTGACCGGAGTCGTGCGACAGTGCATCGCGCGCGGCGGCATAGACGTGCTCACCGGGAAGGAAATTCGGCACGCCAATCGAAAAGCTGATGATGTCGCGGCCTTCCGCCTTCATGCGCTTGGCTTTTTCGGCGACCTGCATGATTGCGCTGGGCTTGGCGCGACCGATCCGCCGGGCGAGCTGGAGCATCGAAATACCTCTTGTGGCAGCGGCGCGTAATGACCGCGGGAAGACTGCAGATTTTAGCATGCGGGTGAACATCGACCGACGCTGCGACATGGCGCGCGCCGGGCGGGAGCACTCCGTATTACGCGGCGAGAATGCGGTTCCATTCGGCTACGCGATCGGCCTTGGCAGCCAGCGCGGCGTCGACGTCACCTTCGAACTTCACCGACTTGATCAAGTCGCCTTGTGCGACCTTGTCGACGATGTCCATGCCCTCGACTACCTTGCCGAACACGGTGTGCTTGCCGTCCAGCCACGGGGTGGCGACGTGGGTGATGAAGAACTGGCTGCCGTTGGTATTCGGACCGGCATTGGCCATCGACAGCACGCCGCGTTCGTGGCGCACGCCATTGGTAGTCTCGTCCTCGAACTTGTAACCCGGGCCACCGGTACCGGTGCCCTGCGGGCAGCCACCCTGAACCATGAAGTCCGGGATCACGCGGTGGAAGTTGAGGCCGTCGTAGAAGCCGCGCCGGGCAAGATTGACGAAATTGGCCACGGTCAGCGGGGCTTTATCAGGATATAGCTCGAGACGAACCGGGCCGCGGCTGGTATCGAAGATCGTAAAAAGGGACATGGGGCATCCAGTGAGACGGCAGGCGCCGGGGCCGGCTATAATAACCGGCTTCCTCGCCAGCCTTCGCGCCGTCCCGGCGCGCATTCCGCATGTCTATTGAACGCCTCCGCAATATCGCCATTGTCGCCCACGTCGACCACGGCAAGACCACCCTCGTCGACTGCCTGCTCAAGCAGTCCGGAACGTTCAACGAACGCATGGTGACCACCGAGCGGATGATGGATAGCAATGATCAGGAAAAGGAGCGTGGCATCACGATCCTGTCCAAGAACACTGCCATCAACTGGCAGGGCAACCGCATCAATATCGTCGATACCCCCGGCCACGCCGACTTCGGTGGCGAAGTCGAGCGCGTGTTGTCGATGGTGGACTCGGTCCTGATCCTGGTCGACGCGATGGACGGCCCGATGCCGCAGACCCGCTTCGTCACCCAGAAGGCGTTTGCGATGGGCTTCAAGCCTATTGTCGTTGTCAACAAGATCGACCGCCCGGGCGCGCGTCCGGACTGGGTCATCGACCAGGTGTTCGACCTGTTCGACAAGCTCGGCGCGACCAACGAGCAGCTCGACTTCCCGATCGTCTATGCCTCGGCACTGCACGGCTATGCCAGCCTGGATGACAGCGCCCGCGACGGCGACATGACCCCGCTGTACGAGGCGATCATGAAGTACGTCCCGGCGCCGACGGTGGATCCCGACGGCCCGTTCCAGATGCGCATCAGCCAGCTGGACTACAACAATTTCGTCGGCCTGATCGGCGTGGGCCGCATCCAGCGCGGCAAGGTCCGCACCAACATGCCGGTCAGCGTTGTCGACCGCGAAGGCAAGAAGCGCCAGGGCAAGATATTGCAGGTCCTTGGCTTCCTGGGCCTGGAGCGCGTGGAAGTTACCGAAGCCGAGGCCGGCGATATCGTCGCCATTTCGGGCGTCGCGGACCTCGCCATTTCCGACACCGTCTGCGCGCTGGATACCCCGGAAGCGCTGTCGCCCCTGACCGTCGATGAACCCACCATCTCGATGACCTTCCAGGTCAACAACTCCCCGTTCGCCGGCAATAAAGATCGCAGCGGCGGCAAGTTCATCACCAGCCGCCAGATCCGCGAGCGCCTGGAACGCGAGACGCTGCACAACGTGGCGCTGAAGGTCGAGGAAGGCTCGGATCCGGACAAGTTCCTCGTCTCCGGCCGCGGCGAACTGCACCTGTCGGTGCTGATCGAGAACATGCGCCGCGAGGGTTTCGAACTGGCCGTGTCCCGCCCGGAAGTCATCATCAAGGAAATCGACGGCAAGCTGATGGAGCCGGTCGAGCAGCTGGTGGTCGACATCGAGGAACCGCACCAGGGCGGCGTCATGGACAAGCTGGGCATCCGCAAGGGCCAGCTGAAGAACATGGAGTCCGACGGAAAGGGACGCGTGCGCCTGGACTACATGATCCCGGCTCGCGGCCTGATAGGTTTCCAGAACGAATTCCGCACCCTGACCCAGGGTTCGGGCCTGCTGTTCCACGTCTTCGACCACTACGGTCCAAAGGAACAGGGCGTCATTGCCAAGCGCCAGAATGGCGTGATGATCGCCAACGCTCCCGGCGCAACCCCTGCCTACTCGCTTGGCCCGCTGGAAGAACGCGGCAAGCTATTCGCCGCCGAAGGCGACAACGTGTACGAAGGCCAGCTGGTCGGCATCCACTCGAAGGATAACGACCTGACGGTCAACGCCATCAAGACCAAGCCGCTGACCAACATGCGCGCCTCGGGCAAGGACGACGCCATCAAGCTGACCCCGGCGATCAAGTACACGCTGGAGCAGGCGCTGGACTTCATCGAGGACGACGAACTGGTCGAAGTGACGCCGAAGGAGATCCGCCTGCGCAAGAGGCATCTCAGCGAAACCGACCGCAAGCGTGCTTCGCGCGTTGCCTGAGGTCGACTCCGCCGCCCCGCCGGGTTAGCCTGCGCGCCTCATGCTCCGCAGCGACCCCCGCCATCCGCACTACAACCCGGATCCGCACACGCATCCGGGCCTGCACATCATTGCGTTGGTCGAGGGGGTCAAAGGCCTGCTCGCAGTGCTCGCTGCGAGCGGTCTGGAATTGCTCGGACCCACTCCGCTGCAGCGTTGGGTGCACTGGCTGATCGCGCGTTTCCAACTGGATCCCGAGCACGGCGCACTGGCGCTGTTTGCCGAAAAGATCAGCCCCGGCGCCGTGCACTGGGCCGCGGCCGCGGTGATGGCTTACGGCGTGCTGCACCTGATCGAAGCATGGGGCCTGTGGCGGGCAAAAATATGGGCCTCGTGGCTTGGCTGCCTGGCCGCAGCGCTGTACCTGCCGCTCGACTCGTATGCCTTATGGCACCATCCCGGCGCGCCCGCTCTGGTGGTATTGGCCATCAACCTACTGGTCGTCTGGGTGCTGGCGCGCGATATCGTCAGGCGCCGCTATTAAGCCTGTCGCAAACTCTCGCTTGAGCGACCGACCCCTTCTGATACGCAAGGTGCGAGCATGCGCGACGATGTCACCCGCCCTGCCTAGATCGCCGAAGACGGCATGAGCCGGTTTTGCTGGCGCACGATCAGCATCGCGATCTCCAGCGCCTGCTCGTAGTTCAAGCGCGGATCGACCGTCGAGCGATAGGCCCGGGCGAGATCGGTCTCCGTCAGCTCACGGGCCCCGCCGAGACATTCGGTGACGTCTTCACCGGTAAGTTCCAGATGCACACCGCCCAGGCGCGTGCCGGCCGCGGCGTGCAGCTCGAATGCCTGCTCGACCTCAATGCGGATGTTGCCGAAACGACGCGTCTTGTAACCGTTGCCCGTGGTTTCGGTGTTGCCGTGCATTGGATCGCAGATCCACAGCACCCGACGGCCTTCATTGCGAACGGCGTCCAGCAGCGGCGGCAACTTCGCGGCGACATGACTTGCGCCCATGCGATGGATCAGGGTCATGCGGCCGGGTTCGTCGTGCGGATTGAGCACATCGATCAGCCGCAGCAGCTGATCGGCCGACACCGACGGCCCGACCTTCAACGCAACCGGATTGCGGATACCGCGGAAATATTCGACATGCGCGCCATCCAGCGCCGCGGTGCGCATTCCGATCCACGGGAAGTGCGTCCCCAGGTTGAACCAGCCCCACTGTCGCGGCACCTGACGCGTCTGCGCTTCTTCGTAGGGCAGTAGCAGCGCTTCGTGCGAAGTGTAGAAGTCGACGCGGTTGAGGTTGTGCACCTCCGATCCGGACAGCGTCTCCATGAACCGCACCGCGTCGCCAATGCCGGCGACCATATGCTGGTATTCGTCGGCGAGCGGCGAATGCCCGACCCAGCCGAGGTCCCAGTATTCCGGATGATGCAGGTCGGCGAAACCGCCATCGATCAACGCGCGCACGAAGTTCATTGTCATCGCGGAGCGCGCGTGCGCCTTGATCATGCGGCGGGGATCCGGCGTTCGCGCAGTTGCCGTGAACTCCGGTGCGTTGACGATATCGCCGCGATATACCGGCAGCGTGACGCCGTCGATCGTCTCGCTGTCGACCGATCGCGGCTTGGCGTATTGCCCGGCGAAGCGGCCGACCCGCACCACCGGCCGGCGCAATCCATGCACCAGGACCAGGCTCATCTGCAACAGCACTTTCAGTCGATTGGAAATCACTGCCGAGCTGCATTCGCGGAAACTCTCCGCGCAGTCGCCACCCTGCAGCAGGAAGCGCTTGCCATCTTGCGCCTCGGCCAGTTGCTGCTTGAGCGCGAGGATTTCCCAGGACGTGACCAGCGGCGGCAGCCCATGCAATTCGGCCTGCACTTCGGCCAATGCCTCGGCGTCGGGATAGACCGGCAATTGCAACGCCGGCCGCGTGCGCCAGCTATCCAGCGCCCAGCCTTCGGGGACATGCACGGCTTGCAAGTTGCGGTCGCTGCTATTCATCTTGGTGGGTTCAGGACGTTCCATCTTTGGCAATCATGATCCTGCCAGATCGTGGCTGCACCGCAAGCGCACGAAAAATATCGGCCAAGCCCGATGTTACCGGTTAGCCGCGCCAGGCCTGCGAAGCGCCACGAATATCGCCCATAGCGCCAGCAACACGAACGACAACAAGCTCCATTCCGGCATCGACAGTCCGAGGAACGTCCAGTCGACCTTGGCGCATTCACCCGAGCCGGTCAGCACCTTGCGGATCACGCTGGTCATCGGCATCAATTCGCGCATGTAGTCCAGGCCCGGACCGCATGACGGTACCTGGTCAGGCGGGAGATGCTGGATCCACACGTGGCGCCCCGCTATGCCGATCCCGATCATCGCAGCCAGCAGCGCCAACGCGCCGTAGGCCCGACGTCCGCCGCTGCCACGCGGCGCATGCAGCCCGCCGATCAGGAACACCACGCCCAACGCGGCGAATGCAATGCGCTGGAAGATGCACAGCGGACACGGGATCAGGCCACCCTGCAGTTGCACGAGGATCGCGAAACCGAGCAGGGCTGCGCAGACGCCGGCACCCAGCAGGAATTGGGCACGGAAGGGCCATCGGAACGGATTGGAATTCATGTATGCAAGATAGAACGCGCCGTCATGATTGGAAAGCCGCGCAGCGACAGAACCCACTTGGGAACCATCCTCAACGCGCCGCCGCGCGCCTGGAGACTCGCTTCGAGCATCGCAAGGCCGACCTCCCCACAAACGACAACCCCCAGCCAGGCCGGGGGTTGTTCGCAAAACCAATGCTGGCCGAAGTACTTACTTCGCGGCTGCTTCCGGACGATCGACCAGTTCGACATACGCCATCGGCGCATTGTCACCGGCGCGGAAGCCGCACTTGAGGATGCGCAGGTAGCCACCCGGGCGGGTCGCATAGCGCGGTCCAAGCACGGTGAACAGCGTGCCGACGGCTTCCTTGTCACGCAAGCGCGCGAACGCGAGCCGGCGATTGGCGACGCCGTCAGCCTTGCCCATGGTGATCAAGGGTTCGGCGACCCGGCGCAGTTCCTTGGCCTTGGGCAGGGTGGTGCGAATCAGTTCGTGCTTGATCAGGGACGCGGCCATGTTCTCGAACATCGCTTGGCGATGTGCGCTGGTGCGGCTGAACTTGCGTCCGGATTTCTGGTGGCGCATGGTCGTATTTCCTTCTTAGCCCATCATGCCGTGCGAGGCGATGCCCGCTGGCGGCCAGTTTTCGAGCTTCATGCCGAGGGATAGGCCGCGCTGTGCCAGCACTTCCTTGATCTCGGTGAGCGACTTCTTGCCGAGGTTCGGCGTCTTCAACAACTCGACCTCGGTCTTCTGGATCAGGTCGCCGATGTAGTAGATGCTCTCGGCCTTGAGGCAATTGGCAGAACGCACCGTCAGCTCCAGATCGTCGATCGGACGCAACAGCACGGGATCCACGCCAGTCGCGGTCGGCTTCGCCGCACCGCGGTCGCGATGGGTGAAGTCGCCGAATACCGACAGCTGGTCGCTGAGGATATCGGCGGCAGTGCGGACGGCTTCCTCGGCATCGATCGTGCCGTTGGTCTCGATATCAAGCACCAGCTTGTCCAGGTCGGTACGCTGTTCGACGCGCGCGGCTTCCACCGCGTAGGCGACACGGCGCACCGGCGAGAACGATGCGTCCAGCATCAACCGGCCGATCGTACGGGTCTCTTCATCCGGACGACGACGTGCGGCCGCCGGCTGGTAGCCGAAGCCGCGCTCGATCTTCAACCGCATGTTCAACGCCGTGTCCTTGGTCAGGTGGGCGATGACGTGCTCGGGATTGAGGATCTCGACGTTGTGGTCGGTCTTGATATCTGCAGCGGTCACCACTCCCGGGCCCTGCTTGGACAGGTTCAGGGTGGAGCTTTCGCCGGTGCCCATGCGGATGGCGATGTCCTTGAGGTTGAGCAGCACCTCGAGCACGTCTTCCTGCAGGCCTTCGACCGTGGTGTATTCATGCAGCACACCGTCGATCTCGACTTCGGTGATCGCGAAGCCAGGGATCGACGACAGCAGCACGCGACGCAGCGCGTTGCCGAGCGTGTGGCCGTAGCCGCGCTCCAGCGGTTCGATCACGACCTTCGCGCGGTTGTCGGCGAGGCGTTCGATCTGCGGGCCGCGCGGGCGCAGCACTTGGTTGGCGGTAACCGTCATGTAGGGCGTCTCCTGCAACCTCCGGCGAACCGGAGGCGCGTTGCAAATGGATTACTTCGAGTACAGCTCGACGATCAGCGCTTCGTTGATGTCAGCAGGCAGGTCAGCACGATCAGGCACGGTCTTGAACACACCGGCGAAATTCTTCGAATCAACTTCGACCCACGCCGGCGACAAGTCCATCTGCGCGAACACAGTCAACGACTCCTGCACACGCAACTGCTTCTGTGCCCGCTCGGACAGGGCGATCGCGTCGCCCGCCTTGACCTGGTACGAAGGCAGATTGACCGGCTTGCCGTTGACGGTGACGCCGCGATGCGAGACCAGCTGGCGCGCGGACGGACGGGTGATAGCGAAGCCCATGCGATAGACAACATTGTCCAGGCGGGTTTCCAGCAACTGCAGCAGGTTCTCGCCGGTGTTGCCTTTCCTGGTCGAGGCCTTTTTGTAGTAGTTGCGGAACTGACGTTCCAGCAGGCCGTAGATGCGCTTGACCTTCTGCTTCTCGCGCAGCTGGGTGGCGTAGTCGGACAGCTTGCCCTTGCGGGTGACAGTGGCGCCATGCTGGCCGGGCTTTTGCTCCAGCTTGCACTTGGAATCGAGCGCGCGCGCCGGCGATTTCAGGCCGAGGTCAGCGCCTTCGCGGCGGGCGAGCTTACAGGTGGGACCGATATAACGAGCCATCTCTCTTCAGCTCCTCAGACGCGACGCTTTTTGGGCGGACGGCACCCGTTATGCGGAATCGGCGTCACGTCGATGATGTTGGTGATCTTGTAGCCGACGTTGTTCAACGAACGCACGGCGGATTCACGACCGGGACCCGGACCCTTGATGCGCACTTCCAGCGACTTGACGCCGTAGTCGAGCGCAGCCTTGCCGGCTTTTTCCGCCGCAACCTGCGCGGCAAACGGAGTCGACTTGCGGGAACCGCGGAAGCCCGCGCCGCCCGAGGTCGCCCACGACAGCGCGTTGCCCTGGCGATCGGTGATCGTGATGATCGTGTTGTTGAAAGAAGCGTGCACATGCGCGATACCGTCAGTGACGATGCGCTTGATCTTCTTCTTGGTTTTTGCTGCTGCTGGCTTGGCCATGTCTGTTCCTTACTTCTTGATGGCCTTGCGCGGACCCTTGCGGGTGCGTGCATTGGTACGGGTGCGCTGGCCACGCAGCGGCAAGCCGCGACGATGGCGCAGACCGCGATAGCAGGCCAGGTCCATCAGGCGCTTGATCGCGACGCCGACTTCACGGCGCAGATCGCCCTCGACCGCGAACTTGCCGATCTCGGCACGCAGGCGCTCGACTTCTGGCTCGGACAGATCGCGAATCTTGGTCGCCGGCTTGACGCCAGCGGATTCGCAGACCTGCTTGGAACGGGTACGGCCAATGCCAAAAATACTTTGCAACCCGACCCATGCATGTTTCTGGGCAGGCAGGTTTACGCCCGCAATACGCGCCATAACGCGATTCTCCAACTAGTTAGGCGGCCGGGCCCGTGGGTCCGGCGGAGTGAACTCGAAAGTTTAACAGGGTCTCGGGTTACTAGGAAGCCCCCGAAGCCGAAGCTCCTGGAACCCGGCATGGGGAGTGTGCCCATGCTCCGGCGACGGATCCAGACTGGCCAGGGCAACACGGCGAACCGTCTTGCCCTGCCCCGCGCACTACTCTTGTGCGCGGAACGGTCCGGACCCACCCACGCGCGAGACCGCCGCGTGAGTCGCCCATCGTCGTGACTAGCCGCGGGCCAAACCGCCGCGCGAGCCGCCTTTCAAATTCGCCTTCTTCAACAGGCTTTCGTACTGGTGCGACATCAGGTGCGCCTGGATCTGCGCAATGAAATCCATCACCACCACCACCACGATCAGCAACGAGGTGCCACCGAAGTGGAACGACGTGCCGAGCTTGGTACGCATCACTTCCGGCAGCAGGCAGACCAGCACCAGGTATGTCGCGCCAGCCGCGGTCAGCCGCGTCAGCACAGCGTCGATATAGTCGGCGGTTGCCTTGCCCGGACGAATGCCCGGGATCAGCGCACCCGATTTCTTCAGGTTGTCAGCAGTTTCCTGCGAATTGAACACGAGCGCGGTATAGAAGAACGCGAAACCCGCGATCAGCGCGCCGTACAGGATCATGTGCAGCGGTTCACCGGGCGACAACGCCTGGGTAATTTTTTGCAACGTTGTCTGGAACCCGGAACTGCCCGTCTGGCTGAACCAGGTCGTCGCCGTGGCCGGAAACATGATGATCGACGAAGCGAAGATCGCCGGGATCACGCCCGACATGTTGAGCTTCAGCGGCAGGAACGAGGACTGGTTCATGTAGGCGCTGCGTCCACCCTGGCGCCGCGCGTAGTTGACCGTCACCCGACGCTGCCCGCTTTCCACGAACACCACGAAGTAAGTCGCCAGCAACACCACCGCAGCGATCGCGATCACCGCCAGCGCGCTGATGTCGCCATTGCGCGCCTGTTCCAGCGTGCCCAGCACCGCGCCGGGAAGGCCAGCGACGATACCGGCGAAAATAATCAACGAGACACCATTGCCGACGCCGCGCTCGGTAATCTGCTCACCCACCCACATCAGGAACATGGTGCCCGCGGTCAATGCCACCACCGCGGTCAACACGAAGCCCATACCTGGGGTATAGACCACCGGGATGCCATTGTGGGCGCCGGAATTCTGCAACGCGATCGCGATGCCGGCCGACTGGAACACGGCCAGCGGAATCGCGCCCATGCGCGACCACTGCGTGATCTTGCGGCGGCCGGATTCGCCTTCCTTCTGGATCGCCTTCAGGCTGGGCAGGATCTGCACCAGCAGCTGGATGATGATCGAGGCGGAGATGTACGGCACGACGTTCAGCGCAAACAGGCTGAAGCGCTGCAGCGCGCCGCCGGAGAACATGTTGAACATGTCCACGATGGTGCCTTTCTGCGCTTCCATCAGCTGCAGCATCGCCTCGGGGTTCACGCCCGGCACCGGAATGTAGCAGCCGATGCGATAGACGACCATCGCACCCAGGACGAACATCAGGCGCTGGCGCAGCTCGGTGAATTTACCGAGCCCACCCAGGTTGCCAGCCGCATTGCCGCTTCGCGCCATGCGTGACTTACTCCGCGCCTTCGACCGACTTGCCGTCAGCCGACTTGAGCTGGCCACCGGCAGCTTCGATCGCTGCCTTGGCACCGGCGGTCGCAAGCAGGCCGGTCAGCACGAACTTCTTGCTGACCTCGCCCCGCTTGACGATCTTCGCCTGCTTGGCGCTGCTCGGCACCAGCTTGGCAGCCTTCAGCATCGCGAAATTAACCGCGCCGGCCTCGAGCTTGTCCAGCTGGTACAGCAACACTTCGGCGACGTTGAGCGCACGCTTGGAGCGGAATCCGATCTTCGGAAGACGACGCTGCATCGGCATCTGGCCGCCTTCGAAGCCAGCCTTGATCTTGCCCTTGCCGCTACGTGCGAACGAACCCTTGTGACCGCGGCCGCAGGTCTTGCCAAGCCCCGAACCAATGCCGCGGCCGACGCGCTTGCGATCCTGGCGGGCGCCATCGGCGGGACTGAGTGTGTTGAGCTTCATCGAATTACTCCTCGACCCGAACCAGGTAATGCACCGTATTGATCAGGCCGCGAACCTGCGGGCTGTCTTTCAACTCGCGCACGCTGTTCAACTTGCCCAGGCCCAGCGCCTTCACCGACAGGCGATGAATGCCTTTGGCGCCGCGCAGGCCCCTGACCAGACGGACTTTGACGGTACCGCTCTTGGCGGTGTCGTCCTTGTTGGTTTCTTTCTTAGACATGATGCAGATCCTCGACCTTCTTGCCGCGCTTGGCAGCGATCTTGGCCGGCGAATGCATCTCGGTCAGACCACGTAGCGTGGCGCGCACGAGGTTGATCGGGTTGCGCGAACCCACCGCCTTGGCCAACACGTTCTTGACGCCGACCGCTTCCAGAACGGCGCGCATCGCGCCACCTGCGATCACGCCGGTACCTTCCGACGCGGGCATCATGAACACGCGTGCTGCACCATGGCCGGACTTGACCGCATGCCACAAGGTGCCGTTGTTCAGTTCGACCTTCAGCATTCCGCGACGCGCCTGCTCCATCGATTTCTGGATTGCGACCGGCACTTCACGCGCCTTGCCGTAACCGAAACCGACCTTGCCATCGCCGTCGCCCACCACCGTCAATGCGGTGAAGGTGAACTGGCGGCCGCCCTTGACGGTCTTGCTCACGCGATTGACCGCGATCAGTTTTTCGACCATGCCATCGTCGATCTCTTCGCGATTGCGATCACGACCCCGCGGTGCTCGTTCGTCTGCCATCTTCTTGATTCCGTTGTTTGAAAGGATTTGCGGCGTTGCCGCTTATAGTTGTGATGTGTTGCGGATGCTTCGACGCAACCAGAACTGGCTGCGCCGCCCGATGTAGCCCACATCGGCAGGTGTTGCTGATGCATGAGGCCGAAGCCACACACATTCAAGCGATCAGAACTTCAGGCCGCCTTCGCGCGCGGCATCGGCCAGCGCCTTGATACGACCGTGGTAACGGTAGCCGGAACGGTCGAACGCAACCTTCTCGACGCCCGCGGCAATGGCCCTCTCGGCAATCGCGCGACCGACCTTGACGGCGGCGTCGGCATTCTTGCCGTTCTTCAGCCCTTCACGCACGTCGGCCTGGGTGGTGCTGGCCGCAGCCAGGACCTTGGAGCCGTCGGCGCTGAACAGCTGCGCGTACAGGTGCTGGCCAGTGCGCAATACCGACAGGCGCGGCACACCGAGGTTGCGGATGTGCGAACGGGTCGACTTGGCACGGCGCAGGCGGGCAATTTTCTTGAGCATGTCTGTTTCTCCGAAAGCTGAAAGCGTATGGAATCCCTCGCGGGATTACGCCTTCTTGGCTTCCTTGCGGATGATCTTCTCGCCGGCGTACTTGACGCCCTTGCCCTTGTAGGGCTCCGGCGGACGGAAGCCGCGAATCTTGGCGGCAACTTCACCGACGCGTTGCTTGTCGGCGCCGCTGACCAGGATCTCGGTCTGGGTCGGGGTGGTGATGGTGATGCCTTCCGGCACCTTGAACAGCACCGGGTGCGAAAACCCCAGCGCCAGGGTCAGATCCTGACCCGACATCGAGGCGCGGTAGCCGACGCCGACCAGTTCGAGCTTGCGCTGGAACCCTTCGGAGACGCCCTGCACCATGTTGGCGATGATCGCGCGCAGCGTGCCGGCCAGTGGCACCAGCGCCGGATCGTTGGCCGAGAGCAGCGCATGGCCATCCTCGACAATCACTTCGATACCGGCAGGCTTGGCGATCGACAAGGTGCCTTTCGGACCCTTGACGCTGACGTTGTCGGTCTGGATGTTCAGCTCGACGCCCTTGATGATGGCGATCGGCTTCTTGGCAACTCGGGACATGTTCGTTACTCCCTTACGCCACGAAGCACAGGACTTCGCCGCCGACGCCCTGTTGGCGCGCCTGCACGTCGGTCATGATGCCCTTCGAGGTCGAAATGATGGCGACACCGAGACCGCCGAGTACTTTCGGGATCGCGTCCTTGCCGCGGTACTGGCGCAGGCCTGAACGCGACACGCGCTGCAGCTTGTCGATCACCGGCTTGCCTTCGTAATACTTCAGCACGATCTCGAGTTCGGCCTTGGCGCCGTTCTGGGTGACGTGCGAACCGCCGATGTAGCCCTCGTCGTGCAGGACCTTGGCGATGGCGACCTTGGTCTTGGACGACGGCATCTTCACCGTCGGCTTGCCGACCGCGGCCGCATTTCGAATGCGGACCAGCATGTCGGCGATGGGATCAGTCATGCTCATTGATTGTTACCTTTGAGTGCACCGATATCCGCGGAATTGCGAATTTCGAAATAACCAACGCGGCGAACCACATTGGCTTGGAACCGTAGAGCGGAGCTTGCTCCGCTGACTTTCAAGACGAGCGGAGCAAGCTCCGCTCTACAACAACTGGATTACCAGGAAGCCTTGCGCAGGCCCGGAACGTCGCCGCGCATGGTGGCTTCGCGCAGCTTGTTGCGGCCGAGGCCGAACTTGCTGTACACGCCGCGCGAGCGGCCGGTGATGGCGCAACGATTGCGCTGGCGCGCCGGCGAGGAATCCCGCGGCAGCTTCTGCAGCTTTACCGCCGCTTCCATCTTTTCTTCGAAGCTCGCCGACTGGTTGCTGACGATCTTCTTCAACGCATCGCGCCGCACGGCGTACTTCTTCACCAGCTTGGTCCGCTTCGTTTCGCGGTTGACCATCGAGGTCTTTGCCATTGTCTTGAGTCCTCAGCCGCTCTTGGCGAGCGTGATCAGTTGCGGAACGGGAAGCGGAACGCTTCGAGCAGCGCCTTGGCTTCGTCGTTGGTCTTGGCGGTGGTGGTGATGGCGATATCCATGCCGCGAATCGCGTCGACCTGGTCGAAGTCGATTTCCGGGAAGATGATCTGTTCCTTCACGCCCATGTTGTAGTTGCCGCGGCCGTCGAACGAACGTCCCGATACGCCGCGGAAGTCGCGCACTCGCGGCAGCGACACGTTGACCAGGCGATCCAGGAACTCGTACATCTTCGCGCGGCGCAGCGTGACCTTGCAGCCGATCGGCCAGCCGTCGCGGATCTTGAATGAGGCCACCGAAACGCGCGACTTGGTGACCTGCGGCTTCTGGCCGGAGATCTTGGCCATGTCGGCCACTGCGTTCTCGAGGATCTTCTTGTTGGTCGCCGCCTCGCCCACGCCCATGTTGAGCGTGATCTTGGTCAGGCGCGGTACTTGCATCACATTGGTGTAGCCGAACTTTTCCATCAGTTTCGGCACCACTTCCTGCTTGTAGAACTCTTCCAGACGTGTCGTCATTTTCATCATCCTTTGTAGAAGCCGCCTCTATCCAAGGCTGCCTCTGATCTCAGGCTCAGCCTCAGACGGCTTCACCACTCGAGCGGAACACGCGCAAACGTGTTCCATCCTCGAGCACCTTGGTACCGACGCGTCCACCCTTGCCCGAGGCAGGGTTGAACAGCATCACGTTTGAAACATGGATCGCCGCTTCGCGCTCGATCACGCCGCCAGGCTGGTTGGCCTGCGGGTTCGGCTTGGTGTGGCGCTTGATGATGTTGACGTTGGACACGACGACCTTGTCGCCTGCCACGCGCACGACATCACCGCGCTTGCCCTTGTCCTTGCCGGCAGTGACGATCACTTCGTCACCTTTCTTGATACGGTTCATTTCAACACTCCTGCGCTCAGAGCACTTCAGGTGCGAGCGAGACGATCTTCATGAACTTCTCGGAGCGCAGCTCACGGGTCACTGGCCCGAAGATGCGCGTGCCGATCGGCTCGTGCTTGTTGTTCAACAGCACTGCTGCGTTGCCATCGAAGCGGATCAGCGAACCGTCCGGACGACGCACGCCCTTGCGGGTGCGGACCACGACGGCGTCATAGACGTCGCCCTTCTTGACCTTGCCGCGCGGGATTGCGTCTTTCACGGTCACCTTGATGATGTCGCCAATGTGCGCGTAACGGCGCTTGGAGCCGCCGAGCACCTTGATGCACATCAGTTCCTTGGCGCCCGAGTTGTCGGCGACGTCGAGGTAGCTCTGCATCTGGATCATGGGTCAGCCTCCTCGCTTACTCGGCCGCGCGGGCGAGAATCTCGACCACGCGCCAGTTCTTGGTCTTCGACATCGGCGCGCATTCCGCCACACGCACGACATCGCCGGTGTTGCAGGCATTGTCGGCGTCATGGGCGTGCAGCTTGGTCGAGCGTCGGATGTACTTGCCGTACAGCGCGTGCTTGACCTGGCGCTCGACGAGCACCGTCACCGTCTTGTTCATCTTGTTGCTGACCACGCGGCCTTCGACCGTGTGCAGCTTCTTTTCTTTTACTTGGTTGGTAGCGTCGATCATGTCGGCCATTCCTTACTTCTTCTTGCCGGATTTCGGAAGGCTCGAGGCCTGGACCGTCTGCGGCTGACCGAGCAGGGTATTGACGCGAGCGATCTCGCGCCGCACCCGGCGGGCATCGTGGGTCTTGGCGAGCTGACCAGTGGCCTTCTGCATGCGTAGCGAGAACGCCTCCTTGTGCAGGTCCAGCAAATGGCCCTTGAGCTCATCGGCCGACTTCGTTCGCATTTGCTTGAGTTCCATCAGCGCACCGTCCGGGTCACGAATGTGGTGGTCACCGAGAGCTTGGCCGCGGCCAGGCGAAACGCCTCGCGTGCGGTGGCTTCGTCGACGCCTTCGATCTCGTAGATCATCCGGCCCGGCTGGATCTGCGCGACCCAGAACTCGACGTTGCCCTTGCCCGAGCCCATGCGGACTTCGATCGGCTTCTTGGTGATCGGCTTGTCGGGAAACACGCGGATCCACATCTTGCCGCCACGCTTCACGTAACGGCTGATGGAACGACGCGCCGCCTCAATCTGACGCGAGGTCAGCTGGCCGGTCGCGGTCGACTTCAGGCCATATTCGCCGAAGCTGACAGCGTTGCCGCACCATGCCAGGCCATCGTTGCGGCCCTTGTGCATCTTGCGGAATTTGGTTCGCTTGGGTTGCAGCATGATTTATTCCCTCGCTTCGCTGCGATTGCGATCATCGCGCCGCGGCGGACGCGGACGGTCACTACGCTCGTTGCGGTCACTGCGCGGCGTGTCGTCCTGCTTTTCCTGGCCGACCTGGGAGAAATCGAAGATCTCGCCCTTGTAGACCCACACCTTGATACCGATGATGCCGTAGGTGGTCTTGGCCTCGGCGAAACCGTAGTCGACGTCGGCGCGCAGCGTGTGCAACGGCACGCGACCTTCGCGATACCACTCCGAACGCGCGATCTCGGCGCCATTGAGGCGGCCGGCGACGTTGACCTTGATTCCCAGCGCGCCCAGTCGCATCGCATTGCCGACCGCGCGCTTCATCGCACGGCGGAACATGATGCGGCGCTCGAGCTGCTGCGCGATCGATTCCGAAACCAGCTGCGCATCGAGCTCCGGCTTGCGGACCTCGGTGACGTTGATGTGCGCGGGAACGCCCATCAGCGTGCTGACTTCCTTGCGCAGCTTCTCGATGTCCTCGCCACGCTTGCCGATCACCACGCCCGGACGGGCGGTGTGGATCGTGACGCGCGCGTTGTTGGCCGGACGCTCGATCAGGATCTTGGAGATACCAGCCTGCGCGAGTTTCTTGCGCAGCATCTCGCGGACCTTGATGTCGGCGATCAGGTAGGCGGCGAAATGCTTCTTGCCGGCATACCACTTTGAGTTCCAGTCCTTGGAGATGCCAAGGCGGATTCCGGTCGGATGTACTTTATGACCCATAGTCTTCTCCGCCCTACTTCGCTTCGCCCACAACCACAGTGATGTGGCTGGTGCGTTTTGTGATCCGGGTGCCGCGGCCTTTTGCACGCGCCATGAAACGCTTCAGCGACGGACCTTCGTCCACCATGATGGTCGTGACCTTCAGTTCGTCGACGTCGGCGCCCTGGTTGTTCTCGGCATTTGCGATCGCCGATTCCACGACCTTGCGGATCATGTGGGCGGCTTTCTTGTCCGAGAACTTCAGCAGGTTGACCGCGCGCTCGGCGCTCAGTCCGCGCACTTGATCTGCGACCAGACGTGCCTTCTGCGGGGAGATGCGCGCACTGCGCAGGATGGCTTTCGCTTCCATTGTCATCTCCGTTACTTCCCGGCCTTCTTGTCGCCGCCATGACCCTTGAAGGTCCGCGTCAGCGCGAATTCGCCGAGCTTGTGCCCGACCATGTTCTCGTTGACCAGCACCGGGATGTGGTTCCTGCCGTTATGGATGGCCAGCGTGTAGCCGACCATATCCGGCAGGATCATCGAGCGGCGCGACCATGTCTTGATCGGCTTCTTGTTGCTGACCGCGGTCTCCACCTTTTTCATCAGGTGGTGGTCGACGAACGGACCTTTCTTCAGTGAACGTGGCATGTCCGATTAGCTCCTGCGGTCGCGAACGATGAACTGCTGCGTGCGCTTGTTGTGTCGCGTCTTGTAACCCTTGGTCGGAACGCCCCACGGGGTGACCGGATGCGGATTGCCCTGGCCGGCCTTGGCTTCACCACCGCCGTGCGGATGGTCGACCGGGTTCATGGCCGCGCCGCGGACTGTCGGCCTGACACCACGCCAGCGACTTGCGCCCGCCTTGCCCAGCTTTTCAAGGTTGTGCTCGACATTACCGACTTCGCCAATGGTGGCGCGGCACTCGGACGGAACACGACGCATTTCGCCGGAGCGAAGGCGCAGCGTGGCGTAGACGCCTTCACGTGCGACCAACTGCACGCCGGCGCCGGCAGCCCGCGCGATCTGCGCACCCTTGCCCGGCTTCATCTCGATGCAATGCACGGTCGAACCGACCGGGATATTGCGCAGTGGCAACGTGTTGCCGGTCTTGATCGGCGCATCGCTGCCCGCAATCACCTGGTCGCCGGCCTTCAGGCCCTTGGGCGCGATGATGTAACGGCGCTCGCCGTCGACATAGCACAGCAGGGCGATGTGCGCAGTGCGGTTCGGGTCGTATTCGATCCGTTCCACGCGGGCCGGAATGCCTTCCTTGTCGCGCTTGAAGTCGATGATGCGGTAATGCTGCTTGTGGCCACCACCGATGTGACGGGTGGTGATGCGGCCGTGGTGGTTGCGGCCACCGGTCCTGCTCTGGCTTTCGACCAGCGCAGCATGCGGCGCGCCCTTATGCAGGCCCGGCGTCACCACGCGGACCGCGGAACGGCGACCAGGCGAAGTGGGTTTGAATGTCATCAATGCCATGGGTCTTTCCTCAGGCCTTGGCCATCACGTCGATCGACTGGCCATCGGCCAGCTTCACGTATGCCTTGCGCCAGTCGGCGCGGCGGCCATTGCGGTTCTTGAAGGCTTTCTGCTTGCCCTTCACGTTCAACACGTTGACCGCCTCGACCTTGACGTCGAAGAGCTTCTCGATGGCAACCTTGATGTCAGCCTTGGTGGCGTCGGTAGCGACTTCGAAAACGTATTGGTTTGAGACTTCCTGCAGGCGCGCGGTCTTTTCGGACACACGCGGCGCGCGGATGACGTTGTAAAGCTTGGCGTCGTTCATGCCAGCCACTCCTCGATCTTCTTGACCGCGTCGGAGGTCATTACGACCGTGTCGGCGCCGACGAGGGCGACCGGGTCGAGACCTTGCACGTCACGGACTTCGACGTAGCGCAAGTTGCGCGCGGACAGGTACAAGTGCTCCGACGCTTCCTCGGTCACGATCAGCGGACGATTGCCGACTTCGAGATCCTTGAGCTTGGCGATCAGGCCCTTGGTGTTCGCCGCATCGACGTCGAAACCTTCGACGACCATGATCCGGCCCTGGCGGTTGAGCTCCGACAGGATCGTGGCAATCGCGGCGCGGTACATCTTGCGGTTGACCTTCTGCGCGAAACTGCGCGGCTTGGCCGCGAAGGTCACGCCGCCGCCGACGAAGATCGGAGCCGTCAACGCACCATGTCGTGCGCCGCCGCCCTTCTGCTTCTTCGACTTCTTCGTGGTACCGCTGACTTCCGAGCGCGTCTTCTGCGCCTTGGTGCCCGCGCGACCCGCATTGCGATAGGCGACGACGACCTGATGCACCAGGTCCTTGCTGAATTCGCGACCGAAGATCGCGTCGGAGACCGACAGCGTCTTGTCACTCTTATTAATGGACAGTTCCATCGTCAGACTCCCTTGCTCGTCGGACGCACGATCACGTCACCGCCCGGAGCACCCGGAACCGCGCCCTTGATCGCGAGCAGGCCACGCTCGACATCGACCTTGACTACCTGCAGGCGCTGCGTGGTCTGCTGCACCGAGCCCATGTGACCGGACATCTTCTTGCCCGGAAACACGCGGCCCGGCGTCTGGCGCTGGCCGATCGAGCCCGGCGAGCGATGCGACAGCGAGTTGCCGTGCGTCGCGTCGCCCATCTTGAAGTTCCAGCGCTTGATCGTGCCCTGGAAGCCCTTGCCCTTGGTGATGCCCTCGACGTCGACGATCTGGCCAACCTCGAAAATGTCGGCCTTGATCTCGCCGCCCACTTCGAAGTCGCCGATCTTGTCGGCTTCCACGCGCAGCTCCCACAAACCACGGCCGCCTTCGACCTTGGCCTTGGCCAGATGGCCAGCGGATGGCTTGTTGATCAGTGCGGCGCGGCGGGTGCCGACGACGACCTGCACGGCGCTATAGCCGTCGGTCGCAACCGTCTTCACCTGTGTGATGCGGTTCGGGGTGGCTTCGATCAGCGTCACCGGAACGGACTTGCCATCTTCGGTGAACAGTCGGCTCATGCCGGCCTTGCGACCGACGATCCCCAACGAATATTTCTTCGTCATGGTCGTGTGCCTCAGGTCAGCTTGATCTGGACGTCGACGCCCGCCGCGAGCTCGAGCTTCATCAGCGCGTCCACGGTCTTGTCGTTGGGGTCGACGATGTCGAGCACGCGCTTGTGCGTGCGGGTCTCGTACTGGTCACGCGCGTCCTTGTCGACGTGCGGAGAAGTAAGAATGGTGAAGCGC
>JANMAO010000162.1:0-30073 GCA_031359875.1 Lysobacter sp.
GGATTCGTTGCACATCGACGCCGCCGACCGCGACCTGTTGCGCGCGACCATCGCCGCGCAGGACGCACGCCACGTCTTGATCACCCACGGCACCGACACCATGGTCGACACCGCCAAGGTGCTCGCCAGCATCCGCGACAAGACCATCGTCCTGACCGGCGCGCTGAACCCGGCGCGCTTCCGCGGCTCCGATGCCGAGTTCAACATCGGCACCGCCGTGGGAGCGGTGCAATCCTTACCGCCGGGCGTTTACATCGCGATGAACGGGCGCGTTTGGGATCCGGCGCAGGTGCGCAAGAACGTGGCGGCGAACCGGTTCGAAGCGATCTAGCATCTCCCCCTGCTCTCGCAAGACAGGGGATGAACTCAGTGCGTGCCGAAGTCGTAGCGCAAACTCGCCCAGACGGCGCGGGCCGGCAGGCGGTAGTACTGCGACTCGCCCAACTCACTTTCGGAAACAGGATCGCGCCGGTCGCTCAGGTTGGTGCCGTCCAGCCGCACTTCCCATTGCGCATGGCGATAGCCGATGCCTGCATCGAAGGTCTGATATGCGCCGGCGAGCGCGGTGTTGCGTTTGTTGAGGTAGCGTGCGCCGACATGAGCGACGGTGGCATACGCGCGGATGCCTTCAGGGTGCGCGTATTGCAAACCGAGACTGCCGACCCGTCGTGGCGACAGCTCAAGTTGCTTGCCATCCAGTTGCGTCGGGACACCGTCGAACAACTGCTCGTAGTTCGTAAAGCGGGCATCGTGCCAGGCCCAGGTGCCGACCGCGCTGAAGGCGTCGGATAGACGCCAGTGCGCCTCGGCTTCGGCGCCCTTGAAGCGCTCGTTGCCGCCATTGGTCAGACCGGGCAATCCGCCGACATCCTGCATGACGACAAGGTTGTGGAAATTCATCCGGAACACCGAGACATCCCACCGCAGGCGGCCATCGAACTGCTCTCCGCGCAGGCCGAGCTCGCCGCTTTGCGCCTGCTCGGGCTGCAAAATCTGCGACTCCGCCTCGGGGCCGAAATCGATCGCAGCGGGTTTGAAGCTGTCACGGTAATTCGCGTACGCCGTCAGGTAATCATGACCGCTTTGCCACAGGCGATAACTCGTGCCCAGCGCACCGGTCCAGCGATGGTCGGTGCGGGCCTGGTCCTGGATTTCACCCGGCACCGGTGCGTCGCCGGTCAGGTCGATGGCCTGGCCGCTGCGCGTTTCCTGCGTCCGGTTGTAGCGCAGGCCGGCGTCGATGCGCCAGGCATCGGTCACGGCAAAATCGAGCGCGGCGTAGACACCGCTGAAGTTGCGGCGGTCGGTCAGCCGGGTGCTCTCGTCGACATGCAGACCTTCCCACGCCGGGGCGTTGCTTCCATCCGGGAGCACGGCGTATTCGAAGTTGGCGCTGCGCTGGTGACCGTCGCCGTGCATGTGGTCGACGCCCCACACCAGTAATGCAGCATCGCTCAGCTTGGTAGCGATATGTGAATCGAAATACAGCTCGCGGGTCTGGCGGTCCTGCTGGTAGCCGTCGGCAGTGTGGGCGACACCATCGTCGGCGAAATCAGGACGCAGGAAACCGCGCACGGTATCGCCGTTGTTGTCGGCGAAAGCCAGCCGCGTGCTCCACTCGCCGATCCCGGTTGGCAATACGTAGCCGAGCGCGAGTTGCGTGCGGTCCTCGTCCCGGCGGGCGCCGCGCGGATTGTGGTTTGCATCCAGTGGTGCGCGATCGGTGAGCGTCATGCCTTCGCGCGGATGCGGGCTGGCGGGCCGTTGCTGGACTTGGCTGCTGTCCAGGTCGAAGGTGAATTCGCCATTGCCCAGCGTCGTCGCGGCGCGATACAACGCGTGCCAACGCGTGAAGCCAGCACGATCCTGCGCCAATCCATCGTGTTCGCCATCGACGAACAGCGACTGTTGCCAGCGATCGCCGGCTTTCGACAACGGCAACGCAAATGCCGCACGCGCACTGCCACGACTGCCAACACCAAGCTCCACAGTGGCATTGCCCTGGCCTGCCGCCCGATGCAGCACATGGATTACGCCGACGAAACTGGTGGCGCCATAGCTCACCGGCGCGGCGCCCTTGACCACCTCAATGCGCTCGACGTTGTTGAGGTTCATCGTCGCCAGTGCCGGCGAGAACGCGCCACCCCACGGCACGCCATCGACCACCAGCAGGAACGCATCGAACTCGCGCAGGCCCCACAACGCCGGCACCGCGCTGGCCGGGCCGCCGTCGCCACCGGGCGCGATGTCGACGCCCGCCACCAGCGACAACGCCGTGCGCAGATCGGTGGCTCCACGCGCGCGCAGGTCGTCGCCACTCACGACGGTGACGGTCGCGGTGGAGTCGCGCAGGTTGACCGGAATCTTGGCGCTGGTGACTTCGATGGTTTCCAGTTCGACCGCATCCTGCGCGAAGACCGGTGCCGCAGCGGCAGTCAGCAGTGAATATAGGATGGCGTGCGTAACCGCGGAACGGGAATGCATGAATGCCACGAATGATCTCCGGACGAAATGCAAAAAGAACCCCGACACTGAGCCGGGGTTGGGTTTCAACCTGCGTCTCCCGCGCGCTGCGCAGGAGACGCGACTGCAATATTAAGGGGGAAGCACTTGCATGTCTGGTGCCAACATGGACAACGACGATCGGCATACACCGGCGCTGGCGGTCTATTAAAAACCCCGGCACGGGGCCGGGGTTTCAGTTCGGAAGATCACGGGCTGCGACATTGACTGTCGCAGCCCGAGGTCCGTCCTGCCGAATATGCGGCTGGATCGCTTGGCTCAGTTAATCGTGCCCTTCAGGCTGACGCCCGCGTACGCCGCATACGCACGCACGTTGACGTAGTACGTACCGGCAGCCGGTGCACTGATCGTGCAGGTTTCATTGTTGCCGGTGAGGTACGGACGGCAGGTGTACGTGGTGGTCGTCGGCGCGCTGCCGAGATTCACATACATGTCCGCATCACCGGTGCCACCGGAAATGGTGAACACCACGCTGGTCTTGCCGGCCGGAACCACGAGCGTGTAGTTGGGGGATACCGTGCCCGTGGCCTGTGAGGCCAAAGTAACGGCCACGCCGCTGGTCAGCGCCGTACCGCCACCACCAGTGGAGTAGCTACCGGTCAGGCTCACGCCCGAGAACGCGGTGTACCCGTGAATCAGGACGTAGTACTTGCCGACCTGGGCGGTGGCAATCGAGCAGGTTTCCGCTGTCGTCCCGCCTTCGGACTTGCAATCATTGACGGTGGTGGTCGGGGCCGAACCGAACTTGACATACAAGTCCGCGTCGCCCGTACCGCCCGTTGTCACAAACTTCAGGCCCGTCGCCCCAGTCGGAACGTCCAGCGTGTACAGCTGGTCGCTGGCTGCCGCACCGGCAATACCGGTCGTCGCCACGCCATTCGTCAGGACGTTGCCACTGGGCGCCGTGACGGTCACCGCCTTGGTCAGCGTGTTGGTGGCGCCGCCATTGTCGGTCACCGTCAACGCCACCTGGTAGGTGCCGCCGGTGGTGTAGACGTGACTGGGATTGGTCACCGTCGATATCGCGCTGCCATCGCCGAAGTTCCACGAACGCGACGCGATGGTGCCGTCACTGTCGGTGGAAGTGTCGGTGAAGTTCGCCGTCAGTCCGCTGGTGGTGGAGGTGAAGTTGGCGATCGGGCTGGCATTGCCTGTGGGCGTACCGGTGAAGTTCTGACCGGTGACGTTGGCACCGCTCACCGTCACGCTGCGATTGACCGGCGCAAAGCTGTAGCCGGTCAAGCTGGGCGTGAAGGTATAGGTGGCGCTCGCCAGGTTTGCCAGCGTGTAGGCGCCGGTACTGGTGGTGGTGGTGCTGGTCGAACCGTTGCTGACCGTCACACCACCGATGCCGGCGCCAGCGCCGGTAGTGATCGTGCCGGATACCGAGTAGGTGGTCGTCGCGACGCCGCAATCACTGAACTTGAAATTGGCAATACGCGTGTTCCAGCTGGTAGCCGGGCGATACATGCCGACCATCCAGAAGGTGCAGTCGTCGGTCGGATCCACCACCATCGCGTAGTAGTCGCCCCAGCGGCCGGATGTTTCCACCGCGCTGCCGGCGGCAACGATGTTTTCGCCCTGCGTCATCACGCCCGCGGGATCGGCGGCCATGTGCCCGGTATAACCCAGGCTTGCATAGGTCACCGGTGCCGTGGTCCTGGAGATGTTGTAGCCCAGCGCGATGTTGCCTTTGTTGTCGGTGGCGATGCTGCCCAGCAGGTGGTGGGTGTTGCTGTCGCCGGGGCTGAAGGTGCCTTCCTGCTGCAGCGTCCAGTTGCCGGCGCCGACGCGACGCAATTCGAACCAGCGGATGCCGGCGTCGACAACGGTACCCGTGCGTGCCGCGTTCTGGTTGGTGGCGAACTGGCCGACGATCGACTCGTAGCTGCCAAGGTTGCGATAGACCATCGAGTTGAGGATCACTTCGCGAATCGGATCCAGCATCGAGGTCGAGCCGGGCTGCGGCACCGTGGCGAAGCTGGAGTAGTCGCGGAACCAGCTGTTGAACTCGGTGATTGCAACGCGCGGCAGCGCCGTGATGGAGCTGTTGGCGGGCGTGGTCCAGTCGACGCTCATCGAGAACAGGTCGATGAAGTCGCGCGTGGTATCCGCGCCGGTGCCGGCGTGGGCTTCGTCATCGTCGTGTCGGGCCAGGATCTGCTGCGCTCCGGCCGGCGGTGCATGCGCGCTGTCGCCGACGTAGGTCGCCGGGGTCAGCGCCTGGAAGCCGTAGCCAGCAAGCTTTGGCACGCTGACGAAACGCTGCTGCGCGCGGGCGGTGCCACCGAGCAGCATGTTGGCGCGATCATAGGCATACGCCGTGACGTTGGCGCCGCCCTCGTTGTCGGTGCAGACGTAGGCGTTGTTCCAGACGCCGCAATGCGGATAGTCGTTCTGCGTCGGCGTCGAGAAGCCGTAGAACCACCAGCCGCCGGAGACCGGGTTTTCGCTCTTGGAGATGTACACACACATCTTCGGTGCAGAGGTCGTGCCGCCCATCTCGAGCAGGAACCAGCGGCCGGCCAGGCGATCGAACAGGATGATCGGATCGCTGACTGAAGTCTTGCAGCCGTCACCCGTGGGTGCCAGCGACGCGAACGATGTCGGGCCAGCGAGCTTGGTGCCGAGCTTGTCGTAGACGGTGAAGGTAGTGCCGGTGCTGGCGTTGACGCCATAGACCAGATAGTTGGGGCTGACGTCGATGACGGGATCGCCCGGTGAAACGCCAGTCGAACCGTTGTTGATGCTGACGCGATTGCCATTGCTGGTCAGCTGACGACTGGCCGGCGCATTCTGGTCCCAGATCCGCTGCAGTTCCGGCAAGCGATCAGGCACGGCATGCATGGAGGCCGGCGCTGCCGGACTGACGCGGTTCAGCGGAAAGAACTGGCGTTTGTGCGCCTCGCGGATCGCCATTCCCGGGTGCCAGGTGGCCGCCACTGGCAGATTGCGCAGGTCGACATTCAGGCTGACAGCCGAGACCGGCTCTCCGACTTGGACGCCTCGATACACCTTGCTTGTGCTGGACGGTGGCGTTGCCATTGCCACGACGGGCAACAGCACCCCGAGCGCGGCAATCAAAAGTTTTTTGCTGAGTTTCATCACTGGGTTCCCCAAAGTAGGTCAGCGACTGCGGATCGCAGCAGCCGTAAACGTCGGCACGGTGGCGCTTGCATTGCCAGTCAACTCAATCACTGTCGTTGTCCTCGCCCCCAGCCTGTCCAGCGGGGGCGGCAGAGGACTCGCCACCCACGGCGGTAAAACCGGCTCGCCGGATCAGGCTGATTTGCCCACGACGACTTTCCAGCACGAGTTTTGAAGCCTTCGCGCCGATCACGACGCGAGCACGCTTGTTGGGTTCTTCGCCAGGACGGCGCATGACTTCAATCGAATAGTCTGTGGCGAACAGTGCCGACGTCGCCATGTCCAGCTCGGCATCGAGCTGGTCATCGACCCCCACCTGGATGTCGCCGGTGGTGGTCGCCAGTCGCTGGCTGGCATTGCGCGGTGCGCTGTCCAGCGCGGCCTCGATCGCACCTTCGCCAGTCTCGCCGTGGATCGCGCCCTTGATGCCACGCAGCTTGATGTCGCCGGTGGTGCTCTTGATGTCGACATCGCCATGCACGCCGTGGACATCGATCAGGCCCTGCTCGGTGCGCACGCTGAGTGCGTGGCCTTCGGGCACGAACACCGACAGGTCGATGCGCTGGCCTTCGCGCACGCTGGCACCGGTGGGCAGACGCGGGGCGATGGTGTAGCGGCCGTCTTGCGCGACGGCGGGCTTGAGCTCGATGTGCGCGGCGCCCCTGGGCTCCTGCAGCACCGCGTGGGCGTCGACCTTGTGCTCGAAGCCGCCGAAGCGGACGTGCACGTCGCCATAGGGATTGTCGATCACGATCGCCTGACCGACTGGAAGGGTGGCCGCGTAATCGCTACGCGTGGTGGCGATGGACGCAACGCGCTTGTCCTGCGCTGTTGTAACGGCTGGGACAGCAGATGGTTGCGGCGCGCGATTGCAGGCCGCGAGCAGCACCAGCGCGCTCGCACACAACACCAGGAACGACCTCATCGCATGCCCGACCCGGTGCGCCACTGCATCCGCCCATTGTCATGCCACGGAAACCGGACCATCCAGAACCCCAGTGTTGAGCAGACACGAATGCGGCAAAAGCCCGGCCTGCGACCCAAGCTGCAGGCCGCGCGTAAGAAGTGACAGCCAGAAGCGAACGTACCCTGATTCGTCCGAAGTGTGACGCTACGCGACATGCGGGCGAAAATCACGCTGCACGTGCAGCAAAAAACGCATTTTCCCCGATTGAAATCGGTTACAGATCTCCGCTATCCCGCCTGCTGGCCGTGGACTTGACTTGCGAATGCCAGCAGGCCAATCGAAACGAAGTGACGCATTGGTTGTAACGCATTCGGCCCTCAAAGAAAAACCCCGGCACGAGGCCGGGGCTTTTCATGCTGATCCCAGGCTGCGACGTTGACTGTCGCAGCCCAGGACCCGTCCTGCCGATGACTTGGCAGGTTATCGCTTCACTCAGTTGATCGTGCCTTTCAAGCTTTCACCCGAGTACCCCGCATAGACACGCACGTTGACGCAATACGTACCAGCCGCCGGTGCATTGAACGTGCAGGTCTCGTTGTTGCCGGTCAGGTACGGACGGCAGCTGTACGTGGTGGTGGTCGGAGCACTACCGGTCCTCACGTACATATCCGCGTCGCCGGTACCACCGGAAATCGTGAACACCACGCTGGTTTTGCCGGCCGGAACCGCCAGGGTGTAATTCGACGACACGCCACCCGTGGCCACCGACGGCAGGGCCACTGTCGTTCCGCTGCACAGGATCGTGCCGCTCGGGGTGCAACCGCCACCACCACCGCCGGTGCTGTAGCTACCCGTCAGGCTGACGCCGGAAAACGTCGATTAAGCCTTGATGCTGATGTAGTACGTACCGGCCTGTGCCCGGCTGCCGCCCCGAAAAAACGACGGCTACCAGCAGATCAACAGCGGAAGTCAGTCTCGACCAGCAGCTAAATCAGCCGCAGTAGCCCATCATCACCCGTCGCCGCAATGCACACTGACCTTTACTGCGGGTGGGTAGCCGTGCGTTCGATGCTCAGCCTTGGCCAAGCAACAAGCCACTGACAACGCCAGGACGCGCGTGATCGAACAGCCGAGTAGACTCAGGCCGGCGGCCGCTACGACGGCGTTCCCTTTTTGCCCTCAAGGAGTTGAAATGAATTGTTGCAGATACGCTGTTTGGCTGATGGTCCTAGCTCTGCCGGCGTGTGCGGCTCCTACGCGAGAAGCAACAACAAACCCGTCCGTCGGCATGAACCAGCCCCAGTCAGGCGCGTGCGATGCTCGAAAGCTTTCGTGGACGGTCGGGCTCGTAGCCGACGATGCACTCATCGAACGGGCGCGCGTAGAGGCGGGCGCGACCACCGTACGCGTGCTGCGACCAGGGATGATGATTACCACCGAAGTCAATCCCACGCGATTGAATCTTCGCATCGACAACGCACGCAAGGTGCTGGCCTACAGTTGCGGCTGATGTTGCCTTTGTAAGCAGGTCGCTGCTGGCATGTTGCCAAAGAGGACTAGGCGAGCATCGAAAGGGCACGAGACCTTGCCTTGAGTTTAGGATTAGGTGCGTCGAGATGCGCACATTCAAAATGCCTAAAAAAACCCCGGCCGGAGCCGGGGTTTCCTGTTTCAGGTTTGCGCTGGCCGTTACGGCGAGATGGTGCCCTTGAGGCTGACACCTGAGTAGGCCGCGTAGGCCCGCACGTTGACGTAGTACGTACCCGACGCCGGCGAGTTGATCGTGCACGTTTCGTTGTTACCGGTCAGGTACGGACGGCAGCTGTACGTGGTCGAGGTCGGTGCGCTGCCAAAGTTGACGTACATGTCCGCATCACCGGTACCGCCGGAAATCGTGAACACCACGCTGGTCTTGCCCGCAGGAACGACCAGGTTGTAGGTGGATGACACACCGCCCGTCGCCACCGATGGCAATGCCACCACCGTGCCGCTGCACAGGGTCGTCCCGCTCGGGGTGCAAGTGCCACCACCGGTGGTGTAGCTACCCGTCAGGCTGACCCCCGAGAACGCCGCGTAGCCATGCACCAGCACGTAGTAGGTGCCGGCCTGTGCGGTCGCGATGGTGCAGGTTTCGGCCGTGGTCGCGCCTGCGGAGCTGCAATCGTAGACCGTCGTGGTCGGATTGGAGCCGAACTTCACATACAGGTCCGCGTCACCCGTGCCGCCGGAGGTGACGAACTTCAGGCCGGTTGCGCCCGCCGGAACCACCAGCGAAAAGTACTGGTCGCTGCCTGTTGCACCTGCAATGCCGGTCTTGGCCACGCCGTTGCTCAACACGGTCCCGCCGCCACCGCCGCCGCCGCTTACGTCTGCGTGCGAGATCGCGCACGAATTGGTGTCATTGGACCAGCTGGCTTGCTGCGCAAAAGTACCCGTGCTGAAGGCGACGTTCGCTGCGCCGCCGGGGGACCCGGCAGCGATCCAGGCGCACTCGTCCGAGTTTTCCTGACCGGCGTAAGTGCCGCCGGTGTCATGGTTGGTCCAGCCGCCGGCCGGGAACCAGTCGGACATCGTTTCGTGCCATTCGTGGCCGAGCGTCATCGTGTAGCCGTCGAGCGTGCCGGCCGCGCCGGAGTTGACGAA
Organism: Lysobacter sp.; assembly: GCA_031359875.1. Classification (GTDB taxonomy): domain Bacteria; phylum Pseudomonadota; class Gammaproteobacteria; order Xanthomonadales; family Xanthomonadaceae; genus Cognatiluteimonas. Next base: position 9,221 of record JANMAO010000162.1, read on the forward strand.
GTTCACGCCGCAACCCGCGCCCGAGTCGATGTTGTAGGGCTGGTTGCTGAAGGCCATATCGCCACCCGGAGCGGTGACGCCATAGCCGTCGCCGGTGTAGTCGTGCCAGGCGCAGTACCGGCCCTGGTAGGTGTCCGGATTGGTGCCCTTTGGCGACAGGATGACGTAGTACGTCGAGCGGTTGGAGCCGGCTGCCGTATTGCCGAAGTGCGCGGCGGCGCGGATCGCTTCCTGGGCAAGCTGAGTACCGGTGGCGGCGGCCGGTGACGTGACGAGATTGTCGTACCAGACGCCGGCGACGATATTGCTCTGGCGCGGGATGCGCGTCAGGCCGGCGGCGCAGGAGGTTGCGCCGGTAGCCGCGCCATCGCACCACTGGGTCAGTTCGTTCTGCCAGGTCTCCCCGTTGGTGCCGATGCCCTTGAACATCTGCTGGGCGGCGCCGGCGGCCCCTGCGGCGTCATTGGTGAACTTCAGGTTGCCATTGGCATCCGTGCTCGAACCTCCCCATTGGTTGCCGTAGAACACCAGGTAGACCTTGGCCTGCCCGCTCACCACGCCGACGCCACCAACACCGCCGCCGTACGACAGCGTCTTCAAGTTTGTGGCTGCCATGACACTCTGGGGCGCGTGCGCACGCGCCCATTGCTTCATCGACTCGAAGCCTCCGATGGTCGGGATCGCGCCGTGGCGGTATTCATGCTGGTAGCGAGGCGAATACGGGTTGGTCTCTTGAGGGCTTGGCATGCCGTTGGCTTTTTCAGGCTGGCCCGGGCGTGCGGCGTGCGCGTCGAAACTCATGAAACCAGCACCGGCGGTAAGAGTAGCGAAGGCGAACATCAGTCTCATGCTCGCCATGGTGAGCTTGCTTGATCGGATCACGTTGTAGGTCCCCAGTAGATTGGTGGTCCCGCTTGAGGCGGTTGGTTTACGGATGACGCCCCGGAAGGCGACGCGTGGTCTTCCAACAGACGCGCCGAACGGCCTGGCGGCCCCCGACGCCGCACTGATACATGGCCTCGACAGGAGGCCCTGCATCGATGCTTTGGTGACTCCCCGTGGCGGAGGGATCCGCTAGTAGCGGCAGCGCCGGCCCGAACAAATGGACAAGGGGCGGTAGCAGATATTCCTGCGCCGCGGATGTGACGCTAAATGACACCAGCTCAACAGTCACGCTGCAGTTGCAGCATAAAAGGCGGCGTATGTGTGCGCTTTGTCACATTTTCGATATGTAGCCGGTCTCAAGGACATGACTTTCGGCCTAACGCCATGCGTCACTTCAAGCGTGGAGTGGCGGTGCCGGCCTAGAGCACCCCATTGCGACTTGTCAGACTTCCGATAGGAAATCGATTCCAGAAGCCTGGATTTCCGCCTGGCGATGTTGCGCCATCCCAGTCGACCGGAGCAGGCAGTCCTTGTCCGGGCAGCCTCGTTAAAGCATTCCGGTCTCGAGGCGCGCGGCCTCGGACATCATGGAGCGGTTCCATGGCGGGTCGAACACCAGCTCCACGTCCGCCTCGGCCACGGTCGGGATCATCTCCAGCTTGTTGCGGACGTCGTCGACCAAGATGTCGCCCATACCGCAGCCCGGAGCGGTCAGGGTCATCCGGACCTCGATCAGGCGCTCACCATCTTCCCGCTTGGACACCACGGCCTCGTACACCAGGCCAAGATCGACCACGTTGATCGGGATTTCGGGATCGAAACAGGTCCGCAACTGCTTCCATACCAGCTGCTCGACGGCCTCATCGCTGGCGCCGGCGGGCAGTTCCAGGGGTTCCGGTGGCTCCTTGCCGATGGCATCGCCGTCGGCGCCGGCAATGCGGAACAGGTTGCCTTCGACGAACACGGTGTAACTGCCGCCGAGCGCCTGGGTGATGTAGCCGACGCTGCCGGCCGGCAGGGTCACGACATCGCCCTGCGGCACCAGTACGGCGGCACAGTCGCGCTCGAAGCGCACGGGTTCACTGCTGCGGGAGTACATGTTCACGAGAGGAGGCAGTGGCTTGGCGCCGCGACGGTCCCATTCTACCGCCGGTGCGTTGTGCGCCCGCACGAAGGCTATGCTGTTTCGCTTTTTCCCTTCAAGGTTGCTTCACTTTTGACCACCCAGACCTCCACGAACGAGCCCGCCGCGCGCCGCGTGGGCTGGTTGGCACCCGCGTTGCTGGTCATCGGCAGCTTCGGGTTTGCCGCCGCCTGGGTGCTGCTGGCATTCGCCCGTGACCAGCAATGCAGCTGGATGGCGATCCTGGCTGCGCTCGACGCCGCGTTGCTGTTGCGGATGGCGCGGGTGCCGCGGGGCTGGCTACGGGCGATGCTCGCCGTGATCGCGACCGCCTTCACTATCGTCCTGGCCAACTGGGGCATCGCCGCGGCCCAGATCGGCCGGGTCATGGGCCTGCTGCCGTGGGAATCGATGACCAAGCTCGGCCCCTTCTACGCGTGGACGCTGGCCAACCTCGCCAACCCGCCGATTGATCTGCTCTGGCTCGCTACGGCGCTCGTCCTGGCTGCCATCGCCGCGCGCTGAGTGGTCTAGTGTCCGCCGTCCAGCGCCTTGAGCTCACTCACCAGCGCACTCACCATCTCGGCACCGTCGCCGTACAACATGCGCGTGTTGTCGGCGTAGAACAGCGCGTTCTCGATCCCGGCAAAGCCCGTCCCCTTGCCGCGTTTGATCACGATCGCGTGTTTGGCGTTGACCACGTCCAGGATCGGCATGCCGTAGATCGGCGACGCCGGGTCGGTCCTGGCCACCGGGTTGACCACGTCGTTGGCGCCGATCACCAGCGCCACGTCGGTGTTGGGAAACTCCGGGTTGACGTCGTCCATGTCGGCGATCAGGTCGTAGGGCACGCCAGCCTCGGCCAACAGCACGTTCATGTGCCCGGGCATGCGGCCGGCGACCGGGTGGATCGCGAACTTCACCTTGACCCCTCGCGCCATCAGCTTCTGGGCCAGCTCCCAGATCTTGTGCTGGGCCTGCGCCACCGCCATGCCGTAGCCGGGCACGATCACCACGCGTTCGGCGTAGGCCATCATCGCGGCCACGTCGCCAGCCTCGATGGGTTTTTGCGTTCCGGAAATCTCCTGCGCCTGCCCACCGCCGCCGCCGAAGTTGGAGAACAGCACGCTCTTGATCGAGCGGTTCATCGCCTTCGCCATCAGCCTGGTGAGCAGCATGCCGGCCGCGCCAACCATCATGCCGGCGATGATCAGCGCCTCGTTGCCGAGCACGAAACCTTCGAAGGCGACCGCGATGCCGGTCAACGCGTTGAACAGCGAGATCACCACCGGCATGTCGGCGCCGCCAATCGGCAGCGTCATCAGCACGCCAAACGCGAGCGCGACCAGGAAGAAGGCGAGGATCGTCGGTACGTCGAGCGAATCGACGACGAGTCCGCCCAGCACCACGGCAGTGGCGAACACCGCGAGGTTGAACCACTGCTGGCCCGGGAAGGTGTAGCGCTTGTCCATGCGGCCGTCGAGCTTGGCCCAGGCGATCACCGAGCCTGCCAGCGACACCGCGCCAATCAATGCGCCGACGACGCCCAGCACCAGCGTCACCATCGACGGCGCGCGGCCCTGTGCGGAGAAGCGCAGCAGCTCGACCGCGCCGATCGCCGCCGCCGAGCCGCCGCCCATGCCGTTGTACAGCGCCACCATCTGCGGCATGTCCGTGATCGCGACTTTCTTGCCCGAGATCCACGCCAGCGCGACGCCGATCACCAGCGCGGTCACGATCAAGGCCAGGTTGCCCAGGCCCGGCAGCAGGAATGTCGCCACGGTCGCGATGACCATGCCTGCACCGGCCCAGCGAATACCGCTGCGCGCCGTCACCGGCGAGGCCATGCGCTGCAGGCCGAGCAGGAACAGCGTGGCGGCGACGAAGTAGCTCGCCGTCGCGATCCAGCCCAGCACGCTGGCGATGCTGCTCATGCGCCCGCTCCGCTTTTGTCGGGCACGCTCTCACGGGGAACGCTCTCACGGGGCGCGCTGTTCGGGGAAGCGCTGTCCGGGGGCGTGCTGTCATGGGGCGTGCTGTCACGGGCCATGGGCTTCTTCGAAGACTTGAACATGTCGAGCATGCGTTCAGTCACTACGTAACCACCGGCCGCATTGCCGGCGCCGAGCAACACTGCGACAAACCCGATCACCTTCTCGAGCGTGGTATCGGCATGGCCGAGCACCACCATCGCGCCGATCAACACGATGCCGTGGATGAAGTTGCTGCCCGACATCAGCGGCGTGTGCAGGATCACCGGCACCCGGGAGATGATCACGTGGCCGGCGATCGCCGCCAGCATGAAGATATACAACGCCACTATTCCGTCGCCCATGAGCCGCTCCCGTCGCCTGTCCGCATCATAACCGTGGCTGAATCCGGTCGGATGCCTGTCAACCGGCAGCCAGCGGGGGCGTTCTCCTCCATGCAGGCTGTCCTGCAACGAGGAGAATCCGATGAAACATACCCTGTCCGTTGCGCTCGCGAGCGTTGTGCTGCTGCTGTCGACCGGCGTGTCGATGGCCGCCAACCGTGGCGAGCGCGTGGAGCAACGCCTGGACCACCGCGGCGATCGCATCGACCACCGCCTGGACGCGCGCGGCGCGCGGATCGAAAACCGTCTCGACCAGCGTGGCAACCGCATCGACGCACGTTTCGATCGTCGCGCCGCGCATCAGGAGGCGCTCGGCCATGACAACCGCGCTGCCGCGCTGGAACGCCGCGGCGACCGCATCGACCATCGTCTCGACCGGCGCGGTGAGCACGTCGAGAACCGCTTGGCGCGTCGTGGCGACCGCATCGACCATCGCATGGATCGGCGTGGCGAACATGCCGAACACCGCTGGGCGCGTCGCCACTGACCCGGCGTAAGCTGCGCGCGTGCTGCCCGATGTCGTCCAGGAATCTCCAACTGCGCCCGCGGACTCGACGGTGGCGAATGCCGTCACTGCAGGATCGAGCGAGCCGGTTTCTATCGAGCCGGTTGCTATCGAGCCAGCTTCAATCGAACCGACTTCAATCGAGCCGGCTTCAATCGAGCAATTCCTGTCCGACATCGGCGCACGTGCGTTCCGTTTTGCCGAATTCGGCCTGCGCCAGCGCGAGGATGCGCTGGATGCGGTGCAGGACGCGATGATGCGCATGCTCGGCTATCGCGAGCGGCCGGCGGCAGAATGGACGCCGTTGTTCTGGAGCATCCTGCGTCGGCGCATTGTCGATCTGCAGCGGCGCCGCACGTTTCGGCTGCGCTGGTTTTCCAGTCCTGCGATCAACGTGGACGACCAGGCAGTCGACTGGGTCGATGAAGGCCCGGGTCCGGCACGCACGCACGAGGGCCGCGAAGCGTATACGCGCGTGGCCTCGGCGTTGGGGAGGTTGCCGCGGCGGCAGCGCGAGGCTTTCACGCTGCGGGTGCTGGAAGAACTCGATGTCGCCAGCACCGCGCGTGCCATGGATTGCAGCGAAGGTTCGGTCAAGACGCACCTGTCGCGTGCGCGCGAATCGCTGCAGCGACAGCTGGAAGAATTCCGATGAAGCGGCCTGATGCATTCCAACCTGGTCAACACCCAGACCAGGAACATCCTGATCAAGAGCCGGCAATGAGGCACTTGCGATGAAAGACGAAATGGAAAACCAAGACCCCGTGCAACGCGAGGATTTCGAGCGCGCCCTGCGCGCCCGTTATGCCGAAGCGACCACGCACCTGTCGGCGCGCACGCAGGCGCAATTGCAGAATCGACTGCAGTCCGCAATCGCGCAAGGTCCGCGCGTGAACACGCGGCGCCCGGCGTGGTTGTTGGCCACCGCCTGCTCGCTGGCACTGGTCGTTGTTTTCGGCATGCAATGGCGCAGCGGGCGCGGGACCATGCTGTCCACGAACATGCTGCCCACGACCACGTTGCCCACGACCCCGCCCCCTGCGATCGTTGCCAACGGCAGCAACGACAGTGGCGAACTCGTCGCCACTCTTGACGAAACACCCGATCTCTATCTCTGGCTCCAATCCGATGATGCAAACGCGCTCGTTACGGAGTGAATCCATGACCCGATTTCGTCCCACTCGACTTTGCCAAGTGCTCCTGCTGCTTGCACTGGTCGCCGGCCCCGCCATGGCGCAGACGGTGCGACAGGCAGCATCGTTGCCCGTGTGGGAGCAGCTGTCGCCCGCCCAGCGCGAGCTTCTGATCGGGCCGATTCGCGAACGCTGGAACGCCAATCCGGACGCACGCACACGCCTGTTCGAACATGCGCAGCGTTGGCGGCAACTGACGCCAGAGCAGCGTACAAATGCGCACAACGGCCTGGGTCGCTGGGAAAAAATGGATCCACAGCAACGCCAGACCATGCGTGCCCTGTTCCAGAAGATGCGCGACCTGCCCCCCGATCAGCGCCGCGCGCTGCGCGAACGCTGGCGCGCGATGACGCCCGGGCAGCGTCACGCCTGGGTCGGAGAGAACTCGCCCTCAGGTAACTGAAGGCTGGAGCGCGTCCGCCTGTGCAGCCGGGGGCTGCGGCCACACCGTCTTCGCCAGCAGTTCGTCGGCCCAGTCGAACGCGAGCCTGCCTTCCTTCAGCAGCAGCCCGACAAAGTTCAGCACGTTGCGCGCGTACATCTCGCTTGCGTGCAGCGCGCCCTGGCTGGCCAGGTTGAGCGGGCCGGCGATGGTGACGGCGCCCGATTCGATGGTTTCGCCCGGACGCGTGAGTTCGCAGTTGCCGCCGGTCTCGGCAGCAAGATCGACGATCACGCTACCGGCCTTCATGCCCGCCACCATCGCCGCGCTGATGATCTTCGGCGCCGGCCGTCCCGGTACCGCGGCCGTGCAGACGATAACGTCGATGTTTTTCAAATGTTCGCCGAGCCGGCGCTGCTGCTCGGCGCGCTCTTCATCGTTGAGCGCGCGCGCGTAACCGCCTTCGCCCGCGGCGCTGACGCCGAGGTCAACGAACTTGCCGCCAAGCGATTCGATTTGTTCGCGGGTTTCCGGGCGCACGTCGAAGCCTTCGACCTGTGCGCCCAGACGCCTGGCGGTGGCAACGGCCTGCAAGCCAGCGACGCCGGCGCCGACGATCAGCACCTTCGATGGCCGGATCGTGCCCGCTGCGGTGGTGAGCATCGGGAAGAATCGCGGCGCCAGTTGCGCGGCGATCAGCACCGCCTTGTAGCCGGCCATTCCGGCCTGCGAGCTGAGCACATCCATCGCCTGCGCGCGGGTCGTGCGCGGCAGGCGCTCAAGCGGAAACACGAAAACGCCGCGCGCCTGCAAGGCCTGCGCCCGCACCGGATCGGCTTGCGGCTGCAGGATCCCGACCAGGGTCGCGCCAGACTTCATGCCGGCGATCGCTTCGGCGGTCGGGGGTTGCACACACAACACCAGGTCGGCGTCGGCGAGCACCGCGGCGGCGCCATCGACCAGCTGCGCTCCAGCATCGGCGTAAGCCTGATCGGGGAAATACGCACTGTCGCCCAGGCCGCGTTCGATGCGCACATCGGCGCCGGCGGCGATCAATTTCTTGCAGGTTTCCGGCGTCAGCGCGACGCGACGCTCACCCGGCGCGATTTCGCGCACGACTCCGATCACCACTTTCCCTGCCGTCATGCCGAACTCCGCCGCGTTGTTGCCCGCATCCTAGCGAATGCAGGCGTACGACGTGCAGTCAGGCAGCTTGGGCGGCCTTGTTCAGGCGCTGCCGGACGTGGCGCATCGCCTCGTCGAACGGCAGGTCGGCCGCATCGTCCAGCAGCCTGCCGGCCATGACCAACGCTGCCAGCTGCTGCGGTGATGCGACCAGCTTGCGCAGGCCGCGACGATTGACCAGCAACAGGCGCGAGGTCAGCGGGCTGATCCACGCAACCTTGACCGACCCTTCCTCGCCATTTTCATCCTTCAATCGCATCCAGCTGCCCGGCACCAGCGACGCCATCCGCTGCGCGATCGCCGGATCGAAATCGATCGCTCCATGACCGCCGACCACCTGCAGCAAGCGGGTGTCCTCGGTGTCATCGGCCAGTTGCGGCATCGCCGGCAGCGGACGCGGGTCGCGGGGTGTCTCGGGGAACGCCATGTCGCGCGCCAGGCCCGCCATCCATTCGCGCGCGACCTGAGCATCCAGCCCGGAGCTCGACAGGCATTCGACCAATCCATCGTGCAGGCCCAGCGCGCGCTCGGCGACGCGATCGCCCTCGCCGCGCGCCGCGGCCTCATCGACCGCAACCAGTTCATCGGCCAGTGCCAGGACCTGCGCGCAGTGCTGCGAACCCTGGCCGTCACGCAGCAGTACCTGGATCAAATGATGCTGCCAATGTTGCTCGAGAAATTGCGCGATGACTGGCGTCAGCGCCCGCGCAGACGCGCGCTGCGCGAGCGCCGCGGCGGCCTGCAGGCGCGCCTGCAACAGGCGTTCGCGGCCATGCACGGTCTCGGCGGAGCGGCGTTCGACCACCTCGGCGCGACGCCGCTGCTGCTGCAACAGGTCCTGCAATTCGTTGGCGGCAAGCTCGAAAATCGCCAGATCCTCGTTGAATCCGGCGACGACGCGCGCAACCATTTCGGTGGCGCGCTGCAGCAACTCGCGATCCTGTGGCGAGGCGCCGTCGTTGCTTTCGCAACTCAGCGTCAATGCATCGAGCAGCCGGCGCGCCGGGTGATCTGGGCGCACGAACAGGTTTTCGTCGGTGAGCGCAATGCGCACGTAGGACATCACCAGCTTCGCGTACAACTTGCGTGCCCGACCAACCAGTGCGTGGGTGTCGAGCAACGATTCAAACATCAACCCGACCATGTCGATCGCATCTTCTTCGTGCTCGCCGAAGCAGCTCTGTTCGGTCTCGACACCAAGACTGCGCGCGCCTTCGAGCAGCTGGGCGCGAATGGCCGCGTGCAGGTCACCATTGCCTGACAGCGCCGCCTCGAACGCCTTCGCGCTGTCCCGCTGCAGCAATGCAGCCACGCTGGTCAGTTCCTGGACTCCGAGTTCGCGCAGCCCGTCTGCGTAGCGGCCGGCCGTGAGATCGGCAGGCGTTGGCCTGGCGGGCATCACGGAGTCCGGCCCACCACCCTCTCGCCAGACATGCAGCAGATCGCGCAAGCGCTGGTGCTGCACGCGGGCCTCGGCCGAAACCCGGAACAGATCGATGCCAACGCCTGCTGCGGATTGCGACGGCTTTTCAGCGGCCAGCCCGGACACTTGCGTTGCGGGCGGCACCACCGGTGGCGCAACTGCGGATTTCTCGATCGGCTCGCGGCGCAAATCCGCATGGAAGCCATTCGCGGAAAGGTGACTATTGAGCCGGCCATAAAGATCGCCGAGGACTTTCGACAGCTCCTGCTCGTACTGGTGGAACATCAACGGCTGCAGGGTTTCGGACAGTTCCGCATCGTGGAAAGTCCGCAGGAACGCACCGGCCAAGCGCGTCGCGCCGACCGGATTGGTCGTGGTCGGGCCGCCGAGCGCTTTTGCGAGCGCCTCGAAACGCAGGTCCAGCAGCTCCAGGGGTTTCTGGTAGCGACGCCCGATGGATTCGGCCAGGCGTTGTCCGGCGAGGTGGAATTCGAGTTCGTCCTCGCCGACCAGACCCAGCGGCATCCCGGGCAGAAGCAGGTGCGGGCGGCCCTGGAAACTGTCGAAGTTACGGGCGATCAGTTCGCGAAACCGCATCACCAGACTGGATCCACGCTGACTCAACGCCAACACCGCCAAAAGATCCCTGCGCCGGGATTCGGCATTGCCGAGCTGCAGCTTGTCCTGCAGCTGATCTTCCAGCGGCCGGTACAAGCCGGCCGGAATCGCGCCAAGTTGCTCGACGGCGATGCGTTTCAATTCTTCGAGCAAACGTGCCGGGTCGGGACCGGATACGTGTGCCCTGCCAAGGGAGTGCAGGGACAAGGGGCACCTCGCGTCGACGCGGGGGCGCCGGATCGCTACATGCTGGAGCATAGTGGCACCATAGGCGGCGTCCACTACCCGTTTTGGATTCTGTGATGCCACTCTCACTCAGGCTTCTGCCGAGCCTGCCGCTGATGCGCCTGCCGCGATGAGCGACGCCTTTGCCTGCCTCGACACGCGCCGCTCGACCCCATCGAAACAGCTCGACGCGCCTGGCCCCGACGACGCCACGTTGCTGCGCATGCTGCGTTCGGCCGTGCGCGTGCCCGATCACGGCAAGCGCGTGCCGTTTCGGTTTCTGCGGATCAGTGGTGACGCGCGCCATGCACTCGGTGAAGCGCTGGCCACATGCGCGCTACGACGCGATCCGAAGGCGAGCGATGCAGTCCTCGACAAGGACCGCAATCGCTTCGCACATGCGCCGGTGATCGTCGCCGTGATCGCGCGCCTGGGACCGGACGAAAAGATCCCGGAGTCGGAACGTTTTTCGTCTGCGTCGTGCGCTTGCTTCGCGCTGTTGCAGGCGGCGCAGGCGGCCGGATTCGGGGCTCAGTGGCTGACCGGGTGGCCGGCGTATGACGTTGAGATCCTGCGCCTGCTGGGTCTCGGCGAGGACGAGAAGATCACCGGCTTCATCCATATCGGCACGCCGAAACTCGACGCGCCAGAACGTGATCGTCCCGATCCGCGCGACCTGCTCAGCGACTGGACGGCCGCGCTTCGACCAGGCTCAGGACAGTCATGACATTCGGACACGAGCAGGGCGATCGGCCTGACGTACGTCCGGCGTTGTACCTCGTCGATGCAAGCCTGTACGTGTTCCGTGCCTGGCACTCGATTCCGGACGAGTTCCGCGACGTCGACGGCTGGCCGACCAATGCCGTGCATGGATTTGCGCGCTTCCTGCTGGACTTGCTGGAACGCGAACGCCCGCTGCACATCGCGATCGCCTTCGACGAAGCCCTCGACAGCTGCTTTCGCAATGCGCTGTATCCGGCCTACAAGGCCAACCGCGAGCCGGCGCCGGAGGAACTCAGGCGCCAGTTCGGGCAATGCAAGGCGCTGTGCCTGGCGCTCGGGCTGGTGGTGCTGGCGCATCGCGAATACGAAGCCGACGACCTGATCGGCAGCGCCCTGCATGCATCACGCGCGCAGGGCCATCGCGGCGTCATCGTGTCGGCCGACAAAGACCTGTCGCAACTGCTGGACGATCTCGACGAGCAATGGGATTTCGCCCGCGGCCAGCGCTGGGGCGCCGCCGGCGTCAAGGCGCGGCATGGCGTGCATGCACACCAGATTGCCGACTACCTCGCGTTGTGCGGCGACGCCGTCGACAACATTCCCGGCGTGCCCGGCATTGGCGCCAAGACCGCGGTGGTGCTACTGGCGCATTTCGGCAGCCTCGACACGCTGCTCGCGCGCATCGATGAAGTGCCATACCTGCGCTTTCGCGGCGCGGCCCAGGCGGCAGTCAAGTTGCGGGCGAATCGCGAACTGGCACTGCTGTGCCGGCAACTGTCGACGATCGCACTCGACGCACCCCTCGATGGCGCACGCGACTTCACCCGCGTCGCCGCAGATGGCACGATCCTGATGGCGCTATGCAATGCCCTGGGCTTCGGCCCGCTGACGCGGCGCCGGCTACATGCGGCGGCCGGGTTGGAATTCACGCCGGCATGATGGTTGGTGTTTCCGTTCGGGAATAACCCGCCCGTCATCCGAGCTGATCGATGCTTGCCCGCCAACGCCAAATATCGCCGCAAGGAGGCACGATGACCGAAGCACGCACCGTCTACCAGGGCAGATACCTGCGCATGGTCGAGCGCGGCCACTGGGAATACGCCGAACGCACCCATGGCAACGGCATGGCGGTGATCATCATTGCGGTCACGCCCGAAGACGACGTGCTGTTCGTCGAGCAGTACCGGATCCCGCTCGGCGCGAAGACCATCGAAATGCCAGCAGGTCTCGTCGGCGACGACCACACGCACGACACGCTGGAAGATGCGGCGCGTCGCGAACTGATCGAGGAAACCGGCTGGCAGGCCGGCAACGTCAAGGTGCTGATGATCGGCCCGACCTCATCAGGGATGAGCAGCGAACGCATCGCTTTCGTCCGCGCCACCGATCTCACCCGCGTCGGCGCAGGCGGCGGCGTCGCCGGCGAAGACATCACCGTGCATGCAGTGCCACGCAAGGATGCACCCGCATGGTTGATGCGGAAATCGCGCGAAGGCTTCGAGCTCGACCTGAAGCTGTGGGCCGGGTTATGGATGATCGAGCACAATCCGGATGGCACGCTGGCAGCGAGTCCCGACGCTGTATAGAGCAGGGCTCTGCCCGGCTGCGTTCTGCGCGAAAGGCAGCGGAGCGAGCTCCGCTCTACAGATCAGGGAAACCTGTCCGTCGCCCTGACCAGCGCATCGATATTCTCCGCCTCGAACCCCGAATGCCCGGACGTCGGCGAGATCATCAGTTCGGACTTCGGCCATGCCTTGTGCAACTCCCACGCATTCTGGATCGGGCAGACCACGTCGTAGCGGCCGTGCACGATCACGCCGGGAATGTCGGCGATGCGATGCGCGTCGCGCAGCAACTGGTCTCCCACCTCGAAGAATCCGCCATTGACGAAGTAGTGGTTCTCGATCCGTGCAAAGGCGAGCGCGAAGGCCGCATCCTCGTGGCCGCTGACAAAATCCGGATCCACATTCAGGAAGCTGGTCGCGCCTTCCCATACGCTCCAGGCACGCGCGGCGGCGAGTCGCGTCGCTTCGTCATCGGAGGTCAGGCGACGATGGAACGCGCTGATCATGTCGTCGCGTTCGGCCTCCGGAATAGCGTTGATGTAGTGCTCCCATGCCTCGGGGAACAAGCGTGACGCACCTTGCTGGTAGAACCATTCCAGCTCCCAGCGCCGCAGCATGAAGATGCCGCGCAGGACAAGTTCCGTTACGCAGTGCGGATGCCTTTGCGCGTAGGCCAACGCCAGCGTCGAGCCCCAGCTGCCACCAAACACCTGCCACGCGTCGATACCGAGCTTGGTGCGCAGCTGCTCGATATCGGCGACCAGGTCCCAGGTCGTGTTGTCGATCAGGTCGGCATGCGGCGTCGAGCGGCCGCTGCCACGCTGGTCGAACAGCACGATGCGGTATTTCGCCGGGTCGTGGAAACGTCGCATCTTGGCGCTGCAGCCGGCGCCTGGGCCCCCATGCAGGAGCACCACGGGCTTTCCGTGCGGATTGCCACACTGCTCGTAGTACAACGCGTGCCGGTCATCGACAGCCAGCGTGCCGGTGTCGAAAGCTTCGATCTCGGGATACAAGGTGCGCATGACGGTTTCGGTTGGTGGCGAGGCGACAGTCTAGCGCCGACGTCGATGAAGTCCGGGGAGCGGCCGCGGAACACCGTTAGGAAGGGCGCCGTCCAGACGTGACGCGCTCACGATTTTCGAGGTCGCGTCCGGTCACGACGTCGATCAGGCCCGAAGCTTTCAGCAACGCGCGGACTGCAGCGCCTTGCTCCATTCCGTGCTCCAGCAACAACCAGCCATCGCGCACCAGGTGTCCTGGCGCGTCGCGGGCAATCGTCCGTATCGCATCGAGGCCGTCGTGACCTGAAGCGAGCGCTGCGCCCGGCTCGAAACGCAAATCACCTTCCGCCAGGTGCGGATCATCCGCAGCGATGTAGGGCGGGTTGCTCGCGATCAGGTCGAAGCGCTCGTCGCCCAACGCCGCGCACCAGTCGCCTCGGCCGAACCGGATGTTGTCGACGCAAAGCGCCGCGGCATTTGCACGGGCGACGGCGAGCGCGGCTTCGCTGGCGTCAGTGGCGAGCACATCCGCTCGCTGACGCTCATGTGCCAGCGCCAGCGCGATTGCGCCGCTGCCGGTACCCAGGTCGGCGATGCGCAGGTCACGGTCGGGCGGCAGCCGCGCCAGCGCCAGCTCCACCAGCAATTCGGTCTCCGGCCGCGGAATCAGCGTGTCCGGTGTGACCTGCAACGCGAACGTCCAGAAGCCGCGCTTACCAGTGAGGTAGGCGACCGGCTCGCCGACCGCGCGACGTGCGACCAGCGTTGTGAAGTGTTCACTCGCCGCTGGATCGACGATATCGCGGGCGTGCGCATACAGCCAGCTGCGCGGTCGCCCCAGCGCATGCGCGAGCAGCCACTCGGCGTCGATCGCATCGATCTGCAAGCGCGCCTGGCGCAGCACTGCATCCAGGCTGTGGTCCGGACTCGTATCCATATCCGCATCGTAGCTGCTCGCAGCCGCCACGCCCTGCTCACCCCCCTCCCTGCATGGTCGCCTGATGAAACCACAACGCCTGCTGCTCGCTCCCGTGTTCGCCCTGGTCACTTTGTTGTCCAGTGGCTGCGAACGCGTGTTTTTTGGATTCATCAATCGCGGGGTGCCACATCCCGACACGAGCGTCGTCTACGCGCCCGATCGCGGACTTTCGCTCGATATCTACCGACCCCGCGGCGGTAGCGCGCACAGCGCGCCGACGGTGGTGTTCTTCTATGGCGGTGCCTGGAAACGCGGCAGCCGCGAGCAATACCGCTTCGTCGGCCAGCGCCTCGCCGGCAACGGCATCCTCACCATCGTCGCCGACTACCGCACGTATCCCGCCGCCGGCTTTCCTGCGTTCATGGACGACGCAGCCGATGCGGTGGCATGGGCGCGGGCGCATGCCGGCGAATACGGCGGCAATCCGCAACGGCTGTTCCTCGCCGGACACTCCGCCGGCGCGCAGATCGCCGCGCTGCTCGGCACCGATGCGCATTACCTGTCACGGCGCGGGATCCAGCCGGCGCAGCTGGCGGGCGTGATTGGATTGTCGGGGCCCTACGATTTCAATGTCGGCACGGAATACGCGCCGATCTTCGGACCGCCTTCGCAATGGCCGAAGGCACAGGCCGTGAACTATGTCGATGGGGACGAGCCACCGTTCCTGCTGATCCAGGGCGAGAAGGATCACACGGTCGCGGTGCATAACAGCACCGAACTGACCGACAGACTGCGCGCCGCGCGCGTTCCGGTCACGCTGAAATTGCTGCCGGACGCAGGGCACACGACCACGCTGACGGGCTTGTATTCGCCAGAACGCGTACCTCAAGTGCTGCCCGCGATGTTGGCGTTCATCGGCATGCCATCGCCCAACAAGCGAGTCTTGCCGTAGGGCGGGCCTTGACCCGCTGCCTTTCATCCAATGACTTCCGGGTATCACTGCGCCAGGCGGGTGCAGCAGCGACCCGCTAATGGCTCGTCGCGCCCACCGACATGCCCAGCATCCACTGTCGCCCTGGTGCAGGTTCGTAATACCGGCCGTTGCTGTCGTTGACGATCAGCGAGCCGATCGCGTGGCGGGCGAACGCGTTGTCGACACGCGCAAAGCCTGCCAGCGCCACCCGACCCAGATGCCAGTGGCGTTCGATGCCCAGATCGAACGTGACATAGCCCGGTGCATGGGCAGTGTTGGCGTCGTCGGCGTAGGTGCGACCGGTGGCGTTGCCCTGCACAAACAATTCGACCGCTTCGCTCGGTGACCAGCGCAATTCGGCCCACGCCGACTGCGGCGCGGTCGCGGGGATACGGTTGCCGGCAGCGACGACAACCATATTTGGTTGCGCGCACGGCGGCGTGCGGCAGGTGGCAAACCCGTCGCGATAGCGGGCGTCCAGGCGCGTGTAGGCCAGTGCACAGCGCCAGCCCGGCGCCAGCGGACCGGAGGCGGCGAGTTCCCAGCCGCTGCGATCGCTGATGGCGGCGTTGGCATAGGTGCTGCGCCCGCCCAGGTTGCTTGCGACCACGAGCTCGTCGTGGGTGCGGCTGGCAAACGTCGCCAGTTCGAGCGCGTGTTCACCGTGATGCGCGCGCAAGCCCAGTTCGGCGTTGTCGCTGCGCGCCGGCCGCAACGCATCGTTGAGCCCACTGCGACCGTCGGCGCGATAGCTCAGCTCCGAAAACGACGGCGTCTCGAAGCCGCGCCCGGTGTCAGCGTACAGCTCCAGCCAGGTCGCCGGGCGATACGACAACCCGAGCACCGGCGTGGTCTGCGCATA
Source organism: Lysobacter sp. (assembly GCA_031359875.1). Classification (GTDB taxonomy): domain Bacteria; phylum Pseudomonadota; class Gammaproteobacteria; order Xanthomonadales; family Xanthomonadaceae; genus Cognatiluteimonas. Next base: position 25,180 of record JANMAO010000162.1, read on the forward strand.
GTGCAACGTACCGCTGTCGTCCGGATTGCCGGCGACGATGTAGGCATCGCACGAGCGGAAATCAACGCGGCTGTGGCGGACACCGAAGGTCGCGGTCCATTGCGGCAGGAGTTCCCAGCGCGCCTCGGCATAGGCGTCGTGGCTGCTGACCGTATCGAGCTGATCGCGACGCAATGCACCCACGACGCCGAGACGCGAACCGAGGAAATTCTGGTAGCCGCGGCGATGCTCGCGCGAGCGCTCCAGATCGATGCCGACGGTCAGGCTCGCCTGCCGCCCGGCGAGCATGGCGTCTCCGCGCCAGCGCAGATCGGCACCGGAATAACCGCGAGCCAGATCGACCACCCCACCGCCGCTGGCCGGATTGCCCTGTGCGGCGACGGGCACCGCCAGCATCTGGAAGGTATCGCGCGTGCCATCCCAGGCGCTCAGCGTGACGACGTTGCGGTCGCCGAGCGCCCGTTCGATCCGCAGGCCGAGTTGTTGCTGGCGCACGCGTTTGCGCGTGTCGAAGGCAAGCGCGCCGGCACTCGCTGCGCGCGGGGTCTGCAACGTCTGCGCCAAGGCAAGGCCTTGCGGATCATCGGCATCGAGCGCTAGCGCGTTTGCGGTGAGCGCGAAGCGCGTGCCGTCAGCAGTGCTGGCGAGCAACCGCGCCTGAACCGTGTCACGGCGCGCGCGGCTGTGCGCGCGATAGCCGCCGAAATCCAGCCGCCCCGCATCAAGGCGATAACCGCCCTCACCATCGCGCATCCATGGCCCCGACCACGACAGACCTGCGCGCGACATGGTGTCGCTGCCAGCGCCGATACGCAGGCCGAACGTTGGTTGCGACGGCGGATCGGCACTGACGAACTCGATCACCCCGCCCGATGCATTGCCGTACAACGCCGAAAATGGGCCGCGCAACACGTCGACCCGCGCGAGCGAGTCCAGGGAAATGTGCGACACCTGGCCCTGCCCGTCCGGCATCGTTGCCGGTATCCCGTCGGCGAAGATGCGCAGGCCGCGTACGCCGAACGTGGACCGTGCGCCCACTCCACGAATGGTCAGCTGTACGTCCTGGGCGAGATTCTGGCGATCACGCGCTGCCACGCCCGGCACGCGCTGCAGCACTTCCGACACGCTCAACTGCGGTCGCGCAACCACGGTGCTGATGTCGATCCTGTCGATCGAGGCTGGCGTGCTTTCGAGTTGGCGCACCCCGATCACGACGACACCGGGCAGTTTCGAAGGCGGCTCAACGGCAAACGCCGCCAGCGACAACGATGAGATCGCAATGCAGCATCCCGCTGTGCGCAGTTTCATTGCGTGCGTCCAACCATCCAAACGCGTGACCGTGTCGGATGAGGGCAATTCTTGCCCGGACCCGGGTCGTTCCCAACCATTCGCGACCCGAACGTCAACCGAGACCAAAATCTTCTCACGCGTGGTTTCGTGAGTTATTAGAACGTGACAATCGGCCAGTGCAGGCCAATTCGATGAATATGCCGTTTCTCATTGAAATTCAAGCGTTTTTTAAGCCTTTCATCATTGCAAACAAACCCGCTTGCGGCCTATAAATGGGTGATGAACGAACCCGTGCTGGTGATCGTCGACGACGATCGTAACTTCGCCGCCGAAGCCGCTGGCCTCGCACGCAGCCGCGGCTTTGCTACCCATATCGCGCATTCCGTCGCCGAATCGGCGCGCTTTGCGTGCATGCCCCGCGACCTCAGCCTGCTCGACGTCGATTTACCCGATGGTTCCGGCTTCGATGTGCTGGAGAAATTCCAGCTCGACGACTACGGCAAGATCGTCTTCGTTACCGGTGAGCCCAGCGCGGAATCCGCCGCGCGGGCGGTGTCGATGTCGGTCTCCGATTACCTCACCAAGCCGCTGAGTCTGGACAAACTCGACCAGCTACTGCGCGAAGTCTCGATCCGCGTGTCGCGGCGCGGCGCGGCGGCGAGCGCTGCCAATTTCGGACTGGTCGGCGAAAGTCGTGCGATCCGGCGCATGCGCCAGGAAATCGCGAAGATCGCCGGCTCCAACGTCTCGGTGCTGATCACCGGCGAAACCGGCACCGGCAAGGAATTGGTGGCGCGCGCCTTGCATCGCGCCAGTGGCCGCCGCGGACCGCTGGTCGCGGTCAACTGCGGGGCGGTCGCGCCCGACCTCCTGGCGAGCCATTTGTTCGGTCATGAGCGCGGCAGTTTCACCGGCGCCAATGCACGTCACATCGGTGTGTTCGAGCAGGCGCAGCACGGCACCTTGTTCCTCGACGAAATCGCCGAGATGTCGCCGCGGATGCAGGTTTATCTGTTGCGCGTACTGGAGTCCGGCGCTGTCACCCGGGTCGGTGGAAGCTCCGAAATCGCCGTCGCCGCGCGCGTGGTCGCGGCGACCAATCGCTACCCGCACTCGGCAATCGCGGATGGCCTGCTGCGCGAGGATCTTTACTACCGCCTGGCGGGCTATGAAATCGCGCTGCCACCGCTGCGCGATCGCGAAGACGACATCCTGCTGCTTGCCCATGCCTTCCTGGACGAACTCAACGCCAGCAACGGCACGCGGCGCGAGCTTGACCCGCGTTGCGAGGACGCGCTGCGACAGCATGGCTGGCCCGGGAACGTTCGCGAACTGCGCAGCGCCATCTCGCGTGCCTACCTCACTGCGGACGGCGACCACATCGCGCTATTCCCGCAACGCAGTGGCGCAGTGACCGCCGGCGGCATGCACGATGACAGCATGCAACTGGTGTTTCGTGTCGGCATGACTTACGCGGAAATGGAAACCGCCATGTTGATGAAGACACTCGCGCACGAGGGCGGCGATAAGCGTGCAACCGCCGCTGCCCTGGGTGTCAGCACCCGCACCATCCACAACCAGCTGGCGCGCCTGAAACACCTGGGACCCCACCTGCCGTAGCTGCGTTCGGTGGCGTACAAGCAGGCCACCAGCCTTGCCTCTGACGCCGCTTACGCCAGTGCATCCGGTGTGGCCTCGCGCGCATGCTCACTGTCGCAATGCAATTTCTGCCATACCCGTCTGGCCGCGGGTGCGGCGCGAACCCAGGGAATCCGTGAGCGGCCGCGGATGCGCTGGTAGGCGGCGATGATCGTCGGCTCGATGCTGTCGAAATCGCGGTCCGGATAGGTCAGGTAAGCGTGGATGCCGACCCGGATCGCCGGCTCCCACTCGTGGAACAGGAACACGAATTCGCTCGTTTCCTGGCACTCAAGCTGTCGCCAGCACGACAATTCCGCATCGATGTCGATAATCACCGCACCGGTCGTGTCATTGGTATGCATCGAGTTGCCTTCGTTGCTGCGCTGCTGCGTTGCTGCCTCCAACGATGGGAACGCGGCCGTTGCATTTCACCAACGGCTTGTCACCGGCGCCCGCCGCCGACGTCACCATTCGTGCCGATATTGGCGGATCCGATATTGGCGGATCCGTTGGCAGCGGATCCTGCGCCCGCACCCTGACTGCGATCCTGGATGTCGCGATCGGACTTCTCCGCGCGGCCGCGGGCCTGGCTGCGACTGCTTTGATTGCGGGCCTCTCCGCCCTTGCGGCCGGCTTTACGCGCCTCTTCGGAGGTGAACTCATGGGCATGGCCGCTGGCATGCGCCGCGCGTCCGCCCTCGCTGGCGATCTCTCGCTGCGCAGTGGGATCCATCCCTGCGAAGCCACGTCCCTTTCTTTGGTTTCCGCTGCCCTGCTTGCCTTGATTTTGATTGCGGACGGGCACGTCGTACTCCTCGTCGTTTTCTGAATTGGGGGAAGTGAAAATTGCGTCAGATCGCACTGTTAAAAATCAGCAACGTTCGTGCCAAGCGAAAAGGCGCGCGACAGCACTGGCCAGCGCATTCAGAAGACGGACGAACTTTCCGTAGATGGAAAAACTTTCCCTGACACACACCATGTGGTCCGCCGAGGAGGACATTCCCTACACATGCTTCTTGCGTGTGGGCAGGCTCGGCTGGCATGGCAACGCCGGCGTTCACGCTGGCATAAGACTTGGTTGCTCGCGCTGGTTTGAGCTAGGGCCCCCGCGTGAAACGACTGGCGGTTCCTCCAGCGACGGCTCGCACGCGCGACCGCTATCTCACAAGCCGCAATCTCACAGGCTGATACGGCTGCGGGCTAGCGTCCGCCGATGCCTGGGCAAATACGATTGGATTTCGACGCGCTCGTTCACCCGCCTGATTCGCCCGGGCGGGATAATGACGTGATGTTGCCGTTGACATCGCTCGCGGGATTCCATCCCGCCGTCGCCGCCTGGTTCCGGGGCGCTTTTCCCGGCCCGACCGACGCACAGATAAAGGCGTGGCCGGCGATTGCATCAGGCCGCAACACGCTCGTCGCCGCACCGACCGGCTCGGGCAAGACGCTGACCGCCTTCCTCGCCGCGATCGACGCGCTCGTGCGTGAAGGCTTGGCGCATGGATTGCCCGACGCCACACAGGTCGTCTACGTCTCGCCGCTGAAGGCGCTTTCCAACGACATCCACATCAATCTCGAAGCGCCGCTGGAAGGCATCCGCGCCGAACTCGCGCGGCAGCACCTGCCCGATGTCCAGATCCGCACCGCCGTGCGCACCGGCGACACGCCGCAATCCGAACGCGCGAAGTTGCGCAGGATGCCGCCGCATATCCTGGTGACGACGCCGGAATCGCTGTACGTGCTGCTTGGCTCGGACTCTGGGCGCGCGATGCTGGCGAGCACGCGCACCGTAATCGTCGACGAGATCCACGCGATGGTGTCGAGCAAGCGTGGCAGCCATCTGGCGCTGTCGCTGGAGCGACTGGAAGCGCTGTGCGGCCGGCGGCTGACGCGCATCGGGCTGTCGGCCACGCAAAAACCCATCGATGAAGTCGCGCGCTTCCTGGTCGGCTCTGCCGCGGTC
>JANMAO010000207.1:0-1917 GCA_031359875.1 Lysobacter sp.
CGCGGCGAAGGGACTGGAATTCCGCTATGTCTTCATCGTCGGGGTCGAGGATGGCGTGCTGCCGCACGAGGCATCGATCGAGGAAGGCCGGCTCGACGAGGAGCGGCGCTTGTTCTATGTCGGCATCACCCGCGCCAAGGAGGCGCTGTGGCTGTCGCACGCGCGCGAGGCGCAAAAGTGGGGCGACAAGTTGCGCCTGCAACCCAGCCGGTTCCTGGATGAACTTCCTGCCGCCGAATTGCAGCGCGATGGCGCTGATCCGGTTGCCGACGCCGAGCGCAAGCAGGAGCGCGCGACCGCCGGATTTGCCGCGATCAAGGCCTTGCTCGAAGCCTGAGTGCAGCCGGGGCTGCGTTGTACGCGGCACGGTCGCGCGGACAGTGCATCCCTCCGCAATCGGCCCGGACGGCGCCCGTATTCGCCCGCCTGCAAACGAGCAGGCTTGCGATCAGCGACCGCCGTCCTTGCCCACGGTCGCCGAAGACGGACAAGATGCAGCCAGCGTCCAAGGAGGCGCGCGCAGCATGCTTCGATTCCGGCACTTCATGCTCCTTCTATGCGGCGCGCTGCTTGGCGCGTGCCAGCGCGCGCCGCCGCCAGCCGTCACCAGGACTCCGGTCGGCGCGACCCGGCCGGTGCAAGCCGTGCAGTTGCTGAGCCGGCACCTGCGCGACAACGACCTCCAGGCGTTTGCGCGTGACGCGGTGCCACCCGCGCTGCATGCGCGGCTCGCAGCAGCCTGGCGCGACGGCCGCACGCGCTGGCCGCTGGCGGAACTGCCCTTTGACGATCGCCTGCCGGCGATGCTGCAGTCGCTGGCGGCGCCCGGCTCGGAGGTGCGCCTGCAGCAGGTGTTCGACACGCAGTTCGCAGGTGCCAACGGACAGATCAAGGGCGCGGCTGCGGCGCTCGGCTTGTTCGGTGCGCAATACATCGAGCACGAAGGCGACTACAGCGCGGGCGAACGCCAACACTATGCGCAGCTGATCGACGCGGCCAGTCGCTGGGGCATGACCGCGCCGTTGGCGGACCGCGAGCGCGCCCGCGTCGCGATCGCGCAATTGGCGGGCGCCGCGCGCCGCACCGGATTGACTTCGGCAGCAGACTTCCGCGCTGCCGGCATGGACGAAAGCCTGCGCCGGATGGGCCCGTGTTCGGCCGCCTTCAAGCAGGTGCTGGCGCGTTACGGGGTCGACTTCGACGCCAGCCTCGCCGGGATGCAGGCCACGTTGCAGCAGCAGACCGGCGACAGCGCGCTGGTGCGGATGCGCTACCCGCTGGGCACGCAAACGGTCGACGCCGTCGTCGCGGTCCGGCGCATCGACGGCCACTGGTACCTCAGCGACTACCTGCACCATGCCGAAGCGGCGCTCGCGCCAGCGGTCCACCCGCTGAGGCGGAGGTAAGCCGGCGCCCAGTGACCGTCAGCAGGTGCGGGGGCGGGCTTCGGTGATAATGCCGGCGATGCCGACCCAGCCGACCTTGCCGTTTGCGGATCCACCGGAACCGCCACCGCCCGCATCGCCACCCGGGGCCGTGGCGGAAACCGCGTTGGATCCGCCCATCGCGGCGAGTCCGGCCGAGCTCGATGGTGAAGGGCATGCCGGTGGGCACGCCAAACTCCGCTCGCCACCCGCCTCGGTGGCCGCCCATGCTCCGGTCCAGGCCGAACTGCCGGTCGCGCCTGCGGCCAACGTCATGCCGACCACGGGCGCGCCAGCACGCCGGCCATGGTGGATGCCGTTGCTCGGCAAGCTGCTGGAGCCGTGGATCGGAATCAAGATCGAGCCGCCCACCCCGGCGCAATTGATCGACGGTCGCCCGGTCTGCTACGTGCTCGAGGACTACGGCTTGTCGAACGCGCTGGTGCTGGAGCGCGCCTGCCACGAGGCCGGCCTGCCGTCGCCGTTGCGGCCG
>JANMAO010000222.1:0-9321 GCA_031359875.1 Lysobacter sp.
CGTGCTGGAACCCGTTCGGCAGCCGGATGGAGTTCGCAACGCCGATCCACAAGGTCGGGTTCAGTGGCTGAGCGTCGCGGCGAACGGCGCCCCGCGCGGCGGCACAATCGGCCGATTCCCGTTCGACCGGAAGGCGCAGCAATGAACACCGTGGGCATCATCGGCGTCGGCGCCATGGGCCTGGCGATGGCCCGCAACCTGCACGCCCGGGGCTACCGCGTGTGCAGCCGCGATGTGCGCGAGGGCGCCGACGACGCGGCGCGCGCGGCGGGCCTGACGGTGTGCGACTCGCCGCGCACGCTGGCGGCGCAGGCCGACATCGCGATCGTGGTCGTCGTCAACGCGCAGCAGATCGACGCGGTGCTGTTCGGCGCCGACGGCGTGATCCACGCCGCGGGCGGCGCCAGGACCGTGATGCTGTGCTCCACGATCGCCCCGCAAGACACGGTGCAATTCGCCGGGCGGCTCGCCGCGCACGGCCTCGCGACCATCGACGCGCCGATCTCCGGCGGCCCGGCCCGCGCACTCGCCGGCACGATGAGCATGATGCTCGCCGCGCCTGCGGCCACGCTGGCGCCGTGGCAACCGCTGCTCGCCGATCTGGCCGGCAAGCGCTTCGTCGTCAGCGAGACGATCGGCGACGCGGCCAAGGCCAAGCTCGTCAACAACCTGCTCGCCGGCATCAACCTCGTGGCCGGCGCCGAAGCGCTCGCACTCGCCGCCCGGCTCGGACTGGACCCGCGCGCGATGTTCGAGATCATCAGCGCGTCGAGCGGCGCGTCCTGGATCTTCGAAGACCGCATGGCGCGTGCGCTCGCGCAAGACTACAGCCCGGCGCGCGCAGCCGCGCACATCCTGACGAAGGACGTTGGCCTGGCCACCGCCCTGGCCGCCAGCGTCGCGCACCCGACGCCGCTGGGCGACGCGGCGCTCGCCAGGCTGCGCGAGACGGTGGAACGCGGCTGGGCAGAGCTTGACGATGCGGCGGTCATCAAGACCTACCTGGGTTGAGGCGGTGTGGGGCAGGCGTGCGGCCCGAGTGACGGCGCGCAGGCGGGCGTTGAAGATTCATCGGCGCCGGCCGTACGAGTCTTCGGGTTGAGGGTTCGCGGCGGACGGGTTGCTGCCATTCGAATGGGGTCGGTCAAGACTGGCTCACGACCCAAAGGAGCCTGTGGTCGTTTTCTGGGCGAACGACCGGTCCACCTTGGAACCTAACCTTCGCCGAAGCCGTCGAGCAAATCAGAGTTGGCGATTCCGGTCGTTCGCGCGTTCCGACCGACGGCCGCGACAATTTCGCGGCCGAACGGCTGCATCCGATAGTCACGAACTGGCGCTGCCGACCCTGAGCGGTACTACAGCTACTCAGACTCGCTGCCGCTTAGTTGCCAGTGAAGCGCGACCGTCTGACCTGTAAGCACTCGGACACATTCAAGAACTTGGGGCAGTGGAACTCAAATCTGTTCCTTCAAGAAGCCGATCACCTCCCGCACCCGGCGAGGCAGATGCGCTCGCGATGCATAGAGCAGCCACACCTTGCTTTCAAAGTCAGTCGCTGTGACCTCTTGGTCGGGGAACAAATCGATCAAGCTGCCGCACGCAATGTCGCGGCCAACCAGCCAGTCCGCCAACAAGGCGGGGCCCAGTCCATCCAGTGACGCGCGGTGCAGCGCCAGTGCGGTCGACAGAACCAGCCAGCCCTTGACGTCGACGGTCTGAAGCGCGCTGTTGGCGCTGCGGAATTTCCACTGCGTGCGGAAACCAGGCAATGGAAAGCGCAGACAGTCACAGGCCGCGAGATCGGCGGGCACACGGGGCCGGCCATGCCGCAGCAGATAGGCCGGGCTGGCCACAACGCGGTAGCGCACATTGTGCAGCGGCCCGCCCACTAGCGATGTGTTAACAACAGGGCCCAGGCGCAAAGCGAGGTCCACCCTGTCGGCAACCATGTCGACCACCGCGTCGGTCAGGAGCAAATCGATCTCGAGTTCGGAATGCCGCTCGTGCAATGCGGGAAGCAGGGGCACGATCACCGTTTGGCCATAAGCCACCGAAGTGGTGATGCGCACCGTTCCGCGGACACCTCCACTGGTGTTGCGAGCCTCGTCGCCCGCATGATCCAGCCCGTCGAGCAAGCCCCGCACCTGCTCGAAGTACCCGACGCCAGCGTCGGTCAGCGACAGCTTGCGTGTGCTGCGCTGCATCAGCCTCACGCCGAGCTCGCTTTCCAGCGATGCGACCAGCCGCGTCACCACTGACGGGGCGAGATCAAGTTGCCGCCCAGCCGCAGCGAAGCTGCCCAGGCGGACGATCGCGACGAAAACACGCAGCTGTTGGATGTCCATGGGGACGCACTGTAGCGACGGCACGTCGCCCGTCGATATTCGTGCTGATTCAGCAACGACCCATTGAGCGCCCGATGCTGTTGGTGCTGGCGCTGCAGCGGAACACTATGTCCGTGGCAGCCCGGCCAGCGCTGGGGCGAAATCTCCCCAGCAACCAAAGGATCTTGAACATGACCCGCATCAGCTTTCTCGGCCTCGGCGCCATGGGTCAACGCATGGCCAAACACTTGCTCGAGGCCGGCCACGAGTTGACGGTTTGGAACCGCACGTCCGAGGCGACCAACGCCCTGGTCGCCGCCGGCGCCCGTAGCGCGGCGACACCGCGCCAGGCAGCCGAGGGCGCGCAGATCGTGTGGTCCATGGTGTATGACGACCCAGCATCGCGTCACGTCTGGCTGGACCCGATTCATGGCGCAGCCCAGGCACTTGCAGACGATGCGATCGCCGTCGAGTCCAGCACGCTGTCACCCGCCTGGATCGCCGAACTGAGTGCGGCGCTGGCGGCGCGCGGGCAGGCCTTAGTCGATGCGCCGGTGGCGGGTTCGAGACCGCAGGCAGAAGCGGGTCAACTGATTTTCATGGTTGGCGGGGATCAGCAGCGCGTTGACAGGCTCAAGCCTGTGCTGACGCCGCTGAGTGCTGCCGTACATCATGTCGGTCCCAGCGGCAGCGGCGCCTGGCTCAAGCTGGCTGTGAATGCCTTGTTCGCGACGCAGGTCGTTGCGATAGCAGAGCAGCTGAGCCTGCTGCGCCATGCAGGACTGGACGTGCAGCGGTCGTTGGACGCATTGCGCGCCATGCCGGTCACCAGCCCTGCCGCCGCGGGTTCCGCCGCGCTGATGCTGGCCGGCAACTTCGCACCGATGGCACCTGTGGACCTAATTGCCAAGGACCTGGGCTACGTCATCGCGTCGGCTGCGAATGGGGCTACCGGCGTGCCACTGACAGCGGCCGTCAAGGCGCGTCTGGACCAGGCGCACGACGCTGGCTTCGGGCACGAGAACATTGTTGCCATCGCCAAGCTGTATTCCTAAACCATATCCCGTCCGCGTGATGCGGACACCTCAGCCGCTACCACGGCATACCCAGGAGCTTCAAATCATGAAATTGGAATCTCAAGTCGCACTCGTTACCGGCGCCAACCGCGGCATCGGCCGCGCCCTTGTTCAGGCCCTCTTGAAGGCCGGCGCCAAGAAGGTGTACGCCACTGCGCGCAGCGCTGACAAGTTGGCGCAACTGCCCAGCGATCCGCGCCTTGTTGGGCTGCAAGTTGACGTTTCCGATGCAGCCTCGGTCACCGCGCTTTCCGCTGCGGCTGCGGACGTAACGCTGCTCATCAACAACGCCGGCGTGCTCGACTTTGGCGGCGTGATGGAGGCACCGATGACGGCATTCGAACGCAACTTCTCCACCAATTTCTACGGCACGCTGGGTATGTCGCGTGCCTTCGCGCCGGTGATCGAGAAAAACGGCGGTGGCGCCATCGTCAATCTTTTGACCCTGGTGGCTTTGGCCAGCATGCCGGGCCTGGGCGTCTACAACGCGTCGAAAGCCGCAGCGTGGTCCCTGACGCAGTCGATGCGAGCCAATCTGGCCAGCCGCAAGATTGAGGTTTACGGCGTCTTCCCAGGCGCTGTGGACACCGACATGCTGGCGGGTGTCGACATGCCCAAGACCAGCCCGGCAGACATTGCTGACGCGGTCATGCGCGGGCTGCTCGAGTCGCGTGAGGACATTTTTCCCGATGCGATGTCTTCTGGGCTGTACACGGCCTGGAAGGCGGACCACAAGGCCGTGGAGAAGCAGTTCTCAACCATGTAACGCGACCGGAGTTGAACATGACAAATGACTTTGCCGTCAAATCCGATGAGGCTCCTGGCCGCGCCACGGACCGTCTGGCGATTGCCGACTGCACCTATGTCTACGCTGCGGCCGTCGATATCCTGGGCAACAACCCCGCAACGGCTGGCGGCGCCGACACGGCGCTTGCCGAGGCAGCCAGCACCCTGGCGCAGTGTCTGACTCCCGACGCCAGGCTGCGCCTGTTCCTGGCAGGCCCACAGGGCCAATCGTCGCCGCTGGGGCCCGGTGGCCCAGACGGCGTGGCGGCCGCCGTGCGCGCATATTTCAGCGCTTACGGATACGTCGGCACGCAGCACAGCGTGGGCAATGTGCGCATCGCGTTCACGGGTGCGGACTCAGCCAAAGGAACTTGCCAGATTCCTTGCTTCCACTGGTTCAGCGATGGCCGCATGCTGCTGGCCCCTGTGAGCTATCACGACGAGTTTGTTCGGACGCAGGGGATCTGGAAGATTGCCAAGCGCGATATTCACGCCATGCGATTCTGGGTGGCGGACGGCTACACGCCGGACCCACTCGATCCGAAGCTCGCCCGCCTGAGCTGAGCTGCAATGCTTCGCACCGCCATCGTGGGCTTGGGCTGGTGGGGCCAAGTCATGGTTGATGCCGTGCACGGACGCGACGCGCCCTTGCGCTTCACCCACGCTTTCGTGCGCAATCCCGAGCCAGTCAGGGAGTTCGCAGAAGCGCGTGGGCTGCAACTGCTGGACAGCCTCGACGCGGTGCTGACGCATCCCGACATTCATGCCGTGGTCCTGGCAACACCGCATACGCTTCACGTCGAGCAGATCGTTGCTTGCGCAGCGGCCGGACGCGCGGTCTTCAGTGAGAAGCCGTTGGCCTTGAGCCTGCGCGATGCCGAGCGCGCGGTGCGTGCATGCCTGCGGGCGGGTGTAGTGTTGGGGCTGGGCACTGACCGGCGAAGGCTACCCGCGATGCAGCGGCTCCACACACTGGTCGTCACCGGTTCATTGGGTGAACTGATGCACCTCGAAGGCCACTATGCCAACGACACGATGACGCGTGGCCTCAGCGGCGGCTGGCGCAGTTCAACTGATCAGGCGCCAGGCGCCGGTATGACCGGTCCTGGCTTGCACATGCTGGACGCACTGATCCATCTGGCCGGACCGGTGGCCGAAGTACGTGGGCAGTTGATCAGGCCTTTGGGCGCAGACGTGCCGGTCGATGCGTTGTCGCTGCTGCTGCGCTTCGGCAGCGGGGCCACGGGTACGCTGGGGTGTGTACGTGGCGTGCCGGACTGTTTTAGGGTCACCGTATTTGGCACTCGGGGTTGGGCCGAACTGCGCCAATTCGGCGAACTGGAATTGCATGTCACCGGTGAACGCGCGACCACCGAGTCGCACAGCCCGGAATTGGCTGTTGGCGAGCTGCTTGACTGCTTTGCTGACGCGGCGGAAGGTCGGGCGGACTTCCCTGTCTCCACGCTGTCGATGCTGCAGACCGTGGCGGCTTTCGAGGCTGCACTGATGGCGTTTGACCAGCCAAGTCCGGTTCGCGTCGCAGCCCTTTCCTTGCTGAACGAAGGCGGCGCATGAAAATCATCGACGCCCATCACCACATCTGGCGCTTCGACCGTACGCCCTGGCTCCAGGGCTCGATGCATCCGCGCATCTTCGGTGACTACGACACGCTGCGGCGCGACTACGACATCGCGGAATTCGCCTCCGATGCGGCACCGCATGGCGTCATTGGATCGGTCTATATCCAGGTCAATCTGGCGCCGGGCGATGAAGTCTGGGAAGCGCAATGGGCCGCAGAGGAAGGCAGTCGCCACGGGTTGGTGCAGGCTGTTGTTGCCTTCGCGGACTTGCACCACCCACGCGTGGCCGATCTGTTGGATCGCCAAATTTCTGTGGCGCCAATACGCGGTATCCGGCAGCAACTGCATTGGCATGAAGATCCGCGATACCGGTTCGCGGCCTCGCCGACCACGATGCTGGAGCCGGCCTGGCAACGCGGACTGCGGGCCGTCGGTGCGCGAGGGCTACATTTTGAATTGCAGGTCTTCCCATCGCAGTTCGACAGTGCGCTGGTCCTCGTCGACGCCCACCCCGACATCGTCTTCGTCCTGTTGCACGCCGGCATGCCGGCTGACGCAACTGCCGCAGCCCGCGCCCAGTGGGCAGCGGGGCTGCGCGCGTTCGCGCTCAGGCCCAATGTGGTGGTCAAGCTGTCGGGCCTGGGAACCTTTGCTCGGCGTTGCGAGCTGTCGTTGTGGCAGCCCGTCATCGAGCAGACGGTCGAAATCTTCGGTCCGACGAGGTGCCTCTTTGGGAGCAACTTTCCGATCGAGAAGCTGTGGACCGACTACGGCACCCTGATCAACACGGTCTCTCTTTCGCTGGCGGGCTATTCGGATCGGGAGCGGCAGGCCATTTTTCATGGCACGGCGGTGTGGCTGTACCGGCTCACCGGATGACTTTCGAGGCAATAGCAACGCCGTCGCGGACGCTGCATATGTCCGTGACCTCATCAACGAAGCATTGTGGAGCAGTCATATGCCAATACCGTTCGCTTAAGGCAATTTGGCCTGCACCAGCAGGTCACTTGCGGCTCCTTCTCATAGGTAGCCGACATTCGCGAAAACCCGCCTTGAAAACTCGAAATGTGTTCTATGCGAACAGTATTGAGTCATATGCGAGTATTCAGAATCGACGCCGGCTTCGGCCCCATGCACGTGACAGTGGATCCCGAGGATCGGCTGTTCAAGCTCGCAGGCGTACCCGCTCTCGGACGCGAAATGGATTTGCGAAAGATGGGCGACGCTGACGCTGCGTTGGGTCGTCTGGACGAGCATCGATTGCTGGCCCCCATCGTTCCGGGCAAGATTGTTGCGGTCGGGCTTAACTACCGTGATCACATCCGCGAGACCGGAATGGCAGAGCCCAAGGTACCACTGATCTTCGCGAAGTTTCCTTCCAGCATCACCGGGCCGGACGATGCGGTAGTTGTCGATCCTGCCGTGACCACGCGAGTCGACTGGGAAGTTGAGTTGGCTGTCGTGGTCGGCCGGCAAATGCGTCATGTGCCACGAGATCAAGCGCTTGAGTTCGTCTTCGGCTACACGGTCGCCAACGACCTGTCGGCGCGCGACGTGCAGTTCAGCGACGGCCAGTGGGTGCGGGGCAACAGCTTCGATGGCTTTTGCCCGCTGGGCCCCTCCATCGTCACTCCCGACGAATTGCCGAAGATACAGGCACTCGAGCTGCGAACTCTGCTGAATGGCGAGCTCGTGCAGAACTCGTCAACCACCGAGATGATCTTTCCGGTAGATGAACTGCTGGCCTTCTGTTCAAACTGCTTCACGCTCGAACCTGGTGACATTGTGCTCACAGGCACCCCCTGGGGTTGCGGCGAATTCATGTCGCCTCGGCGATCGCTTGTAGCAGATGATTTGATCGAGGTTGAGATCGACGGCATTGGCCGGCTGTCGAACAGAATCGTGTCGCCGCCACAGATAATGGCAATGCACCAGAAGCCAAATGGATCGGCCGAATTCAAAGGTCTTGGCGGCGTGCCAGCAACTGCGAGTCACTGATGGTAGCGACCGAACCGGACGGTCAAGAGTACCCGCTCCTGGCCGTTATGAAAAGCGTTTCATAACGGCCATTATGAAAAGGTCGCAGTTATGAAAAGTTCGTTCGCCTGCGTGGCTGCTCACGCCTCGTACGCCAGGTAGCGCGGCGTGCCAGAACTACTCATAAGTTCGACGCTGCGTTTGACGACACCTGCGGTGCCGACACCGAGAGCCACTCGCCGGGTCGGTTCGTCAATGGCGCATCTCCACTATGCAGACGTGCTCCTCCTCCGCGCTCAGGCTCGTCATCGAGCCGCACGTGGCGTGCAGGCCGCCAAGCCCCGCGACGGCGAAGTTATGTGAAGCACATCAAGGCCGAAATGCTTGCCTACCGAGGGAAAAGTGGCGCCTGCGTGACGGGCACTTGTCATAACTGCGACCTTTTCATAATGGCCGGTAGCGTGAGTTCGCAACTCCTGCCACCAAGCTGCCTCTCGGCGTGAGGGCCTGGCTGGCCATGACATCATTCCGCCGGGTCCGAGCCGCGGCGAACCGGGTTGTAGGACTTGGACATGTGCCGCCCAATGGTCTCGTTTCGTTTCGACTATCGGGCGGCCTGCACAGTGTCTTGATCAGATCTCAATCTGTTCGGAAATCTCCAAAGCGCTGTCCACATCAACGAGTTCAGGCGACTGCGGCCTCCGCAACCGGCTTCACCTACTACCTTTTCCGTTTTCTGCGGCGACCCCAGGCAGGGCCTTGCGCGCAGGAACACGCTGTCGCGGCCGGGGTCGGGACAGTTCGCGTTGACAACGCAGCCGCTTGGCTCACAGTCGACGCTGTGCGGCTCGCCGCGCTCAATCCACGCCGGATCTGCACGATCCGGATCACGTCCATAGAACGCCCCCGCACGGAGGAGACATGTCACCACTTGCCATCATGTGTCGAGCGCTGGTCGCGCTGGCCTTGAGCATCACCATCACGGCGGCGCGCGCCGAGCCGGGCGGGTGCGGCCGCAACGCCTTGCCACGAATCTCGTTCATTCAGTTCAGCTCGCCCAACCTCCTCGTGCCCTCCCGGCCCCTGACGATCAAGGGCAAGTTGAGCCTGCCGGAGTCGGGTGACGGCCATCACGGTTGTGCAGACGGCCGCGGCCGCAAGTGGCCCGCGGTAGTGATCCTGCACGGCTCGTCCGGTGTCGATGCGCGCGGCGACTTCTACGAAGCCGCACTCAACGAGGCAGGCATCGCGACACTGCAAATCGACATGTGGGAGGCGCGCGGCGTGACCTCTGCGGCGGACCGGCCCAAGGCGCCGATCCTGACCTATCCTGACGCTTTCTCGGCGCTGGCGTATTTGGCCATGCAACCGGACATCGACGCGGAGCGCATCGGCGTGCTCGGCTTCTCCTGGGGCGGTGTAATCAGTCTGGAGACATCCGAGCTGCTCTATGCCGGGATGTTCGGCGGCGGCAGGCAGTTCAAGGCCCACGTGGCGCACTACCCCGTGTGTTATGCCGCGAACAGGCAGTTCCCGGGTTTGCCGCCGCCGGCGCAGTTCGGCTCGCAGTACCTGACC
>JANMAO010000246.1:0-4339 GCA_031359875.1 Lysobacter sp.
GCAAAACCGGACGCGCCGCTGCCGACAGCCGTGTTGACCCTGGCCGGCGGGCTCCAGTTGAAGCCGCCGTCCGCGGAGCGGCTGAGCATCACGTCGGCGGCCTCGCCAGCGCCGCCGGTTTTCTGCAGCCAGTGCACCCACAACGCGCCGTCGGTGGTGGTGGCGATATGCGGGGTGTTGGCGGCATCGGTGAGCAGCGAGTCACCGACCACGATCGTGCGTGGCGCGCTTTGCCAGTGGCCATCACTGCCCCACGCCGCGAACTGCAGCGCGTTGCGACGGCCGGGCACGTTGTTGATCCAGCTCAGCAACAGGCGCCCGTCCGGCGTGGCGACCAGATCGGGTTCGGACGCCCCTGGCGACGACGGCAGCAACCAGTCGTGGCGCGCGTTGCCGCTGCTGGCGGTACTGGCCGGACCGGTCGCGTTGGTCTGCTGCGTACGCTGGCAACCGAGCACGGTCAGCGGCAGCAGCAACCAAACGAGTTTGCTGGTGGATTGCATCGTCATCTCCATTGAATCGCGGCAAGCATTGTAGAAGCGCGCACTGCAGGCGATGCGTGATCGCGTCGCGCGCGCGGTGCGCTCCGGCTGCCAATCCGTCAGGCGACGCGGCTGCGTCGGTCGCGGGCGAGATGGACCGCGCCGCGACAAGACTCGCCTGCCGCACTGCTCAACGCGCCGCCGCGCGCCGTGAAACACGCTTGCCAACTCATGCGACGCGGCTGCGCCGGTCGCGGGCAAGATGGACGAGCAGCAGCGAAATCGCCGCCGGGGTCATGCCCGGAATACGCTGCGCCTGCCCCACCGTTTCGGGGCGCACGCGCTCAAGCTTCTGCTGCACTTCCGTTGAGAGCCCGCGTACGCCGACGTAGTCGAAGCCGGCCGGGATCACCGCGGTTTCGTGCCGCTGCTGGCGCGCGATTTCGTCGCGCTGGCGATCGAGATAGCCGGAATACTTGATGCCGATCTCGACCTGTTCGGCGACGGCGGGATCGTCGACCGCCGGCGCCAGCGATGGCACCGTCAGCAAGCGCGCGTAGTCGAGTTCAGGCCGCCTGAGCAGGTCGAGCATGCTGGTTTCGCGACTGATGTCGAGGGCGAGCGTCTCCGCGAGCTCGCGTCCGAGCGCATTGTTCGGGGTCGCCCAGACCGACGCGAGTCGCGCGTTTTCGCGTTCGATCGCGTCGCGCTTACGCTCGCTGGCCGCAAAGCGCACGTCGTCGACGAGGCCAAGCTCGCGGCCGATCGCGGTCAGGCGCAGGTCGGCATTGTCCTCGCGCAGTTGCAGCCGGTATTCGGCGCGCGAGGTGAACATCCGGTATGGCTCCAGCGTGCCCTGGGTGATCAGGTCGTCGATCAGCACGCCGATGTAAGCCTGGTCGCGGCGCGGCGACCACGCGGTTTGTTCATGCACGCAGCGCGCGGCATTGAGTCCCGCGATCAGGCCTTGTGCGGCGGCTTCCTCGTAGCCGGTGGTGCCGTTGATCTGGCCGGCGAAGAACAGACCGCTGACGGCCTTGGTTTCCAGCGACGCCTTCAACCCGCGCGGATCGAAGAAGTCGTATTCGATCGCGTAGCCCGGACGCGTGATATGCGCTCGCTCGAAACCGCGGATCGAACGCACCAGATCCAGCTGCACGTCGAACGGCAGCGAAGTCGAGATGCCATTGGGATAGATCTCGGCCACGTCCAGGCCTTCGGGTTCGACGAAGATCTGGTGCGACGTCTTCCCGGCGAAGCGCACCACCTTGTCCTCGATCGACGGGCAGTAGCGCGGGCCGACGCCTTCGATCTGGCCGCTGTACAACGGCGAGCGATGCAGCGCGCCGCGGATGATGTCGTGGGTGCGCTCGCTGGTGTGGGTGATCCAGCACGGCACCTGGCGCGGATGGTCGTCGCGCGAGCCGAGGAAGGAAAACACCGGCCGCGGATCGTCACCCGGCTGCACGTCCATCACCGAATAATCCAGGGTGCGGCCGTCGAGGCGCGGCGGGGTGCCGGTCTTGAGGCGATCGACCAAGAACGGACCGTCGCGCAATTTGTGTGCAAGCGCCGTCGCCGGTGGATCACCGGCGCGACCGGCGGCGTACTGGGTGTCGCCAACATGGATCTTGCCGGCCAGGAAGGTGCCGGCGGTCAACACCACTGCCGGCGCGTCGAAACGCAGGCCAGTTTGCGTGATGGCGCCGCGCACGCGATCGGCCTCGATGACGAGATCGTCGACTGCCGCCTGGAACAGCGTCAGGTTGGGCTGGGTTTCGACCGCCTTGCGGATGAAGGCGCGATACAGCGCGCGGTCCGCCTGGCAGCGCGTCGCGCGCACCGCCGGGCCCTTGGACGCATTGAGCCGGCGCCACTGGATGCCGGCGGCGTCGGCCGCTTTGGCCATGATCCCGCCAAGCGCATCGATCTCCTTGACCAGGTGACCCTTGCCGATCCCGCCGATGGCCGGATTGCAGCTCATCGCGCCGACGGTCTCGACGTTGTGCGTGAGCAGCAGCGTGCGCGCACCGGTGCGCGCCGACGCCAGCGCGGCTTCGGTGCCGGCGTGGCCGCCGCCGATCACGATCACGTCGTAGCGGTAGAACGATGGGTTCATGAAGATTGGTTCATGACGGCTGGCTCATGACGGCTGGCTCATGACAGCATGCTCATGCCGCCATTATCGCGCGCCCGTTGCCGGCATCGGCGCGCCAAAAAAAAGGGCCGAATGTCCCCCGACATTCGGCCCCGGCTTCCCCGACGTGCGCGCGACCAGCCCTGTTCCATTCCAGTCGACGCCACTGACGTCTGCCACGCCGGGTGCATGGGACGAGACGCAGGAAGCGTGCCAACGGAGGCGATGGCAAGCGTCAGGATGGGGTACGCGCACTTCGCCGAAGCTATTGGGGGCAGCAAATTACGACGCCCATCAGATTGCTTGCCACACCGGGGTGGTGGGCAAGCTGACTGGTTCAGCCTGGGAGAGTGAGGCGCCGACACCCGGCGAGGTGCGGAACAGGGGGGATCCGGGAATCCCCGCCGGGGGTCGACATAGATACGATCCGAGTAACGTCGAAATGCGACGTAAGCGGTCAATCGTGGCCGTTAGCTTGCATCCGTGGGATGGTCAGCGCAAGCACTCATGGGGTGGGGTTGCGACCGTCGTCTCGTTCCTGCGGCATGCGGCGAGGCGCCGCTCGCTGCGGCATCGCTCGTTGCATCCGCGATTCGTCCCCGCGCTCCTGCCGCGGGGAAGGCATCGGCATCACCATTGGCCGCGGCGACTGGATGGAAGGCAGCGGCCCGGGCAATTGCGCACGACGCAGGTCATCCGGATCGCGCCGCGGCTGGACTGCTGGCTGGCCAGCCGGCTGGTCGTCTGCATCGTTGTCGTCGCCGTCATGATTGTGATGGTGATGGTGATGGCGGATCACGATGACGGGCGGGCGCCCGTAGGGATAGCCGGAGCCACCGTAACCGTAGGGATAGCCGTAGCCACCGTAGCCGTATGGGCTTCCATAGCCGGAGCCATAACCGATGCTGCCGCTCCAGCCACCCCCCGGATAACCGTACCCGCCGCCGTAACCGCCGCCATACGGGTCGCCATACCCGCCGTAGCCGTAATCCCGGTATTCGACCGAGGGCTGGCCGTAGTAGTAGTCGCCGCCGGTGCCGCCACGGTACTGGTAGTCGCTCACGCAGCCACCGAGCAGCGCGACTGCGAGTCCGGCGGTCAGTGCGGGAAGAAGCCGATTGCGGATCATGAGCGTGCCCCTGTGAGAACGCCGCCAGCATCCGCCGGCCGCGTTGAATCCGTGCTTAACCTTTCCAGGATCGTCGACCAGATGCTGAATGCATTTGTCGCCAGGCTCCGGCGATGCCAGCATGCCCCGCCCCGCCCTGGAATTGCGACATGGCATTGCACCAAGCCTCCGGGCGCTGGCGTCTGGGTTTAGGCCTGACGTTGGCGACCGCGCTGTTCTGGGCGACCTTGCCGATCGCCTTGAAGGTCGCGCTGGAGATCCTCGACCCGATCACCCTGACGTGGTTCCGGTTCCTGGTCGCCGCGCTGGTCACCGCGGCCTGGCTCGGGCTGCGTGGGGGACTGCGCGGCTACGGAGGGCTGTCGCGCCGCCACTGGTGGATGCTGGCCGCGGCAGGGCTGCTGTTGCTGGGCAACTACGTGTTCTACCTGCTCGGCGTGCAGCACACGACCCCCGCCAATGCGCAGCTGTTGATCCAGCTGGCGCCGCTGCTGATGGGGCTGGGTGGCATCTGGGTGTTCGGCGAGCACTTTCGCGCCGCACAATGGTTCGGGCTGGCGCTGATTGCGGTCGGCATGCTGCTGTTCTTCC